>NZ_CP068047.1:600000-960000 GCF_016698645.1 Devosia oryziradicis
CCGGCGACCGACTTGACGACCAGGCCATCGGCCTTCGGGTCGGCAATGCCGCCGGTCAGCAGCAGGCGCAGGTTCTTCTTGGCGGCGATGATGTCCTGGGCTTCCTGGGTCGCGGAGGGGGCCACGATCACCTCGGTGAAGACCTTGACGATCTCGGTCGCCGTCTGGGCATCGATCTCGCGGTTGGTGGCGACGATGCCGCCAAAGGCCGAGACGGGATCGGTGCGCAGCGCGTCCTTGTAGGCGGTGACGAGATCGCCGGCCACGGCAACGCCGCAGGGATTGGCATGCTTGATGATGGCAACGGCAGCGACTTCCGCCGGATCGAATTCGCTGACCAGTTCGAAGGCGGCGTCGGTATCGTTGATGTTGTTGTAGGAGAGGGTCTTGCCCTGCACCTGGCTTGCCGTCGCGACGCCGGGGCGGTCCTCGCCATTGGCGTAGAAGCCTGCCCACTGATGCGGGTTTTCGCCATAGCGCATGACTTCGCGCAGGGTGCCGGCGAAGCCGCGATAGCGGATTTCGGGATAGTCGATCGCCTTGGCGAACCAGCTGGAGATGGCGCTGTCATAGGCCGCGGTGCGGGCATAGGCCTTGGCGGCCAGGCGCTGGCGCAGCTCGAAGGGCACACCGCCGGTCTCGGCGATCGCCGTCAGGATGGCGGGATAGTCGGCTGGGTCGACGACAACCGTCACATAGGCGTGGTTCTTGGCGGCGGAGCGGACCATGGCCGGGCCGCCGATGTCGATATTCTCTATGATGTCGTCATAGCCGGCGCCGGAGGCAACGGTCTTTTCGAAGGGGTAGAGGTTGACCGCCACCAGGTCGATGGCGCCGATCTCGTGCTCGGACATGGAGGCGGCGTGGTCGGCCTTGTCGCGCACGGCAAGCAGCCCACCATGGACCTTGGGATGGAGGGTCTTGACCCGGCCATCCATCATTTCGGGGAAGCCGGTGAGGTCGGCGATCTCGCGGACGGGAAGGCCGGCATCCTTGATCAGCTTATGCGTGCCGCCGGTCGACACGAGCTCGACACCCGCGGCCGACAATCCCCTGGCAAATTCGGCCATGCCTGTTTTGTCGAATACCGAAAGCAGCGCCCGCCCGACCTTGACCGTCTTGCCCATGAGGATTTTTTCGCCTGTGATGTGATTTCGGGCGCTCGCTAGCACGAAGCGGGGATGGTGCCAATCGCTGATTGCGGACCGCTGCGGTGCCGTCCCCTCCCCCTTGAGGGGAGGGGTAGGGGTGGGGGTGCTGCGCGTTTCGCGATCTGGGCATTAGTGGAAGCCGCAGCACCCCCACCCTCGGTCCCTCCCCTCAAGGGGGGAGGGAGGCGCAAGGTCACTCGCGGTGGTTCACTCACCCCTGCTCGAGGGTGAAGATCCAGGCCACTTCCGCATCGGCGGCCACGTCGGCTTCGAGCACAAGTTGGCGCGTCTTGTGGAAGCCGACATAGGCCGATTGGCGGACGCTTTCCTCCTCGCGGAAATGCGCGCCTTCCCAGAGGAAGCTCCAGACCGCGCCATTGGGCAGTACGAGGCGCACGATGCCCTCGCCCTTGTTGCGGCGCACCATGACCCCAGGCGCCAGGTGGAACCGGATGGCCAGGAGCCCCGAGGGATTGCCCTTGGCTACCATGCGGTCCTGGCCGACCAGCGTCGTACCCCCCGAGAGCAGCGTCATGTGACGCTCCAGGGTCACCCCGAAGCGCTTGGCATAACCATCGGAGGCCAGGGTCAGCGAGTGGTCGGCGGTATCGAGCACGAGGCTGGGATTGCCGCTGCCGACCAGGTCCTCGGCGTCGATGGTGGGGCCCGAATGGGCCACGCCCTGGCGAAACAGCCCCTTGCTGTCCGGCAGATCGGCCGGGGCCGGACCGCAGGAGCCCAGGATCAGCTCGCTGCCATGGGAAAATTCGAAGGCGAGGGTGCTGGCATGCAGGTCCCCGTCGAGGCCGGCAGGCGGGAGGAGCCCGGAATCGGCGATCACCACGGCGTCCCCATCGCGCAGGATGCCATAGCCACCTAGCAGCATGGAGCGCCGCTTTCGCCCTGGTCCGTTGGCTTGGATGGCGATAAGCACGTCATGCGGCAGATGTCCGCAGCCGTTGAAATAGGCCGGTTCGCCGCTCGACAGCGTCAGCGCGTCGAGGGCCTCGTGCATGCGGTCGATCTGGGCGCCCAGTTCATTGCCGGCCTCCGACTTCACCCCGGCGGCGATGCGGCGAATGCTCACCAGGTCGACCAGCAGTTGCAGCTGCAGCCGGGCATTGCGCGATTTGTGCAGGCCCTCGGCGTCAAGCTGGCTGGCGAGGATGGCGTTGAGCCTTTCGACCTTTCCGGGCACGTCGGTCTTGTCGCCCTGCTCGCAATATTCGGCGCCCAACAGGGCTATGGCTGCAAAGAGCGCGTCGGCCGGATCGCTCGACAGCGGCCCGCGCACCTTGAGGCTCTGGATCTGCGCGCCCAGCACGCGCTGGACCGTGGTGGCCTCTGCCGCCGTCGCCCCATCAAGCAGCAGCGGCAGGTGGCGCAGCCAGTTGAGCACCCGCTGCGCGGTCAGGGAGGGGGCCCAGGTATCGTGCTGGAAATTGCCCTCGCGACCGATCCAGTCGAGCACCAGCATGCGGGCAAAGCGTCGTTCGCCGGGGTCCCGGACGTCGTGGAAATGGCGCAGCCAGGAAAAGCCATGCAGGTTGAGCCACCAGTCGAGATGGTCGACATCGAGGCTGAAGGGCGAGGCGCCGCCGGTCTCGACCAGCTTGGACGCCAGCAGGTAGCGCCCGGCCATCATGTCGCGCACCGCATCGCGGTCGGCTGGGCGGAATTCGGGCAATTCGCCGGCAAAGGCGTCGTCGGCCAGCCCGCGCCAGGTCCAGCGCAGGATCGGCAGCGTGACCACCGTATCGGCAAAGCCGAAAGCGGCACGGCGCAGCGAATGGGGCAGCGATGGCGCCATCAATGCGCCCGCTCCCGCCATGCGTCATCCGCCAGCGTGGTCCCGATACTGCCCGTCAACGACCCAATCCTCGTTCGGCGCCCTTCCCCAACGGCACCATAACCTTGTTTTTTCAGCGGCGGCGGAAACGCGCCACGAAAAACCCGTCCATGCCGCCCGCGCGGCCACCGGGGTCCATCCCCGGATGCGTGCGCACCAGACCACGTTCGGTCACGGCGCCTGCAAGCCCCGGCAGTTCGGCTGCCGTCACCGGCCACAACTCGAGCCCCGGCAGGGCATCGAGCGCCCAATCGACCTGGCGCTCGCCTTCGTCGGGCTCCAGCGAGCAGACGCAATAGACGAGCACGCCGCCCGCATCAAGGCAACGGAAAGCATTGGTGAGCAGGGCGCGCTGCAGCCGCACGCGGCCGGCGACGTCACCCACCGAGCGATGCCAGATCACTTCGGGGTGGCGGCGGAACGTGCCGGTGGCCGAACAGGGCGCATCAAGCAGCACGCCATCGAACAGCGAGGCCGGCGCATAGGTGCCGGCATCGGCGACCACGGTTTCGGCGGTATAATCGAGCCGGGTGAGGTTCTGCTTGAGCCGTTCCATCCGGGTCGCATCGCTGTCGAGTGCGGTGACGCGGTACCCGGCCTTGATCAGCTGGGCGGTCTTGCCGCCGGGGGCGGCGCACAGATCGAGGACGCGGCCACCGGCCTTCGCCCCGAGCATGCGGGCGGGAATGGCCGAGGCGGCATCCTGCACCCACCACTGGCCCTCGGCATAGCCGGGCAGGGCTTCGACGGGCCGGTCGCGCTGATCGATGCGCACGGTATCTACCATCACCGGCTCAGCGCCGAGCTGGTCGATCAGGTCGGGGTCTTCGGTTTTGAGCGTGAGGTCGAGTGGCGCGCCTGCCAGCAGGGCTGACGAGAAGGCGTCGATGGCCTCTTCTCCATAAGCCTCGAGCCAGGTATCGCCGAAGGTGTCGGGGATCACCAGGTCATCATCGAGCATGCCGAACTTGGCCGAATTGGCCTGGGCATTGCGGAGCACGGCATTCATCAGGCCGCTCAGGTGCCGCGCTTTGGGATCGCGCTTGGTGGCTTCGACGGCGAGGAACAGGGCCGAATGGGCGCCGAGATCGGGCAGGAAAACCAGCTGCGCCAGGCTGAGGCGCAGCACGGCTTCGAAGGTCCCGGACTTGCCCGGCATGCCCTTTTCGAGCAGGGCATGGATAATGAAATTGAGCTGACCCTGCCGGCGCAAAGCGGTGGTGATCAGCCGGTTGGCCAGCGCGCGGTCGCGCCCATCGGCCAGATCGGCCGCAGTCAGTGGCGAGAAATTGTCGCCTCCCAGCACGGATTTCAGCCGTTGAGCGGCAACGAGGCGGAGCTTGAGCCCCGCCGGATCAGGTTTGTTCTGCGCCACGCTTGTTCTTTATCCCCAGGGACCGCGTTGTCCGCCGTCCTCGTCGGTCCGTCCGACGGTCGGCACGCGCCAGCCGCCGCCGATATCGCGACCGGTCGAAACCGGCGCGGGGCGAGGCTGAGGCCTGCGGCCCTTATCGTCCACACGCATCTCCGCCGCAAGCCTGCGCAGGGCCTCGATGCGATTGCCGGTATCGGGGTGCGTGGCAAAGAGATTGTCCATGCGCTGCCCGGAGAGGGGATTGATGATGTACATATGGGCCATGGCCGGGTTGCGCTCGGCGGCAACGTTGACCTGGCGACCGGCCAGGGTGGCGATCTTCTGCAGGGCAGAGGCCAAGGCCAGCGGGTCACCCGAGATCTCTGCGCCATCGCGGTCGGCCTCGTATTCGCGGGTGCGGCTCACCGCCATCTGCACCAGCATGGCAGCAACGGGCGCGAGAAACACCATCAACAGCGTGCCGATGCCGCCCAGCGGGTTGTCGCGATTATTGCCGCCGCCAAAGAACAGGCCGAACTGGGCCAGGGCCGAAATGGCGCCGGCAAAGGTGGCCGTAATGGTCATGGTCAGGGTATCGCGGCTGCGGATATGGGCCAGCTCGTGGGCGACGACGGCGGCGACTTCGCGGGTTTCGAGGTGCTTCAGCAGCCCCGCCGAGACGGCAACCGCGGCGTTTTGCGGATTGCGGCCAGTAGCAAAGGCGTTGGGCTGCTCGGACTGGATGACATAGACCTTCGGGGTCGGGATGCCGGCCTTGCGCGACAGGATATCGACCATGTTGTAGAGCTCGGGCACGCGGCTGCGCTCCACCGGCACGGCATTCTGCATGCGCAGCACCAGCTTGTCGGAATTCCAGTAGCCGAAGAGGTTTGTCACCAGCGCGAAGGCGAAGGCGATCATCATGCCCGAAGCGCCGCCGATGAAGTAACCCACGACCATGAACAAGGCCGTCAGCGCGGCCAGCAGGACGGTGGTACGAAACGCATTGAACATCAGTGAGCCCTTGGGTTCTGTTCTCTGGGCAATTATGTTGGGTAGCCAGTGGTTCCATGCAAGCGGCATGACCAAATCGTAATGCGGACTTGTGCCATGAGCGACGAAGAAACATCCGAAGAGGCGCCCCGCGCCCCGCTGAGCGAAGCAGCCAAGCGGGCGCTTGATGAAGCCAAGGCGCGCCGCGCCGCGATCGACGCCAAGGGTGCCTTCGCACCCAAGGAGCAGGGCGGTCGCGGCGGGTTGGAGCCCGGGCGGTATGGTGACTGGGAGATCAAGGGGCTCACTAGCGATTTTTGAGGCTTGGCACTGGCCCCCCACCCTCCATGTCTTTCCGGCCTTTGCCGGAATGACGCCGTGGGCTACAGCGTGCCCCCCACGAACTTGGCCAGATTCACCAGCGATGAATTCATGCCTTCGGCATGGTCTGCCGCCGATATCCCTTCGGGCACATTCTCCGCGACGAAGCGCACTTCGGTTTCGTCGCCCAGTGATGTGAGCAGCGTTGACATGCGCATGGTGCCCTGAAAGGCTGGGTCGTCGCTGACGAAGTCGACTTCCTGCACGATGCGCTGGTCGGGCACCAACTCAATGAAGCGCGCCTCGGCAATATCCTCGTTGCTGCCGCTCTTGCCCGCTATGGCAGCGTCGTCATAGCGCAGGATCATGCGGTAGCGGCCGCCTGGCCGAGGGTCGAATTCTACCATTTCGCCGGTCATCCCGGATGGTGGCAGCCATTGCTCGAGCGCCCTGGCGGTCACCAGCGCCTGATAAAGCGCGGACGGGGTGGCGCGGATATTGCGGAAGGCGGTGTCGGTGCGGCTCATTTTGTCCTCCAGGGAGGAGAACGCACGGCGCCAGGCCTAGCTCCGCGCCTTCTCGATGGCCGGCAACAGCTCGGTCTCGATTGATTCCGGGGTCAGCGGTCCGACATGCTTGAAGGTGATGATGCCCTGGGCATCAACCACGAAGGTCTCCGGCACGCCATAGACGCCCCAGTCGATGGAGACGCGGCGATCGCGGTCGGCGCCGACGGCGTCGTAGGGATTGCCCAGTTCTGCCAGGAAGGCCCGGGCATTTTCCGTCGCGTCTGCCTGGTTGATGCCGAAAAGGCGCAGGCCCTCCACGTCGCGCAGGGCCATCAGCAGCGGATGCTCGTCGCGGCAGGGAATGCACCAGGAGGCAAAGACGTTGACGACGGTCACCTCGCCCTTGAGCGCCGCGGTATCAAAGCCCGGCACGCCCAGCTCGGGGACTGCGGCAAGGGCAAAGGCCGGCGCCGGCTTGTCGATCAGCACCGATCGCACGAGACCCGGATCGCGGTTGATCGAGGCGGCAAACACGGCCACCAGGGCAACGAGGGCGATGAGCGGCAAGCCGAAGAGCAGGTAGCGCATCAGCGGCGCGTTTCCAGAGCGGCGAGCCTTTTTGCCGTGGCCCGGGCATCGACAAGCGTCCAGCCGATCAGCCCCGCGACGCCCAGGGCAACGCCAATATAGGCCCAGACGATGAAGACGGCATGCGGTCCCAGGTCGATCATGCGCCGGCTCCCTGCGCGGCCTTGCGCTGCAACGTCATCACCCGCCGGCGCTTGACCTCGGTATGCATGGCCTTGAGGTGCAGCGTCAGGAACAGGAATGTAAACGCGAAAAACATCACGAAGAGCGGGGTCAGGATCGAGCCGGGCATGCGCGGGCCATCGGCGCGGAACACCGATGCGGGCTGGTGCAGCGTGCTCCACCAATCCACCGAGAACTTGATGATGGGGATATTGACCGCCCCGACCAGGGTGAAGACGGCAATGACCCGGGCGGCGCGCAGCTGATCGTCGAAGGCGCGCCACAGCGCGATGATGCCCAGATAGATGAAGAGCAGCACGAGCGTCGAGGTCATGCGCCCATCCCATTCCCAGAAGGTCCCCCAGGTCGGGCGCCCCCAGAGCGCGCCGGTGAACAGGGCCAAGGCGGTGAAGAGGGCACCCAGTGGCGCCGCGGCTTTCATCGAGACATCGGCCATGGGGTGGCGCCAGACCAGGGTGCCCAGCGCCGAGACCGTCATCACGCCATAGACGAACTGCGACAGCCAGGCATTGGGGACGTGGACATACATGATGCGCACGGTATCGCCCATCTGGTAGTCCTCGGGCGAATTGAAAAAGGCAAACCAGAGTCCGGCCACGAACAGCACAGCCGTCAGGATGGTCAATGGCCAGAGCAATGGCCGCGTCCAGGCGACGAACTGCCCCGGATGGGCAATCCGATTCCACCAGCTCTGCTTGGGTGTGGTTTCCATGCTCATGGGCTCTAGTCCTCGCCCGAACTTATCGCAAGGGCGGCGGCAAAGGGAGCCAGCGCCACGGCCATGAGGCTCAATGCCGCAAGAAACAGCATTGCCGCGCCTGATTGACTGGCGGTGATGCTGCCGGTGCCGAAGATCAGCACGGGGATCGACAGTGGCGCGATGAGGATGGGCGCGATCAGCCCGCCCCGCCGGATCGACACGGTGACGGCCGCACCCACGGCGCCAAAGGCGGCCAAGGCGGGGGTGCCCAGCAGCAACGAGAGCAGCACGCGCCAGAACGTATCGAGTTCCATGGCGAGCAACAGGGCCAGGAATGGCGACGCCACGATCAGCGGCAGGGCCGAGACCAGCCAGTGTGCGGCCAGCTTTGCCGCGACGACCCCGCTCAGCGGCAAATCGGCCTGCCGGAGCAGGATCAGCGAGCCGTCCTCATGATCAGGACGAAACAGGCGGTCGAGCCCGAGCAGCATGGCCAGGAAGGCCGCGATCCACACCATGCCGGGGGCGATGCGGGCCAGCAACACGCGATCGGGGCCGACGGCAAACGGGACGATGGCCCCCACGATGACGAAGAACAGGATCAGCGTCAGCATGTCGCCCCCGCCGCGCAGGGCCAGGCGCAGTTCGCGTGCCAGCATCGCCCAGAAAGCCGTCATGGTCGTGCCCCCAGGACCAGGGTTTCCATGCGCGCCGGATCGGGCAGGGTGATCGGGTCATGCGTCGCGGCAATGGCCAGGCCGCCCATGTCCAGGTGCCGGTCGATCAGGCGGGTCAGCAGGGCGTGGCCATCGAGATCGAGCGCCGCGGTCGGCTCGTCGAGCAGCCAGAGGGAGCGGTGGCTGACCAGCAACCGGGCCAGCGCCAGCCGGCGCGATTGCCCGGCCGACAGGTAGCCGGCATCGAGATCGGCCAAGGGGCCGAGCCCCACTTCGTCCAGCGCGGCCCTCGTGGCAATACCGGTTGCGCCATTGACCGCGCGCCAGAAATCGAGATTTTCCAGCACGCTCAGCCGCGGCTTGATGGCGTTGCGATGGCCGCAATGATGGAGCTGCGGCCCGGCGTCGGGGTCTTGTCCCTCCAGGGCGAAAGCGCCGGCCAGTGGCGCCACCGTGTTGGCCAGCGTCAGCAGCAGTGTCGTCTTGCCCGAGCCATTGGGGCCGCGCAACAGCAGGCACTGTCCCGGCCCGACCGAAAAGCTCAGCGCAGCGGTCAATCCGATGCCACCCCGCCCGCAGACCAGGCCGGTGGCAACAAGGGTCAGCGGGGGAAAGACTTGCCTTTGCGTCATGACCCCTTCTCGTATTGGAGCCAAGCCGACACTGGCAAGGGCAATCGCAATTCTCTATAAGCCCCTATAGTTTGGAGTCATTCCAGCAAAGGCGGCGCTGTTGAGCGGTTTCCGAGGCCTTTTCGCCCGGACCGGCGTGCCTGCCGCAAAGACAAGATTAGGGCGGAAACCATGACCTCGGTAAACAGCTTCAAGTCGAAATCGACCCTCACGGTCGGCGGCAAGACCTACACCTATTATTCCATCACCGAAGCCGAGAAGAACGGGCTCAAGGGCGTGTCGGCCCTGCCGCATTCGATGAAGGTGGTGCTGGAAAACCTGCTGCGCTTCGAAGACAACCGCACGGTGACCAAGGCTGATATCGAGGCCGTCGCGACCTGGCTCGTTTCCCGCACCAGTGAGCACGAGATTTCCTACCGCCCGGCCCGCGTGCTGATGCAGGACTTTACCGGCGTCCCCGCCGTGGTGGACCTGGCCGCGATGCGCGACGCCACCGCCAAGCTCGGCGCCGATCCGCAGAAGATCAATCCGCTGGTCCCCGTCGACCTTGTCATCGATCACTCGGTGATGGTCGACAGCTTCGGTACCCCGCTGGCCTTCGAGCAGAATGTCGAACTCGAATATGAGCGCAATGGCGAGCGCTACGAATTCCTGCGCTGGGGCCAGTCGGCCTTCGACAATTTCCGCGTCGTCCCCCCGGGCACCGGCATCTGCCACCAGGTGAACCTCGAATACCTGGCCCAGACCGTGTGGACCAAGGACGAGAATGGCGAGACCGTCGCCTACCCGGATACGCTTGTCGGCACCGACTCGCACACCACCATGGTCAACGGCATGGCCGTGCTCGGCTGGGGCGTCGGCGGCATCGAGGCCGAGGCTGCCATGCTTGGCCAGCCCATCACCATGCTGATCCCCGAAGTCGTCGGCTTCAAGCTGACCGGCAAGATCAATGAAGGCATCACCGCCACGGACCTCGTGCTGACCGTTACCGAAATGCTGCGCAAGAAGGGCGTGGTCGGCAAGTTCGTCGAATTCTACGGCCCGGGCCTCGATTACCTGAGCCTCGAAGACCAGGCGACCATCGCCAACATGGCTCCTGAATACGGCGCCACCTGCGGCTATTTCCCTGTCGATGCCGATACGCTCAAATACCTGACCACCTCGGGTCGCGATCCGCAGCGCGTGGCGCTGGTGGAAGCCTATTCGCGCGCCCAGGGCATGTTCCACGAGACCAACTCGCCCGACCCGGTCTTCACCTCGACGCTGGAACTCGACCTTTCCACCGTCGTGCCATCCATCTCCGGCCCCAAGCGCCCGCAGGACCGTATCGCGCTGGACAATGCCAAGTCGGCCTTCGCCGCCGCCCTGCCTAAGGAATTCGGCAAGACGGACGATCCGGCCATCCCGGTCGAAGGCAAGGATTTCTCGATCGGCCATGGCGACGTCGTCATCGCCGCCATCACCTCCTGCACAAATACGTCCAACCCATCCGTGCTGGTGGCTGCCGGCCTCGTCGCCCGCAAGGCGCGTGAACTCGGCCTCAACAGCAAGCCCTGGGTCAAGACCTCGCTGGCGCCCGGCTCGCAGGTGGTCACCGACTACCTGACCTCGGCGGGCCTCCAGGACGATCTGGATGCCATCGGCTTCAACCTGGTCGGGTACGGCTGCACCACCTGCATCGGCAATTCCGGTCCGCTGCCTGTGGAGATTTCAAAGGCCGTGCAGGCGGGCGACCTGGTCGCTGCCTCGGTGCTGTCAGGCAATCGCAATTTCGAAGGCCGCGTGAACCCGGACGTCAAGGCGAACTTCCTCGCCTCGCCGCCGCTGGTGGTGGCCTATGCGCTGGCCGGCTCGATGAAGATCGACATCACCAAGGATGCCATCGGCACCTCCAAGGACGGCAAGCCGGTTTACCTGAGGGATATCTGGCCCTCCAACCACGAGGTCGCCGAGATCGTGCGCAAGCACGTGACCAAGGAGATGTTCCAGGGCCGCTATTCGGACGTCTTCAAGGGCGACACCAACTGGCAGGGCATTCAGATCGAGGGCGGCGAGACCTATGGCTGGAACTCCAGCTCGACCTATGTGCAGAACCCGCCCTATTTCGAGGGCCTGACCATGGAGCCCAAGCCGGTCACCAATGTCACCGGCGCCAAGGTGCTGGCGCTGTTCCTCGACTCCATCACCACCGACCATATCTCTCCGGCCGGTTCGTTCAAGGCGACGACGCCCGCCGGCAAGTATCTCGAGGAACGCCAGGTGGCGCCGCGGGACTTCAATTCCTACGGCGCCCGCCGCGGCAACCACGAAGTGATGATGCGTGGCACCTTCGCCAATATCCGCATCAAGAACCAGATGCTCTCGGGCGTCGAGGGTGGCTACACCAAGGGTCCGGATGGCTCGCAGATGGCGATCTACGATGCTGCCATGGCCTACCAGGCCCAGGGCACGCCGCTGGTGATCTTTGCCGGCAAGGAATATGGCACCGGCTCGTCGCGTGACTGGGCCGCCAAGGGCACGAACCTCCTCGGCGTGCGCGCCGTGATCGCCCAGTCCTTCGAGCGTATCCACCGCTCCAACCTGGTCGGCATGGGCGTCATCCCGCTGCAGTTCAAGGACGGCGAGAGCTGGCAGACGCTGGGCCTCGACGGTAGCGAAACCATCGACATCGAAGGCGTCACCTCGATCGCGCCGCGCGCCATGGTCACCGTCAAGATCACTCGTGCCGATGGAAGCGTGGTCAATGTCGAAACCCGTTGCCGCATCGATACGGCAAACGAGCTCGACTACTACAAAAATGGCGGCATCCTGCACTACGTGCTGCGCAGCCTCGTCGCCGCGTAAGCGGCCTTGCCAACTGGAATGCAAATGGCGGCCTCAGGGCCGCCATTTTGTTTTAGCTCATCTCGAGATCGCACCGTGTAGGTAGATTCTCCCCCTCTCACCCTCTTTTGACTGGCGAGGTCTGGCGGGCCCGGCTTACAACCTTGCCCATGATTGCAAGACCCATCCTTGGCGCTGCCCTCAGCATCGTGACGCTGCTTGCCCTGGTTCAATCGACCAGCGCGGAAAGCACGCGCACGCGTCCCAAGGCGGTGGTGGAACTCTTCACCAGCCAGGGCTGCGCCCAGTGCCCGCCGGCCGATGCGCTGCTCACCGGCCTGGCCGAAGAAGGCGACGTCGTGGCGCTGGCCTACCATGTCGACTACTGGGACTATGTGGGCTGGGAAGACACGTTCGGCAGTCCGGAATTTTCCGATCGCCAGCGCGCCTATGCCAAGAGCTGGGGCTCGTCGCGCATCTATACGCCGCAGATGGTGGTCAATGGCGCCAAGGGCGTCGTTGGCTCGCGGCGGGGCGAGGTGCATGGCGCGCTCGATGGTGCCGCACTGCCGCTGGGCGTGGAACTCGCGCGCGATGGCGATACGCTCGACGTGACCATTCCGCCCAATACCAGCCTGGATGATGCCGTGGTCTGGATGGTGACCTATCTTGATCGGGCTGATGTGGCGATCGACAAGGGCGAGAATGCCGGCAAGGCCATGGTCTATACCCAGGTGGTGACCGACCGGCAGGTGTTGGGCATGTGGGAAGGGGCGACGGGCGCCAGCCTCAAGCTGCCGCTCCCCGAAATTCTCGGCCAGGGCAGCAGCGGCATTGCCGTCATCGTGCAGCAGGAAAAGGGCGGCCTGCCTGGCCCGATCCTGGGGGCTGCGACCTACGAGCCCTGAGTGCTAAAGAAAAACCCATCCCTGGGGGCAGGGATGGGCAAGGTTCTGACTGGTCAACTCAAAATAGGGGCGGCTGACACCCGGGCGTCTGGGTTTGGGGGCTCGGTCGGCCCGGATGCCAGCCACTGGAGGCAATGGTTGTAGGCTGATCCCCCTTTCGGGCGGGGGCAGGGACAAACTGTGACCAAAATGGGGTATTTCGCCCGCGTAGCTGGCCCCTTGCATCCGAAGGCGAATGCCGCAATCATGACAGCGCGTTGACGATTGAAATGTCCCGGAGTCGATCCACTGGCGCAGGGTAGCCCACCACAGGACAAGACGGTCAGCCTGTCGCTGGTCCATGCCGCAGGCGAGGCTCCAGCGCGTCCGGTTTCCAGCAGGCTTCCTGGCGTCACCGCCTTCGATCGCAAGGAACTCCAGCTCATCCTCAATGTCTATGGTCGCAAGGTAGGGCAGGGGGAATGGCGCGACTACGCCATGGACTTCCTGCGCGACAGGGCCGTGTTCTCGGTCTATGCCCGGGTTTCGGAGCGACCGCTGTTCATCATCGAAAAGACGCCCCGCCTGCGCAACCGGCAGGGACAATATGCCGTCACCAACCAGCAGGGCCGCATCCTCAAGCGCGGGCATGACCTGGCTTTGGTGCTGCGCGTGCTCGATCCGCAACTGGCCATCGTGGGATGATCGCGGTTCGCCCTGCGACCGCAGCCGACGTTCCGGCGATGAGCCGGGTGCTTATCGCTTCCATAACCGAACTCTGTGGTCCCGACCATGGCGGCGCGCCCGAGCGGCTGGTGACCTGGACGGCGAACAAAACGCCCGAGGGCGTGGCCCATATGCTGGCCAGTCCGGGGCTGCGCATGCTGGTGGCGGAGCTGGATGGTCAGGTGGCGGCCGTTGGCGCGGTGGTGCCCGATAAGGGCGAGGTATCGCTCAACTATGTCGACCCCGCCGCCCGGTTTCGCGGCGTCAGCAAGGCACTTCTTTCGGCGCTCGAAGCCGAGTTGCGCGTCCACGGCGTGGTCGAGGCCCAGCTCACCAGCACGACCACGGCCCGCGCCTTCTATCACGCGGCGGGCTGGAGCGAGGACGCGACACCAGTCGCCTGCATGGGCGGCGAAGGTCACCGCATGCGAAAGCGATTGGGTTAGAGCGCCTTTTGCAGGTGCACGATGTCGTGCCAGCGGTCGAACTTGTAGCCGACCGATTTGTAGTAGCCGACGCGCTCGAAGCCGAATTTCTCGTGGATGGCGATGGAGTTGGCGGTGTTGGCGGTGATCACGGCCAGCATCTGCTTGAAGCCGAAGGCGCTGGACTGGGCCAGGAGCTCGGTCAGCAGCGCCTTGCCCAGGCCGCGCCCGGTTGCCGCGGGATCGAGATAGATCGAGTCCTCGCAGGTGAAGCGATAGGCGGCGCGCGGGCGGTAGAAGCTGGCATAGGCATAGCCCAGCACCTTGGCGTCTCCCTCGGCCACGATCAGCGGATGTCCCAGGCGCTTGAGGCCCGCATATTTCTCGGCAATGGCCTCTTCCCCGGGCACCTCGGTGTCGAAGGTGATGGCGGTGTTGCGGACATAGTGGCTGTAGATGGCCGTGATGGCCGGGACGTCGGACCAGGAAAACGGGCGCAGGATGAAGTCGGACACGGCGTCGGCTCGGCAAAACAAAGGGACCGCATCCCTTGTAGGATGCGGTCCCGATGTCAGTCCAACCAAATTGCTTGATCGGTCGATCAAGCCACCTGTTGCTTACTCGCGGTTGCCGAACAGGCGGAGCAGCATCAGGAACAGGTTGATGAAGTCGAGGTAGAGGTTCAGCGCGCCCATGATGGCACCCTTGGCCAGCACGTCGGCGCCATAGGACTCCGAGTAGCCTTCCTTGATCTTCTGCGTGTCGTAGGCGGTCAGGCCCACGAAGATCAGCACGCCGACCGCCGAGATGGCGAATTCGAGCATGGACGACTGCATGAAGATGTTGACCACCGAGGCGATGATCAGGCCGATCAGGCCCATCATCAGGAAGCTGCCCATCTGGGTCAGATCACGCTTGGTGGTGTAGCCGTAAAGGCTCATGGCACCGAAGGTCGCGGCGGTGATGAAGAACACCTTGGCGATCGAGGCGTCGGTATAGACCAGGAAGATCGAGCTCAGCGACACGCCCATGATGGCGGCGAAGGCCCAGAAGGTGGCCTGTGCAGCCGGCACGGACAGCTTGTTGATGCCGAAGCTCAGCACCAGCACGAAGGCCAGGGGAGCCAGCATCACGACCCACTGCAGCGGGCTGGCATAGAGCAGATAGCCCCACTGGGTGACGAGCTGGCCGTTGGCCAGCTGGCCCACGGCGGCGTTCGGATCGGTGGTGATGGCGGCGGCGGCGGCGAACCAGGCGGCGAGCCCGGTCACGACAAGCCCGATACCCATGTAATTGTAGACGCGCAGCATGTAGCTGCGCAGGCCCTCGTCGATGGCCAAGGCCGAGCCGGCCCGCGCACCGAGGGTCTGACGGTCATATTCAGCCATAGTCGGTTTCCTTTCCCAATTGTCGCGGTCTCTTGCACCGCCGGTGGGCATTGGTTTGCCACTTGATGAAACAATATGGATGTGACCCCAGTTGTTTACAAGTGATCTTGGCCTGCTGCGACGAATCGACTGGCCCGACGGTCGCTCTGTGCTACGGTCGGGGTCGAATCGCGTGTCCTTATGAAGAGGAGGGCCCCATGCCCCGGCTCTTTACCGGCCTTGAAATTCCGGCCGATGTTGGATTTGCGCTTTCTCTCAAGCGGGGCGGATTGACGGGCGCCCGCTGGATCGACGCAGAAAACTATCACATTACCTTGAGATTCATCGGTGACGTCGACCACCAGACGGCCAACGAGGTGGCCGACAGCCTGGACCGGCTGGTCAATTCGCTGCGCTTTTCGGTGCGGCTCACCCATCTGGGGTCGTTTGGTGGTGACAAGCCGCGGGCGCTTTATGCCGGGGTCGAGCCCAGCGAGTCGCTGAACCGTCTGCAGGCCGCCCAGGAACGCGTGCTGCAGCGGGCCGGCCTGCCGCCCGATGGCCGCAAATTCGTGCCCCATGTGTCCCTGGCGCGGCTGCGCGGCACCAGTGCGGGGGAACTGGCGCGGTTCATGGCGGAAGCGGGGCGCTTCGAGCCGCTGAGCTTTCCGGTCGGCCGCTTCGTCCTGTTTTCCAGCAAGGATTCGGTGGGCGGTGGCCCCTATGTCGTCGAACAGAGCTACACCCTGGCCGCCTAGGGCCGCTGCTGCTCGGGCATCAACACATTGTTAACCGGCGCGGCGCAAACCGGCATGGGCGGGCGCGGCCCGCCAAAATGCCGCCGCGATTGACTCGCAGTTGAAGCAAATACGCGCAAACGTGGCGGCGTTTGACACCTTGGTAACCATGTTGGGCGACAGTTCGCGGGCATTGCTCCCAGCATGGGACCTTCGAGACAAAGGATGAATTGGCGATGACGACGAAAACCGGTGGCCTGGTCATGGGGCTCGCGGTCGGCGCGATCATGGCTCTGGTTCCTGCCGCGCAGGCGCAGCAGGCGACCGAGCTCGGCACTTTCAATGCCTGGACGGCCTGGCAGGCAACCGACGCGTCCGGGGTGATCTGCTACGTTTCGGCCACCCCGCAAAAGAGCGAGCCGGCCGGCGCCAACCGCGATCCGATCCACTTCATGATCATCCACCGCAAGGGCATGGGGACCAAGAACGAGGTCCAGACCATTATCGGCTACCCGTTCAACACCTCCGACGCCAAGGCCAGCGCCAGCGTCGATGGCAAGTCCTATCCCATGGTGACGGAAGGCTCGGCAGCCTGGCTCGCCTCGACGGGTGACGAAGGTGGGTTCGTGCAGGCGTTCAAGGCCGGCAGCAACCTGGTGGTCAAGGGGACCAGCCAGCGTGGCACCAATACCGTCGATACCTATTCGCTGTCGGGCGCGACCGCGGCGATGAACGCGATCGACGCTGCCTGCGCATGATTTTTGAGTTGCCCCACAAGGGCAATCAACCCTATCTGGGCGGTGGGCTGGTCCGGCCCGTCGCCCGTTTTGCTTCCGCGAGGTCCTGATGTCCAAGTCCGCCGTGGCGCTTGCCCTGAGCGCCAGCCTGATCCTCACGGCCACTGCCAGCGCCCAGCAGGTAAGGCTGCTGGGCGAACATCGCGCCTGGTCGAGCTATGCCGCCAATGATGCGACGGGTCCGGTCTGTTTCGCCATGACCAAGCCCGAACGGGTGACGCCGACGCCCGATGGTTACAGCCAAGCCTATATCTACATCACCAATCGCCCTGCCGAGAATGTCGTGACCGAGTTTAACCTGGTCGCGGGCTTCGCTTTCCAGCCCGACAGCAAGGCCACGGTCGATGTCAGCGGCCAGGTCTTCAACCTTTTCACCCAGAACGACGCCGCCTGGCTCGACGATGCCGGCCAGTCGAGTGCACTGGCGAGCGCCATCCGCGCCGGCTCCTCCATGACGGTGGAAGGCACCACCGCCGCCGGCATCAAGGTGACGCAGAACTATTCGCTGAGCGGCGCGACAGCCGCCCAGCAATCGATCGGGAACTGCTCCTGAGGCCAGCCGCAACCACGGCGCGTCATCCTCGGGCTTGACACGAGGACACTGCACTTAACGCTGGTTCAGCAAGTGTAGAGCCCTCGGGTCAGGCCCGAGGGTGACGATCGCAGATGCGGGAGCGCTCAATGCAATCCTCCCTCGCACCACGGTGACTTTGCGAAATCCGTCCCCATATGCTATTGGCCGCGCCAATCCCGCATCTTCCGGACCTTTCGCCACGCCATGAGCATCGCGCTGAACCTTGACCATTCGACTGCCGTGCGCCCTGCTGCCACCAGCAGGCCGTCGCTGATCGGTCTCAGCAAACCGCAGCTGGCCGAGGCACTGACCACATCGGGTATCGCGTCCGACAAGGAAGCGCGCATGCGCGCCAGCCAGTTGTGGAACTGGCTCTATGTCAACGGCGTGACCGATTTCGACCGCATGACCAATGTGGCCAAGCCCGTACGGCAGAAGCTGGCCGACAGCTTCCTGCTCGATCGCCCCGAAATCGTCACCGAGCAGGTTTCGACCGACGGCACCCGCAAGTGGCTGTTCCGCTTCCGCGACCCGGCCAATCCGAACTTCCCGCCGGTGGAAGTGGAAACCGTCTACATCCCCGAGCAGGATCGCGGGACGCTGTGCGTCTCTTCACAGGTGGGCTGCACGCTGACCTGTTCGTTCTGCCATACCGGCACGCAGAAGCTGGTGCGCAACCTGACGGCGGGCGAAATCCTCGGCCAGATCCTGATGGCGCGCGAGCGCCTGGGCGATTTCCCGGGCGGTTCGCGCCCCGACGATGGGGGCCTGGTGCCCTCGGGCGAGACCCGCGCCATCACCAATATCGTGATGATGGGCATGGGCGAGCCCCTCTACAATTACGACAACGTCAAGCAGGCATTGCTGATCGCCTCGGCCGGTGATGGCATGAGCATTTCCAAGCGCCGCATCACGCTCTCGACCTCTGGTGTCGTGCCGTTCATCGAGCCGACCGGGCGCGAGATCGACGTGCAACTGGCGATTTCGCTCCATGCCACCAACAACGACCTGCGCGACGTGCTGGTGCCGATCAACAAGAAGTGGCCGCTCGAGGAACTGCTCGAGGCCTGCCGCAACTATCCGGGCCTGTCCAATGCCCGCCGCATCACCTTCGAATATGTGATGCTCGACGGCATCAATGACAGCGACGCCGAAGCCCGCGAACTGGTGCGGCTGCTGGCCGGCATTCCGGCCAAGATCAACCTCATCCCGTTCAACCCTTGGCCGGGCGCCAACTACGGCACCTCGCCCTCGTCGCGCATCGAGCGCTTCGCCGACATCGTCAACAAGGCCGGCTATGCCAGCCCCGTCCGCACGCCGCGCGGCCGCGATATCTTCGCCGCCTGCGGCCAGCTCAAGAGCGAAAGCGAACGCCTGAGCAAGAAGGACCGCGAGGCGCTGGCCGGGGTATAAAGCCTTCGGCGCGGCGGATCGAGGCGGCCATAGCGGCGTCAGAAACCGCCGCTGCCCATCGCGCGCCTGCCATCTGCCCGCTCTGCGATCGGCCCATCCCGCCCGATGCCAAGTCAAGCCGCCATCACCTGACGCCCCGCCTCAAGGGCGGGACGCACCTGGGCACCGTGCGGCTGCACCAGATCTGCCACAGCGCCATCCATGCGCGGTTCAGCGAGACGGAGTTGGCGACCAAGCTGGCGGATGTGGAGGCGCTCCGCGCCGACCCCGAGATTGCGGCGTTTGTGGCTTGGGTAAAGACCAAGCCACCGGCCTTTCATGCGCCGACGCGGATGACGCGGGACAGGCGAGAGGCGAAGCGGGAGCGCTGAGCGCTACTCCCCCGCCACCCATTCCATCCGCACCCGACCCTTGCCGTCCTCCGCCAGAAGCTTTGCCAGTTCCGGCAGCACCACCTTCAGCTCGGCTTCCAGCGCGTATGGCGGGTTGACCACGATCATGCCGGTCCCGTGCAGGCGCGGCGGGTTGGTGAAGGGGCGGATGTTGAGTTCGATGCGCAGGATCTTGCGAATGCCGGTGTGTTCGAGGCCGTCGACGAACTCGGCGATCTCGTGCGGGTCCTTGATCGGGTACCAGAAGGCGTAGATGCCGCCGGGCCAACGCTGGTGCGCCTTGACCAGTGCGGCGACCATACGGTCGAATTCGCCCTTCTGCTCGAAGGGCGGATCAACGAGCACCAGGCCGCGCTTCTCCTTAGGCGGGAGGTGGGTGCCCATGGCCGCCCAGCCATCGAGATGGGTGGCGCGCACCTGGATGTCGCCGGCAAAATTCTCGCGCAGCTTTTCGGCGTCGTCGGGGTGCAATTCGAGGGCGAAGAGGCGATCCTGCTCACGCAGCAGATGGCGGACGATCAGCGGCGAGCCGGGATAGAAGCGCAGGCCGCCATCGGGGTTTTGTGCCCTGACTGCCGCGAGATAGGGCGCCGCCAGCTCGGCGGTAGGCCCGGACATACCCTGTTCGACCAGCTTGCCGATGCCCTCGACCCATTCGCCGGTCCGCCCGGCTTCGTTACCTTCGAGATCATAGAGCCCAATCCCGGCATGGGTATCGAGCACGCGGAAGGCGGCGTCTTTGCGCTTGAGATATTCGACGATGCGCACGAGGATGACGTGCTTGACCACATCGGCAAAATTGCCGGCATGGAAGGCGTGGCGATAGTTCATTTCCGGCCTTCAGCCAGCAGGATCGTCGCGGCGAAGGCCATGAAAACGGCGGCAAAGCTCCAGTTGAGGGCCTTGCCGACCCATTGCTTTTCGCGCAGCGTCTTGGTCAGCCATTCGGCAAACAGCACGATGGCGATGACGACGGGCAGCGACACCACGACGAATTCGACGCCCAGGAACAGGAGCTTGCCGACGGCGGCGGGGTCCTCGGCCGAGACGAATTGCGGCAGGAAGGTCACGAAGAACAGGGCCACCTTGGGGTTGGTGAGGTTGATGCCGAGCCCCGTCATGTAGCTTTGCCACCAGTTGGGCTGCCTGCCGGCCTGTCGCACGACCAGAATACCACCACCCGACCGCACCGCCTGGATGGCCAGCCAGATGAGGTAGACGGCGCCTACGATCTTGAGCGCCCAGAAGGCGGCCGGCGCGGTGACGATCAGCACCGAAATACCGAAGGCGACCAGCATGGTATGAACGGCGATGCCCGTCGTGGCGCCGAGCACGGTGGCAAAGCCATGGCTGCGGCCCCAGTTGATGGTACGCGACACGAAGAGCGCCATGTCCGGTCCGGGCGTCACCGCCAGCACGAAGCCGGCCAGTGCGAATGCAAGGATGACGGAGAGATCGGGAATGAAGCTGGGCATGGCTGGCTCCGATGCGGATGCTCCCTTCTATCACCGGGTCATTGCCGCGAAAGCGGGAATCCACTCTTTGAGCGACGCGTTCGATCGCCGTGCGGCCACAACCACCGCGTCATCCCGGCGGAGGCCGGGATCCATATCCGTGGCGCGCCGACAGATCCAGCGACGGGAGAACTCACTGCATGAATTCCGGCCTTCGCCGGAAAGACATTGGCGTGGTCGCGTATCGAGCCAACATCAACCCAGCGGCAGTTCATAACTCCGCTTGATGGTCTCCATGGGCACATCGGTCTTGACCGACTGCACGGACGGAATACGCATCAGATAATCGGACTGGAAGCGCCAATAAGCATGGAGGTCCGCCGTCACGATGCGCATGATGGCGTCGCATTCGCCCGTCGTCAGGTAGCATTCGGCGACTTCGGGGAATTTGCGTACCGTCTCGGCAAACTGGTTGGTGGTCTCGGCATCCTGGGTCTTGAACCAGATGCGGGCAAAGACGGTGAGGCCCAGCCCGATGGCGGGGCCGTTGAGCACGGCGGTATACTGGTCGATGATGCCGCGGTCCTCGAGCAGCTTGACCCGGCGCAGGCAGGGGGAGGGGGAAAGACCCACTTCGTTGGCCAGTTCGACATTGGACATGCGGGCGTTGCGCTGCAATGCTCGGAGGATGCGGCGATCGATGGCGTCCAGCGTTTCTGGCATGTCGTGCGTCCTGCATGTGATTTCATGGCAGATTATGCCAATTTATGTGCCAAGGCTGCGATAATCGCAAGTTCATTGCGCAAGAGCTGGACTATTGTGTCGCCAATCTGAACAGGAGCGGTTGCCAATGGCGAAAGACATCAAAAAGGTCGTGCTGGCCTATTCGGGGGGCCTGGACACCTCCATCATCCTCAAGTGGTTGCAGGAGACCTACCAGTGCGAGGTGGTGACCTTCACCGCCGACCTCGGCCAGGGCGAAGAGCTCGAGCCGGCGCGCAAGAAGGCCGAGATGTTCGGCATCAGGGATATCCGCATCGAGGACCTGCGCGAGGAATTTGTCCGTGACTTCGTTTTCCCCATGTTCCGCGCCAATGCGGTCTATGAGGGCGTCTATCTGCTGGGTACCTCGATCGCCCGCCCGCTGATCGCCAAGCGGCTGGTCGAGATCGCCCAGGAAACCGGGGCCGACGCCATTTCCCATGGTGCCACCGGCAAGGGCAATGACCAGGTGCGGTTCGAACTGACTGCCAATGCGCTCGATCCCTCGATCAAGGTGATCGCCCCCTGGCGCGAATGGGACCTCAGGAGCCGCACCCAGCTGCTTGACTATGCCGAGCGCAACCAGATCCCGATCGCCAAGGACAAGCGCGGCGAAGCCCCGTTCTCGGTCGATGCCAACCTGCTTCACACCTCGTCCGAAGGCATGGTGCTGGAAGATCCGGCGATCCCGGCGCCCGACTATGTGGCCCAGCGCACCGTCGATCCGGAACAGGCGCCCGACCAGGCCGAGATCATCACCATCGGATATGAGAAGGGTGACCCGGTCTCGGTCAATGGCGTGCGCCTCTCGCCGGCGGCCCTGCTCACCAAGCTCAACGAGCTGGGCGGCAAGCATGGCGTGGGCCGGCTGGACCTGGTCGAAAACCGCTTCGTCGGCATGAAGTCGCGCGGGCTCTACGAAACCCCCGGCGGCACCATCATGCTGGTGGCGCATCGCGGCATTGAATCGATCACGCTCGACCGTGGCGAGGCTCACCTCAAGGACGAGCTGATGCCCAAATATGCCGAGCTGATCTATAACGGCTTCTGGTTCGCCCCCGAGCGCGAGATGCTGCAGGCCCTGATCGACAAGAGCCAGCATTATGTGACCGGCGAAGTCACGGTGAAGCTCTACAAGGGCTCGGCAACGGTTATCGCCCGCACCTCGCCGCATTCGCTCTATTCGATGGACCTGGTGACCTTCGAAGAGGGTGCCGTGGCCTATGATCACAAGGATGCGGCCGGTTTCATCCGCCTCAACGGATTGCGGCTCAAAACCTATGCGGCTCGCAACAAGAAGGCGCGCGGCTGATCGCCGGCACTCATGAATGGCCCGGATTGCGCCCCAATGCGTCCGGGCCCAGGCGCCGGCTTAAACCATCGTTAACGAGATCAAACTAGCTTCCCTTCCAGCGTCGTGCAGAAGCATTGAGACGGGGGGTCGGCGGGTGCGAGCAGAAGACGCTGGCAGCTTGAGCGAAATGGCTGAGGCTTTGCTGCTCGACGCCGCGCTCGAGAACATCCCCTATGGCTTCTGCGTCTGGTCCCCCCAGTTCCGGCTGGTGATGTGGAACAAGAACTATCGCGACATCTATGGTTTTTCCGCGGATGCCCTTTATCGCGGCATGACGCTGGAGGAAGTGGTCCAGCTCAGCGGCCAGCTGGGCAACCATCCCGACCAGCGTCCCGATGACTTCTACGAGGCCTATACCGCCGAACTGCTGGCCAACAGGAGCGGGGCGCGCACCAAGAGCCAGGAAGTCGTGCATGGGGGCCGCACCATCGAGACGGCCCATATCTATTCGCCGGCCCTGGGCTGGGTGGTGACGCATGAGGACATCACCGACGAGCTCGCCCGCACCGAAGTGGTCGCCAAGCGCAAGCTGGAGCTCGAGCGGCAGAACATCCGCCTGGACGCCGCCGTCAACAACATCTCGCAGGGCCTGTGCATGATGGACGCCAAGGGGCGTCTGGTCATCTGCAACGAGCCCTATGCGCGCATCTACAATCTGCCGCCGAACCTGATCAAGCCGGGCACCATGCTCGAGGACATTCTCAGCCACCTGTTCGATACGGGCATGGAGGCGGGCAGCACGCGCGAGGAATATATCGCCTGGCGGCGCGAGGTGATCGCCCGTCGCGAATATGGCAAGAACATCCACGAGCTCAATGGCCGCACCATCATGATGCAGCATCATCCGATGAAGGATGGCGGCTGGGTGTCGACCCACGAGGATATTACCGAGCAGCGGCAGAACGAGGCGCGCATCCGCCACCTGGCGCGCCATGACGCGCTGACCGACCTGCCCAACCGCATCGAATTCCTCGAACAGATGGCCAAGACCGAGGCCGGCCTCAGCCGCGGCGAAATGGCGGCCGTCCTCTATATCGATCTCGATCACTTCAAGGCGGTCAACGATACGCTGGGACACGCAGTGGGCGACGAAGTCATCAAGCAGGCCTCGGCGCGGCTCTGGGGCACGACGCGCGAAACCGATGTTCTGGCGCGCCTGGGTGGCGACGAATTTGCCCTGCTGATGCGCCCCATCGATAGCGCGGCCGATGCCGCCAAGGTGGCCGACCGCATCATCAAGGCCATCGGCCAGCCCATGCTGATCGGCGGCCAGCAGGTGGAGATCGGCGCCAGCGTGGGCATTGCGGTGGGTCCGGGCGACGGGGTCAAGACCGACACTCTGGTCAAGAATGCCGACCTTGCGCTCTACAAGGCCAAGAGTGAGGGCCGTTCGACCTATCACTTCTTCGAGGCCGGCATGGATGCGGACCTCCAGTCGCGGCGCTCCATCGAAGCCGGCCTGCGCCTGGCCTTGCAGCGGGCCGAACTGCGCCTGGTGTTCCAGCCCCTGCTCGGGCTGGGGGAGAACCGGGTCACCTGCGTCGAGGCGCTGCTGCGCTGGGATCACGAGGGGCGAACCATCTCGCCGGTGGAGTTCATCCCCATTGCCGAGGAAACCGGCCTCATCGCGCCGATCGGCGAATGGGTACTGCGCGAAGCATGCAAGATCGCGGCGACCTGGCCGGGGGACGTGCGCGTTGCGGTCAATCTCTCGCCGGTGCAGTTCAAGAGCCGGGACCTCTTGAGCATCGTCAAGTCGGCGCTCCAGGAAGCGCGCATCCCCGCCACCCGGCTCGAGCTCGAAATCACCGAGTCGCTGCTGCTGGCGGAGAACGACACCAACCTCAAGGTGCTGCACGACCTGCGCGCCATGGGCGTGCGGATCTCGATGGACGATTTCGGCACCGGCTATTCTTCATTGAGCTACCTGCGCAGCTTCCCCTTCGACAAGATCAAGATCGACCGCTCCTTCATGCGCGACCTCACCAGCCGCAGCGACAGCCAGGCCATTATCCGGGCGGTGATCGGGCTGGGGCAGTCGCTGGGCATGTCGACTGCCGCCGAGGGGGTGGAAACCGAGGAACAGCTCGAAATGGTGCGCGCACTGGGAGCCTCGGAAGTTCAGGGCTTCCTCTTCTCGCCCCCTCTGCCGCCCGCCGCGCTCGCCAGCCTGCTTCATACCGAGGCCGCCAAGCAGCAGCCGGAACGCAAGAAGGCGTCGTAGCGCCACGATGTGGCCTGTGGGGGGTGAGGCTTTTCTGCCACAACCAAATGGCACCAGCCATTTCGTGGCGGCAAGATGACTTTTTTGTGTTGCGGCCATGGGCTTAGCAGTGCAGATAACAGCGAACTTCTTTATGGGAACAACTTTATGATCATCCGTTCGTTGGCCGTTGCCGCCGTCGCTCTGCTCTCCACCACCGCTGCTTATGCTGCCGACCTGATCATCCCGACCTCGCCCGAGCCTATCATGGAATCGGCTGGTTTCTCCTGGGACGGCCTCTATGCCGGCGTCCAGGGCGGTGGCCAGTTCTACCCGGGCACGACCTATGGCCTGCTGGGCGCCCATGTCGGCGTGAACTTCATCGTTGCCGATCCCGTGCTGATCGGCCTCGAAGGTTCGGCTGAGTGGATCTTCAACAACACTGCCAGCTTCGGCGAATTCTTCATCAATGGCCGCCTGGGCGCTGTCGTCACCGACGAAGTGCTGATCTACGCGCTGGCCGGTACGGGTGTTGAAGTCAACAATGCAGGCAACACCTTCGGCACCTACCAGCTCGGTGGTGGCGTGGAATTTGCCGTGACCGACTCGATCTCGGTTCGTGGCCAGCTGGTTGGCGTTGGCTTCTACAACGACGGCAACAACAACTTCTTCGACGGCGCCAAGGCAACCGTCGGCGTCAGCTACCACTTCTAATCTCGCATACGTTGTAGATGTCGGGAGCTGGGGGCACTCACCGCTTCTATGGACGTCATCAACGGGAGATGACCGCGCGACCGTAGTCAAACCTCAGCGTCGTCATCTTGAGAGCGGCAATCCGAAAGGGTTGCCGCTCTTTCATTTGGCCGGCCCGATTTACCCTGCGGACGGGTTTCGAGGCGCCGCAACCCACCTCTGCGCGGCCTGCGCTTGTGGAAAACCCCTTCTTCCTGTAAGGCAGCGCCAAATGCGCCGGTTCTCGTGTTCTTGCGGGGTGGGCGCCCTGTAATTCCTGCATGGTCCAGCCGTTTGCCGCCGCCCCTTCGCGGCCCAAGGTTTTGGGATCATGCCAAAGAGGCTGATCCCATATGTCGCTGCGCAACATCGCCATCATCGCCCACGTTGACCACGGCAAGACCACGCTGATCGACGTGCTGCTCAAGCAGTCCGGCTCATTCCGCGAAAACGAGCGCGTCGAAGAACGCGCCATGGACAGCAACGACATCGAGCGCGAGCGCGGCATCACCATCCTGGCCAAGGTGACGTCCCTCCTCTGGAAGGACACCCGCATCAATATCGTGGACACGCCCGGCCACGCCGACTTCGGCGGCGAAGTCGAGCGCATCCTCTCCATGGTCGATGGCGTGGTCATCCTGGTGGACGCCGCCGAAGGCCCGATGCCGCAGACCAAGTTCGTGCTGGGCAAGGCGCTCAAGCAGGGCCTCCGGCCGATCGTCGCCATCAACAAGATCGACAAGGCCGACGAGCGGCACCTCGAAGTGCTCGAGGAGATCTTCGACCTCTTCATCGCCCTCGATGCAACCCCCGAGCAGCTCGACTTCCCGGTGCTCTATGGCTCGGCCAAGCAGGGCTGGATGGCCATGGAACCCGAGGGTCCCAAGAACGACCTGGGCCCGCTGCTCGACAAGGTCATCGAACACGTGCCGGAGCCGGCCGTGGAAGAAGGCGCCTTCCGCATGCTGGTCACCACCATCGAGCGCAACCCGTTCCTGGGCCGTATCCTCACCGGTCGCATCACCTCCGGTTCGGTCAAGGCCAACGACGCCATCCACACGCTCAACCGTGAAGGCAAGGAAGTCGAGAAGGGCCGCGTCTCCAAGGTCCTGGCTTTCCGTGGCCTCGAGCGCACCCCGATCGAAGTCGGCCAGGCCGGCGACATCGTCGCCATTGCCGGTCTTGTGACCTCGACCGTGGCCGATACGCTCTGCGCCACCTCGGTCACCAAGGCCATCGAATCCAAGCCGATCGATCCGCCGACGCTGTCGGTGACCTTCCGCATCAATGACGGCCCGCTGGCCGGTCGCGAAGGCGACAAGGTGCAGTCGCGCGTCATCCGCGAGCGCCTGTTCCGCGAAGCCGAAGGCAATGTGGCCATTCGCGTCACCCCCGGCGATGACAACGACTCCTACGACGTGGCCGGCCGCGGCGAACTCCAGCTCGCCGTCTTGATCGAAAACATGCGCCGCGAAGGCTTCGAGCTCACCATCGGCCGCCCCAAGGTGCTGTTCAAGGAAGAGAACGGCCAAAAGCTCGAGCCGGTCGAGGAAGTCATCATCGACGTCGATGACGAATTCACCGGCACGGTCGTGCAGAAGCTCACCGAGCGCAAGGGCGAGCTCACCGACATGCGTCCCTCCGGCGTCGGCCGCACCCGCATCCAGCTGCTGGTGCCCACCCGCTCGCTGATCGGCTACCAGCCGGAGCTGCTCTCCGACACCCGCGGCACCGCCATCTTCAACCGCCTGTTCCACTCCTTCGTGCCGTTCAAGGGCGACCTGCCGGGCCGTCGCACGGGCGTGCTGATCTCGAACGCCACCGGACAGTCCGTGGCCTTCGCCCTGTGGAACCTCGAAGAGCGTGGCCCGATGATGATCGACGCCGGCGTCGACGTCTATGAAGGCATGATCATCGGCGAGCACAGCAGGGACAACGATCTCGAAGTGAACCCGCTCAAGGGCAAGCAGCTGACCAATATCCGCACCACGTCCAAGGACGAAGCGGTGCGCCTGACCACGCCCAAGAAGCTGACGCTGGAACAGTCGCTCGGCTACATTGCCGAAGACGAGTATGTGGAAGTGACCCCCAAGTCGATCCGCCTGCGCAAGATCTGGCTCGACCCCAACGACCGCAAGCGCATGAGCCGCGCCGCCAAGTCGGCTTAGCCGCCTGTTGGGCTCTCGCACCTAGTTTACACCACGTCATTGCCCGGCTTTGTCCGGGCAATCCATTTCTTGGCAGCCATGGACCACCGGGACAGGTCCGGTGGTGACGACGACGAGACCATGAGGACGCAAGGCATGACCGACTGGATCATCCAGACCATTTCCGATCTGGGCTATCTCGGCATTTTCCTCGTCATGCTGGCGGAATCGATCTTTCCGCCCATCCCGTCTGAACTGATCATCCCCTTTGCCGGCTTTGCCGCCGCCAATGGCGATCTCAACCTCTATGGCGTCATCGCCACGGCAACCTTTGGCGCCGTGGTGGGCATGCTGCCCTGGTATTTTGCCGGGCGGCTGTTCGGCCTCGATCGCGTGCGCTGGCTGGCCGACCGCTTCGGGCGGCTGATGGCCTTCAACGCCGACGAGATCGACACTGCGGTAAGCTGGTTCAACCGCTTCGGGCCCATCATCGTGCTGTTCGGCAGGCTGATGCCGATCATCCGCACGCTGATTTCCATTCCGGCCGGCCTCGCCCGCATGAGCCTGCCGGTGTTCCTGCTGGCCTCGACCGCCGGGGCGCTGATTTGGAACACCTTCCTGACACTGGCCGGCTATATCCTGCACGAGCACTATGAGAGCATCGAGGTGGTGCTCGATCCGCTGAGCTACCTGGTGCTCGGCCTGGTGGTGCTGCTCTACCTGTTCAAGGTCGCCACCTGGAAGCCGAGCGTCTCGCGCGCCTGATCGCAATTTGCGATCCGCCTTGCATTCTGCAAGGCAGCTGCCTGTCGCAGAATGCGATTGTTCACGACCCCTTAATCTCTGCCCGCCGGTTCGCCGCAGGGCAGGTGTTGGCACGCTTCGTGCAATGGAGCGGCTGTCCGGAGAGTGTAGTTCTGCGTACCGGATCCAAAGTCATCGAGCCTCGTTCCGTGCGACCGGAGCGAGGCTCATGCTTTGGCGCCCGCCCTTGCCGCAAGGTCTTTCACCCACTAGATAATCCCAGACCTGTTTTCCGGAGACGCCCATGCGCGCCGTGCTCGATGTCATTCTCGTGCTCCTCGATCTTTATCGCTGGGTGCTGATCGCCATGATCATCATGAGCTGGTTGATCTCGTTCAACGTGATCAACACGCGCAATGCCTTCGTCGACGGCGTGTGGCGGGTGCTCAATCAGCTGACCGAGCCGGTGCTGCGCCCCATCCGCCGGGTGATGCCGAATTTCTCGGGCCTCGATATCAGCCCGATCATCGCCTTCATCGCGATCTTCTTCATCCAGCAGATCATCTTCTACTACGTCTATCCGGCCGTCATCCGCGCCGGCATCTAGCCCTGTCGCAGCCGCCCAAATGCTATCGGCTCAGCCCAGGCGGGCTGAGCCTTTTCGTTCGTGTCACCCCCAATGGCGGGCGCGACGCAATCGAGGGCGTCGAGACCAGGGATGATGGCACGGCCGTGCTGCGGGTCCGGGTCAGCGCGGTGCCCGACAAGGGCAAGGCCAATGCAGCCGTCGTGGCGTCGCTGGCCCGGGCGCTCGGTGTGCCGAAATCGGCGGTGAGCGTCGTGAGTGGAGAGACGGCGCGGATGAAGACGCTTGATGTGGCAGGGGATGGCGCGGCGCTGATTGAGAAGCTCACGGCTCTTGCCCTCCCTCCCCCTTGAGGGGAGGGCCGGGGAGGGGGTCCTTCAGGGGTCATCCAAACGACCCCCACCCTCAATCCCTCCCCTCAAGGGGGAGGGAGGCGATAGAGCCAATACCCTCCAGGCCATTCCCCCACCGCGACAAATCAACGCATTTTCCATTGCTTAACCCCTCAATCCGGCTAATCTCGCCTGCGGAAGGGGCTCTAGGAGGGCAGGGCGTGCGGGTTGGAGGACCGGCACTGCCATTGCGTTGAGTCCCCGGAGGTAAATCTAGAGGGACTGTTTCGATGACTTTGGCACTCTGGCTGATCGTCCTGTGTGGCGCTCTGTCCATCGTCTATGGCGTGATCACCACGCAGCAATTGCTCGCCGCCGATAGTGGCAGCGCCCGCATGCAGGAAATCTCGGCAGCCGTCCGGGAAGGTGCATCGGCCTATCTCAAGCGGCAATATACCACCATCGCCATCGTGGGCGTGGTCATCCTGATCGCGGCCTACTTCCTGCTCGGCATCTATGCCGCCATCGGCTTCCTGATCGGCGCCGTGCTGAGCGGCGTGGCCGGCTTCATCGGCATGAACGTCTCCGTGCGCGCCAATGTGCGCGTGGCCCAGGCGGCGGTCGGCTCGCTGGCCAAGGGTCTCGACCTGGCCTTCAAGTCCGGCGCCGTGACCGGCATGCTGGTGGCGGGCCTCGGCCTCCTCGGCGTCACCCTCTATTTCATGTTCCTCACCAGCGCCGGTTTCGAGGCCACCAGCCGCACCGTCATCGATGCGCTGGTTGCACTCTCGTTCGGCGCGTCGCTGATCTCCATCTTCGCCCGTCTGGGCGGGGGCATCTTCACCAAGGGTGCCGACGTGGGCGGCGACATGGTGGGCAAGGTCGAGGCGGGCATTCCCGAAGACGATCCGCGCAACCCGGCCACCATTGCCGACAATGTGGGTGACAATGTCGGCGACTGCGCCGGCATGGCCGCGGACCTGTTCGAAACCTATGTGGTGACCATCGTGGCCACCATGGTGCTGGCCGCCATCGTGCTGCCCGATGCCTTCAAGCTGGCTGGCATGGTCCTGCCGCTGGCCATCGGCGGCGCCTGCGTCATCACCTCGATCGCGGGCACCTATTTCGTCAAGCTGGGCGCCAGCAACAACATCATGGGCGCGCTCTACAAGGGCATCATCGCCACAGGCGTACTGTCGCTGATCGTGCTCTATCCGGTGCTGGCCTTCGTCTTCAACGGCGACATGGGCGCCGATCTGGGCGGCTTCACCCCCATGTCGCTGTTCTGGTGCGGCGTGGTGGGCCTGGTCATCACGGCGCTGATCATTGTCATCACCGAATATTATACCGGCACGGGCCGCCGCCCGGTGAACTCGATCGCCGAGGCCTCGGTCACCGGCCACGGCACCAACGTCATCCAGGGCCTCGCGGTCTCGCTGGAATCGACGGCGCTGCCGGCTCTCGTCATCATCGCCGGCATCATCATCACCTTCAAGCTGGCGGGCCTGTTCGGCATCGCCTTTGCCGCCGCGACCATGCTGGCCCTGGCCGGCATCGTGGTGGCCCTCGACGCCTTCGGCCCGGTGACGGACAATGCCGGCGGTATCGCTGAGATGGCCGGCCTCGACAAGGAAGTGCGCCACAATACCGATGCGCTCGACGCGGTGGGCAATACGACCAAGGCCGTGACCAAGGGCTATGCCATCGGCTCGGCGGGCTTGGGTGCCCTGGTGCTCTTTGCCGCCTATACGCAGGACCTGAACTACTTCGCCTCGCTGCCCGACGCCCCTGCCATCTTCCAGGGCATGGGCCAGCTCACCTTCTCGCTGGCCGACCCCTATGTGGTGGTCGGGCTCCTGTTCGGTGGCCTCCTGCCCTTCCTCTTCGGCGGCATGAGCATGACTGCCGTGGGCCGCGCCGCCCAGTCGGTGGTGGTGGAAGTGCGCCGCCAGTTCAAGGCCGATCCGGGCATCATGGCCGGCACGTCCAAGCCTGACTATGCCAAGGCCGTCGACATGCTGACCAAGGCGGCGATCCGCGAAATGATCGTGCCGAGCTTGCTCCCCGTGCTGTCGCCGATCGTGGTGTTCTTCGTGATCAACTGGATCGCGGGCCCCGCTGCCGGCTTCTCGGCCCTGGGCGCCATGCTCATGGGCGTCATCGTCACCGGCCTCTTTGTCGCCATTTCCATGACCGCCGGCGGCGGCGCCTGGGACAATGCCAAGAAGAGCTTTGAAGACGGCTTCACCGATAGCCACGGCGTCACCCACCACAAGGGCGGCGACGCGCACAAGGCCTCCGTCACCGGCGACACCGTCGGCGACCCCTACAAGGACACGGCCGGCCCGGCCGTCAACCCGATGATCAAGATCACGAATATCGTGGCGCTATTGCTGCTCGCGGTGCTGGCGCATCTGGGGTGAGGCGCCAGACGCAGTCTGGACTGGAATGAAGAAGGCCCGGGGGTGACCCCGGGCCTTTCTGCTACGCCTTGCAGGCGCTAAGCAATGCCTCGCCTGTATAAGATAGCCACAAGTCGGCCTCTTTGTGGGTAACCGGAACGATTATTTGCCCGGCAAAATCATCATCGGGATCGTCAGTTCGATCTACTATTAACCCTTGCCGTTCAAGACTTTCGACGCTGATCTTGATGAGATCAGGGTCTTTACCCAGCACTGAGCAAAGCCAGGTTATGTTTCTCTTGGGCCGCTCACTTTCATTTGGAACGGCCGACCAGGTTTGGACAACACTCTTACCTGCCGTGGTGGTCATGTGTTCGCTAATTGCCAGCAGACACCTCAGGTCTATAGGCTCGAGAGCCGAAAGGAGTGTGACAAAATCGCGTCTGGCATTAGTTGTGAGGTTTGGGTCAGTGGCATTTGCAATCATACCCGCCCACAGCGTTTGCAGCTCCTCGTCGCTCTCCATAGTGGACGCCTGGATGAGGGGTATTGCTAAGCGTGGTTCAATTGATCGCTTCGCTGACGTTATTCCGCGCGCGGCGTGAATGGCTTCAATCTTGTCAGCAAGTTTGAAAGCATTCTCATACCGAAACACTGCGGCCCAATCTGTGAAACTTCCTCCTACATGTCGGAGGCCCTCACCCAATACTTGATCGAAGAATTTTCCGGCACCACTCAGTAGATCTAAGCCTTTCTCTGCTGTTTTGGCTATCTGCGTTGTCGCAGCAGCCTTAGCTTCATCTAATTTTTCACCCATTTAGCCACCCCCGAAATATTCCGTCTCTACAATACCTTGTTTGCAATGCGGAGCCCACTCTTGCTGCGCTTGATGGGCATTGGAGTGGGCATGCTCCCGGAGCCACCAAATGACCACCATCCTCCTCTTCCACCACGTGCAAGGCCTCACCCCTGGCGTAGCCGCCATTGCCGACACGTTCCGTGCCGCTGGCCACACGGTCCATGTTCCCGACCTGCTCGATGGCAAGACCTTCGGCTCCATCCCCGAGGGCATCGCCTATGTGAAGACCATCGGCTTTGGCGAGGTTATCGCGCGCGGCAAGGCGGCGGCGGACGCGGTGGCTGGCCCGATCGTGGTCATCGGCATGTCGCTCGGCGTGTTGCCGGCGCAGGCGATTGCGCAGACGCGGGGTGATGTGTGCGGGGTGGTGCTGCTGCATGGTGCGGTTGATGTGACCGAGTTTTCGCCAGTTTGGCCAAAGCAGGTGCCGGTGCAGGTCCATGCCATGGATGCCGATCCGGAATTCGTCGATAGCGGCGATACCGATGCGGCCATGGAACTGGTCGGCCAGTCCGACAATGGCGACCTGTTCCTCTATCCCGGCAATGGGCACCTCTTCACCGACAATTCGGTCGCCGATTACGACGCCGAACAGGCGGCTTTGGTGATGAGCCGCGTGCTGGCGTTTCTCGACGAGGTGTGAGGCCTTTTACCTCGCCCCATCGGGGAGAGGTCGGCGCGCAGCGCCGGGTGAGGGGGAATCTCGCACCCCGCGCTAGGCCGGGGCAGCCCCCTCACCCCGCCCTCTCACCGATGGGGCGAGGACTTTGTCGCCGTGCGTGGGCTTAGGTGGTCCCCAAAATAACTTATCCCCCTCGCTCCACCCGCCCGCATACTCATCCCATTCCCGCACATAAACTGCGCGGTCGCGACGAACGGTCGTGTGCGGGATGTCGGTGGGGTTGGAGTCGTCCGGCCCGGCGGGGGAAACCCGGCAGCTGCGCTTGCGACACAGCGTACCTGGCCCGAACCCGTCTCAAATCCCGGCGCGATGGCGAGGCCTTTGCCTCATTTGTTTGCGGACTACCCGCACCGGGGCAATGGCCTCGCCATCCGAGCAGTCCAAACCGGAGGCCCGGCGGCCGTCCGGCCAAGGCCAGTTGGGAAACACCTCTGCCGAAATATCGACGCGACCACTCAATCGCCCAGCGTCGCATCCTGGGCTTCGAGCACGCCGATGATGCGTGCCAGGAGGCTGAGAAACTGGCTGCGTTCGGCCGGCGTCAGCTGCTCGAGCGCCAGCGTGTTGATGGCGCTCACCACCCGCTCCACCGTTTCCACCTTGCCCAAAGCCAGCGGGGTCAAGGAGACCAGGGCGCTGCGCTTATCCCCGGGGTCGGGATGGCGGTCTATCATGGCGTCGCGTTCCATGCGGTTGAGCGTGGCCGCCATGGTGGGCTGCTCGACGGCGGCGCGGCGAGCGAGTTCCTTTTGTGTCAGCGTGCTGCCATCGGCCAGGGCGAACAGCACGGGCATATAGGCGGGGGCGATGCCCGTGGGCGCCAGCTGCCGCTCCAGCTCGCGGGCAAACAGGCGGGCAGCCCAGTTGGTCATGTAGCCGGCTGAGGTCTCGCGAATCAGCGTCATTTATATAGCTTGCTATGTAAATATATAGTATGCTATGTATAAGCCTGAAACGGATGTGAGGCAAGGAGCCGGCCATGGCGCTCAAGAGCAGTCCAACCCGCTACGGCGCAGTCGCCATAACCATCCATTGGCTGACCGCCCTTGCCATCCTGCTGATGCTGGTCAGCGGCCTGGGCGCCGCCAACACGGCCGATGCCGCCATCGAGTTCAACCTGCTGCGGGCGCATGCCATCATGGGCACGCTGGTGGGTATACTGACGCTGCTGCGCATCATCTGGTGGCTGTTCCTCGACCGCAGGCCGGCTGATGCCGCGGGCCTGTCGCGCGGCCAGGCGAGGGCCGCCCATATCGTGCATTACGGCCTCTACGCGGTCATTCTGGTGATGGTGTCGAGCGGTATCGGCACGGTTGTGCTCAGCGGCGCAGCGGCGCAACTGACCGGGGCGGCCGCCCTGCCGCTGCCCGATTTTGCCGCGGTGCCGCCCTTCACCGTGCATGGCCTTCTCGCCCGCCTGCTGATGGTGCTGCTGGTCGGCCATATCGGGGCCGCCCTGTGGCACCAGTTCATCAAGCGCGACCGGCTGCTGGCGCGGATGGGGGCGGGATCATAGCCAGCCGCTGGAAGGCGCTGGGGCGGGGCGGGTCGGCCAGCTCCGCCGCGATGGTGTGGACGCAGTCCTGGGGTGAACTTGTCCCCGTATCGACCGTGATGTCGTAATCTGCGTGCGCATGCACCGCTTCCTGCCAGCGCCGCACCGGTTCGGGGACAGTGTCGCCGCCTAGATAGAGGCCCTGCGGATCGGCATTGCGGCGCGCCATGATGACCTCTATGGGGCAGTGGACGCCGACAAACAGCACGCCATAACCCGTCATGCGCCGGGCGCAGGCGGGCAGGATGCCCAGCGGCGTCGAATAGACGTCGTGGTGACCCAGGTCTGCCACCACATCGAAGCCCTGGTCGGCATGGGCGGCGATGGAATCATAGAGGGCCGAAAAGAGCGCCACGACCGAGGGCTCGAGGTCGGGCCGCTCGCCGCCGGGCCGCAGGCCGATCCCCGGCAACAGGGACGGCGGCAGCATGCGGTTCTGCGCATCGACGCCCAGGTTGATCCAGCGGCCGGGCAGGCTCTGCTGCATCGCGGCGGCGATCGACGATTTGCCCGAGCGCGGCGCGCCGTTGAGAATGACGATGCGGCCGGTCATGGCGGCTCCTTTTTTGCTGCCGATGTCGAAATCGGCCGATCTGCCGCGACATTGTCGTGAACCCAGGATGGAGCAAGACAATGACCGAAATAACCCAGCTGATGGATGGCATCCTGCTTGGCGAATGCCCGCGCTGGCACGACGGGAAGCTGTGGTTCGCCGACTGGGTGGGCCAGAAACTGCATACCATCGACGCCCAAGGCCATCCTGCAGTGGAAGCCTCTATCGCCTCGCTGCCCTTTTCTTTCGACTGGCTGCCCGATGGCCGCATGCTGCTGGTCCACGCCGCCGACAATGACCTCAAGGTCCGGCAGCCCGATGGCAGCTTCACCCGCTTCGCCGATCTGTCAGCTCTCTCGCCTTTTGGCTGCAACGAAATCACGGTGCATCCGGCCGGGCATATCTATGTCAACAACATCAATTTCGAGTTTCCCGGCGGCACGTTCCAGCCCGGCTTCATCGCCTTGGTGGGGCCCGATGGCAGCGCCCGCAAGGTGGCCGACGGCCTTTCCTTCCCCAATGGGATGGCGATCCTGGCCGATGGCAGGACCCTGGTCTGCGCCGAGAGCTTTACCGGCAATCTGACGGCCTTCGACATTGCCGCGGATGGCAGCCTCTCGGGCCGGCGGCTCTGGGGCAATGTGGGCGAATATGGCAATGACGGCATCTGCGCCGATGCCGAAGGCGCCATCTGGACGTCCACCGGCCCAACGGTATTGCGCATGCGCGATGGCGGCGAGGTGGTGGAGAAATTCGAGCTCGACCGCATGTGTTTTGCGGTGATGCTCGGCGGCGCAGATGGGCGGACGCTTTACATGGTCGTCAACGAATGGACCGGTTCGGTGGACGTGACCAGGCCCACCGGCCGGGTCTTTTCCACCCGCGTCAGCGTGCCCCATGCCGGATACCCCTGAGCGTCCGGCATGGGATGGGTAGGACTACTTGGCGTTCCTGGCCATTTCGATGGAATCCAGGATCACCTTCCTGGCGTCCTCGTAGCCGCCGACATGGCTGATCTTGGCCCACTTGCCGGGCTCGAGATCCTTGTAGTGGGTGAAGAAGTGCTTCACGCGCTCGACCTGGATTTCCTGCATGTCGCCGATATCCTTGATGGCGTCATACATGCGGGTGAGCTTCTGCACGGGCACGGCGAGGATTTTCTCGTCCTGGCCGCCATCGTCTTCCATGAACAGCACGCCGATCGGGCGGCAGCGCACGACGGCGCCGGGCACCAGGGGGCGCGAATTCATCACGATGACGTCGAGCGGGTCGCCATCGCCGCACAGGGTATGAGGCACGAAGCCGTAATTGCCCGGGTAACGCATCGGCGTATAGAGGAAGCGATCGACGAACAGGGCACCGCTGGCCTTGTCGATTTCGTACTTGATCGGCTCGCCGCCCATGGGCACTTCGATGATGACGTTGAGGTCGTCGGGGGGATTCTTGCCGGTCGGGATGGCGTCGATGTTCATTTTGGCTTCAGCTCTGGTTCATCGGGGAGGCGACAAAGTGGCTGGGTTGTGCCCAACACAGGCCGCAAAGGCAAGCCAGTTTGGCGCAAACCTGCCCGTCCCGTTGCCCAAAAGGACTCCGATGAAACAGCTCCTCGCCGCCACTCTTGCCGTTGCCGCGCTGGCCGGCCCCGCCTATGCCGGCTTCAACAGCGCCTATACCGATATCGACCTCGACGAATGCCTGGTGCTCGAGGCCGACGATTTCGGCGCCAGCTGGTCCTGCCCGGGCTATAAGGGCTATCCGCTGATGGTGACCGAGGGCGACCTGCGCTTTTCGCTGATCTATGGCTTCGGGGCCAAGATGGCCGATGGCCAGACGCTGCCGCCGTTCAACCATCTGGGTGGGAAGCTCGAATGGCGTCTCAGCAACGATTCGGGACGCTGGATGCCCATCGCCACCATCGTGCGCTACTTTACGGCCGATCCCGAAACCGGTGAGGACAAAGGGCAGGTGCTGGTCGTGACGCAGCTCGTCGAAGGCAATAGCTGCCACGTCGCTTATATCGATGCGCTGGCCAACAAGGATGCCAATGAACTGGCGCGCCAGGCGGCCGATGCGTCGGGTGACTTCGACTGCGCCAGCGACGAGGTGGAGATCATCGGCAAGTTCGAGGCCTATTGATCAGGCGTTCTCAAGCCTTTTCGGCCTTGCTGACTTGGTTGCGGAGGATCGTGCGGTCGCGCGAGGAGACGCCGATCAGCTCGGCGATGCGCCAAACCATGTTGTCTTCCAGCTCGTGGTTCTTCTTGTCGGCAAAGACCACCATCCACATCATGCGGATGATCTCGATGCGGTCTTCCATGTCGAGCTGGGTGATGGATTGGGTAAAGCGGAAGAAGTCGACCGCTTCGGCATCGCGCAGGGCGGCCTCCTTGATCAGCTTGTCCACGGACGCTTCGTCCATGTCATAGTGATCGATCAGGGCGCCCTTGATGGCGCTGCGCTCCTCGTCCTTCATCTGCCCGTCGACAGCGGCCAGATGCACGAGCAGGACTGCGACGGACAGCTTGGGGTCGTTGCTGGCCAGCGCCGTTTCCGGCTTGTTGAACAGGCGGGTAATGGCCTCGAACATGGCGGCAAGCCTCCGGGGAGTGGCAGGATCAGCGAAAAGGGTTTGCACGCCGGGAGGCAGGCAAACCAGAGTTAACAGTCCGGTAGATTTCCTCAATGGGTCAGTTCGGCTGCCAGGCGCTCTTGGGCAGGCTTGATGCGGCAGGGCCACACTCGATCCGATTGGGTGATGAAAAGGGACTCGACTCTGGAAAGATTCGGAGTCTAAATGTTCCTGTTTTGTTCACTTGGGGATTGGCGCGATGTCTTCGCCCGACCAGCAACAGCGCCTCCGCGCGCTGCGGGAGACCATTGCCGATATCGAACGCAAGCCGGCTCTGGCCGAGGCGCGGGCCCGGGTTGAAACCCAGGAAGGGCAGTTCCCCAATCTGGCGGGCGGATTGTTGCAGGAAGTGTTCACCGATGATCTTCGCAATGCGGGGGCAAGCCTTGGTTTTGCCTTGGCGCAGGCTCGGGGATTGCTGACTTCGCGGCGCGTTGCCATCGTCTATATCCAGTTGGCTGCCGAGGCCCAGAAACTTGGCATGCCCTATGGTCCCGGGCTGATCCACTTCGGCCTTGATCCTGCTGCACTGGTCATGGTGCGTCCGGGGAGCGCTGCCGAACTGCTCTGGGCGGCAGAAGAGGCGTTGGCCTGCCGGGCGGTGGCAGGCGTTGTTGCCGATATTTCCAGCCGGCAGAAGCTGCTCGATTTCACGTCGAGCCGGCGTCTCAGCCTGCGGGCGGCAGAAGCGGGGAGCTCGATGTTTCTCCTGCGCTACGGGCAATGGCGAGAGGCAAGTGCAGCGCATTTGCGATGGCATCTGCTGCCGAGTCGAAGCGAGCGGAAGAAATATGACGAAAGGGCGCCTGGCGGGCTGCGCTGGCATGTCCGGCTCGAGCGGGGATCTCTCGTCAGACAGCACGCCGAATGGGTGTTGGGATGGACCGAAAATGGAATTTCAAGCTTCACTCCTCGCAACGACGATCACCCCCGCCAGTCGACGACGCTTTCTGGTGCTGTTTCTTCCAACCTGGCCGACCGACTACCTCAAGCGGGTTGATCGCGGTCTAGCTTCGCCATTGGCGCTTTACGAAAGAATCAAAGGCGGGCTGAGAATTTCGGCCCTCGACAGCGAAGCCGGACGGGCTGGCATTAGGATGGGACAAAGCGTAGCCGATGCGCGAGCATTGGTGCCCAGTCTGGTCGTGCAGGAAATGAACCGCCCGCTGCTGGAAGCCGGCTTTGCCGATTTCGCGGACTGGCATTCCAATGCCAGTCCCCTTGTCGCCGTCATGGAGGATATCAGCCGCTTCGGTGACCTGGTGCTCGACATTACCGGGGTTGCCCATCTGTTTGGTGACGAGCGTGCCATGCTGCGCGAGTTGCTCACAAGATTGCGCATGCTGGGTTATACGGTGGCGGGTGCTATCGCTCCCACCATAGGGGCGGCCTGGGGCATCAGCCATTTTGCTCGAAGCCAGGTGGTCGAGGACGAGGCCCTGGCCGGGCTTGTCGATGCCTTGCCAGTTGCGGCATTGCGGCTGAGTGAGGCTCAGATTGCGTCACTCACGCAGATGGGCCTTACAACAATAGGGCAATTACGACAGCGCCCGCGCAAGCCGTTACAGGCCAGGTTTGGCCAATCCCTACTGACCCGGATCGATCAGGCCTATGGCTTAATCGAAGAACGAATGACGCCTCGTTTGCCGCTCGCCGAGCAGCATGTCGAGCGGCGCTTCGCCGAGCCGATCGGGTTGATGGACGATGTGCTGGCCTGTGCCCACGATCTTGCCATCAGGCTTGCTCATCAACTGGAAGCCACAGGGCAGGGGGCACAAGCCTTTCACCTGTTTCTGTATCGTGTCGACCACAAGGTTATGACGCTCTCGGTCAATTCCGCCCGCGTTACGCGAAACCCGCAGCATATTTGCCAGCTATTCGAGCACAGGTCAGAGCGGCTCCAGGGAGAATACGACGCCGGTTTCGGCATCGACATGATCCGGTTGGCCGCCAGTTCTCTGGACACACTCGAGCCGAACCAGCTCGGCGTATTCAGTGCGGAAGACGGAACCGAGGACCTCGCCCAGCTCAATGATCGCATGGCGAGTCGCCTGGGTGCGATGGCTGTGTTGCGCACACAGTTGATAGCCAGTCACCTCCCCGAACGAGCAGCCAGGCTGGTGCCCAGCCAGGCAATGGCCGAAATCGCTACGTTACCCCAGCCAGGCCTCAACCGGCCACTGCGTCTCCTGCCGGCGCCCGAACCGGTATTGATCAGTGCCGAAGTTCCCGATGGCCTACCGGCGTCCATGATCTGGCGTCGTCAATCCTACCGGCTGGTGAGGGGCGCCGGTCCGGAGCGGCTGGGTGCAGAATGGTGGCGAAAGGAAGAACGGCTTCTGCTTGTGCCTCCATCAGAACCCGAGGATCCCTCACAAGCCGAAAAGCCCGGCATTGCCCCCTATATGCCTGACTTGCCCGTTCACGAAGCCGAGGCGCAGACCCGAGACTATTACCGGGTTGAAGACGAGGAAGGACGCCGTTTTTGGGTCTTCCGCCTGGGATTTTACGGCGGTCCTCGCATGCCAACCTGGTATCTGCAGGGCTTTTTTGCATGAGCAATGTGGTCGAACTGCCCAGGAGCCCGGCCAGGCTGGCTCCACCCAAATCGGTACCCGCCTATGCAGAGCTGATCGGAACCAGCAATTTTTCTTTCCTGCGCGGCGCTTCTCATCCGGAGGAGCTCGTTTCGGCTGCCATCTATCTGGGCATGACCGCTTTCGGGCTTTGCGACCGCAACAGTTTTGCCGGCGTGGTTCGCGGCTATGTGGCTGCGCGTGACCACGATGATCGTCCGGAGCATTTTCGCTATCTGGTCGGCGTACGGCTTTGCTTTGCCGACGGGACGCCTGATATAATTGCCTATCCCCGTGATCGGCTCGCCTATGGGCGCTTGTGCAAGCTGCTGACCGTTGGCAATCAGCGCGGTGAAAAGGGCAAACCAGTTCTCCTGTTCGCCGACCTGTTCGGATCAGGCAATCCGGCTCCCGAGGAGCAGGGCCCGCAGGAGAATTTTGCCCAGGGCCAATTGTTCATTCTGTTGCCGGATGAAACCGACTGGGCGCTGACCGAAAGGACATTGGCGCAGTTGAGCCAGGCAGCGCCAAAGCGGGTCTGGGTTGCCGGTACGCCGCGTTTTGATGGCGATGATCGCGCCAGGCTCAATCGTGTAGCAGCGCTCTCGAGGCAATATCAGGCCAGCATGATTGCCAGCAATGACGTGCTCTATCACGAGCCTGATCGGCGCATCATTGCTGACGTCGTGACCTGCATCCGTGAGCATAAGACGCTCGATGAGGCCGGTTGGCTGCTGTCGGCCAATGCGGAGCGGCACCTAAAGCTGCCCGAGGAAATGGCTCGCCTTTTCTCCGATCACCCTCAGGCCATTCTGGAGACGCAGAGGTTCATCGGGCAGATCGGGTTCGCACTCAGCGACCTTGAATACAACTACCCAGAAGAAACCATAGGCAATGGCGAAACGGCCCAGCAAACGCTGGAACGATTGACTTGGGACGGCGCCAGAAAGCGCTTTCCCGAAGGCTTGCCCCCCGGCACGGAAGAGCAGATCCACAACGAACTCAGGCTCATCGATAAAAAAGGCTATGCCGCCTATTTTCTGACGGTTCAGGATATCGTGCGCTACGCCAGATACGACCTTGGCATTCTCTGCCAGGGGCGCGGTTCGGCCGCCAATTCCACGGTCTGCTATTGCCTGGAAATAACCGAAGTCGATCCTCGGAAGGCGACGCTCGTCTTTGGCCGCTTCATCTCTACCGAACGGGACGAGCCTCCCGACATAGACGTGGATTTCGAGCACGAGCGGCGCGAGGAGGTGATGCAGTACGTCTACAAGAAATATGGTGGCAAGCGCACTGGCCTGACGGCCAATGTCATTTCCTATCGATCGAAAAGCGCCATAAGGGAAGCAGCCAAGGTCTTCGGTGTCTCGGATGACACGGTCGCTGCCTTCAACCAGCTGCATTGGGGCTGGGGGTCGAAACTCGATCTGGCCAAGGTCAAGACCCTGGGCCTGAACCCCGATGATGCCGTGCTGGCGCAAATGTTCGAAGTGGTGAAGGTGTTGCGCGGCTTTCCGCGCCACCTGTCCCAGCATGTGGGTGGCTTTGTCATCACGCGCGATAGTCTTGAAAGCCTGGTGCCGATCAGCAAGTCGGCCATGGACAGCCGTACCATCATCGAATGGAACAAGGATGACATCGACGCCTTGAAGATTCTCAAGGTTGATATCTTGGCGCTGGGCATGCTGACCTGCCTGCAGCGCGCTTTCGGCCTGCTTGAAAAGCACTACGGTCGAAAGGTCGAGCTGGCCGAGCTGCAGAACGAGGAATACCGGCACCCGCAACGTGCGGTGCCCGTTTATGAAATGACCCACAGGGCGGATACGATCGGCGTGTTTCAGATCGAAAGCCGGGCGCAGATGACCATGCTGCCACGCCTCAAGCCAAAGGAGTTTTATGATCTGGTCATCGAAGTGGCCATCGTGCGCCCGGGGCCGATCCAGGGGGGCATGGTTCATCCCTATCTCAAGCGGCGCGAGGGTAAGGAGGTCTGGACACCGGATCCCGCAGATCCACTGGATCAGGTCCTCAAAAAGACCCTCGGTATCCCCCTGTTCCAGGAGCAAGCGATGCAGATGGCCATCAAGGGGGCGGGTTTCACGGCTGGGGAGGCCGATCAACTGCGTCGTGCCATGGCCGCCTGGCGCCGCACGGGCAAGATCGGCATCTTCAAGGACAAGTTCATCCAAGGGATGATGAACAATCCCGACAGGCAATATAGCGAGGAATTTGCAAGGCGCTGCTTCTCACAGATCGAAGGATTTGCCGAATATGGTTTTCCAGAAAGCCATGCCGCGTCATTTGCCTTGCTGGTCTATGCCTCGTGCTGGCTGAAATGCCATTATCCGGATGTTTTCCTTTGCGCCTTGCTCAATTCGCAGCCCATGGGCTTTTATGCGCCCAGCCAGCTTGTGCGGGACGCAATCGAGCACGGCGTCGAAGTCCGCCCGCCCGATATCAACACCTCCAACAACGATTCTTCCCTTGAGGAAGACGGGTGGGCAGTCGTGGAACATATCTGGTCGCGTCATAGCATGATGAAGGCAGACATCCGCTCCACGAAGGCCATCCGCCTCGGACTGCGACAGGTTGAAGGCCTTGCAAGCAAGGATATTGATCGCATCGTCGAAGAACGTATCAAGGGACGCTTCGAGTCTATTCGCGATGTCTGGCTCCGGACTGGCGTGCCCATCGCCAGCCTTGAAAAGCTGGCCCGGGCGGATGCCTTTTTAGAGTGCTTCAAGCTCAACAGACGAGAAGCTCTCTGGGCGGTGCGCGGGCTGGTTGGCACCTATGGAGCCGATACTTTGCCGCTGTTTCGGGCCTCCGGTGCGGTGGAAACGCAAATGGACCAGCCAGCCAACCTGCCGCTGATGTCTCCGGGAGAGGAGGTTATCCACGACTATGCCACGCTGTCGCTATCGCTCAAGGGCCACCCTGTGCAGTTCCTGCGACCGATGCTGGATGAGCGGGGCACCACGCGAGCGGTAAATCTCGCCATGGTGCCACCAGATGTGCGTATCGAAGTCGCCGGACTGGTACTGGTGCGCCAGCGGCCCGGAACGGCAAGCGGGGTGATCTTCGTGACACTCGAAGATGAGACCGGGGTTGCCAATCTTGTGGTCTGGCCGAAGCTTTTCGAGAATGACCAGTTGCGCAAGACGCTTCTGTCGAGCCGCATGCTCGCCGTGCGGGGCAAAGTGCAGCGGGAGGGCCTGGTCATCCACGTCATTGCCGAAGACATGGTCGATCTGACGCCACATCTGCTTGATCTGTCGCATGGCCTGGATATTGGCGACAGCGTTGTTGCGCGGGCCGACGAAGGCAAGTCGGGACCACCCGCCAGTGACAGCCGCAATCGCGACGCCCTTCGCGAAATCGAACGTGCGCGGCGGCAGGCTTATGCGGCGCTGCCGGGCGGGCGCAATTTCCACTAGGCGAGTAGCTTGTCGATCGCCTGGGCCAGTGCGATGTCCCTGGCGCTGAGTCCGCCGGCGTCGTGGGTGGACAGGCTTATGGTCACGCTGTTGTAGGTGTTGGACCAATCGGGATGATGGCCAGCCTTCTCGGCCGCCAGCGCAACCCGGGTCATGAAAGCAAAGGCTTCGGAAAAATCCTTGAACTTGAAGGCCCGGGCAATGGCGCCGCTCGTGGCGTCATAAACCCAGCCATCCAGACCGCGCAGCGCCGTCTCGCGTTGGCCGTCGCTCAGCTTTTCAACCATGGTTCACCTTTCGCGCCCTGGCCGGTGACACCGCAATACAGCGTCACGGCCGATCTTAACGCCTTTGCAAGCAGTTTGGTCGCAGCCTTCAACAGGCTCGAATTGCTATGGCAAACAAGGCCGGAACGGCCACCTGCCCCATCGGTTCGCGAGCGGGAGAGGCATGCGCGTGGTTTGGATCCGACGGCTGACTGGGCTAGCCTGCGCCATTGCTCTGAGCGTCCCCGCCCGGGCGGCCGATCTCGTGATCTATCACAACTGGGCGTCGCCGGCTGAACTCTCCGCGCTCAACGTGCTGCGCGACGAGCTGGAGGCGCATGGACACCGCTGGATGCCGTTGGCCATCCCGCACGATGCCAATGGCAATTTCGACGTGGTGCAGCTGATCGAAGGCGGCACCTCGCCCAATGCATTCCTGCAGATGCAGCCGGAAATCTACCGGGCGCTCGAGCGGGAGGGAAAGGTCCTGCATCTGGAGGATCAGTTCGCCGGCAATGGCGTGCTGGCCCAGCTGCCGCAGGTGGTACGCGACGCCATCACCATCGATGGCGCCATCGTCAAGATTCCGGCGACCATCCACACCGATGCCATGCTCTACTACAATCGCCGCGTCGCCCAGGCCGCGGGCATCGACCCGGAGCGCTGGAACTCGCTCGAGGATATGTGGGCCGATTTCGCCGCGGTGCGTGCCGCCGGCTTTCAACCCATTGCCGTGGGTGCGCAGCCCTGGCAGGTGGGCTACCTGACCCATGCCCTGGTGGCCAGCCTGGGCGCGCCAGGGGTCTATGAGGGGCTCTATGGGCAAACCCCCGATCCGCAGGTGCTTTACGATGCCAGTCTGCTGGAGGTGTTTGACTGGCTGCGGCGCTTCCAGCAGGAAGCCGATGCCGAGGCGGTGAACCGCGACTGGAACATGGCCACCAATATGGTGATCAACGGCCAGGCGCTGCTGCAGCTACAGGGCGACTGGATGAAAGGCGAATGGCGGGCCGCCGGCAAGAACGACATCGATGACTTCGGCTGCCGCTTCGTGCCCGGCGCCGTCCATGTTCCGGTCACGGTCGATAGCTGGGGTCTGCTGGGCGGGACGTCGCCGGACATGGAATCGGCGGAGCGCGCCTTTGCCGATGTGGTGCTCGATCCGGTCGTGCAAGCCCGCTTTGCTGCCGCCAAGGGGTCGACCCCGGTCCGGCTCGACGCGCGCGGCGAAATCGACAGCTGTTCGAAAATGGCGTTGGGCGCCCTGGAGCGGGCCGATTTCGCACTGCCGACACCGCACCTGACCGCCTCCCCGGCCTGGATCGCCGCGGTGTGGGCGGTCGCCAATGCCTTCTGGAACGATGCGGCGATGACGCCGGCCGATGCCATTGCCGCGCTCAAGGTGGCGCAGGTCGCGCTCTAGCGGGCACACCGCCGACAATGCCTATCAATCCATTAAAGAGACATTCACCCTGCGCTCCGCAATTTTCCTGACGGGAGGAGAAGTGGCAAGGCGTTCTTAAGGCCTTTGGGTGGCTTGTGTATCGGCCAACCAGAGAGAATCCGTGTTTACCTCAGCGCGAAAAACCATGCCATCGCATGACTATGCGTCCGTGCTCCGCTCGGTCTATGGCGACCCCCGCACGTCGCTGGCCGGCTCGGTGGCAAGCGCCGCTGCAGCCTGGCTGACGGCCTACAGGACAGGCTCGCTTGCGCTCTATCTGGTGACATTGGCCTTTGTCGTCATCGGCCTGGCGCGCTATGCCAACATGCGGGCATTCTGGCGCGCGACGGGGCAGGACGAAAACGCCGCGCCCGCCGAGGTGTGGGAAACGCGCGCCCTGATCCATGGCGGCTTTCTGGCGGCGACCTATGGCGCCTGGTGCCTGATTTCCATGGCGGTGGTCAAGGACTCCTTTGCCGAGCTGGCCAGCGTGTCGATCTCGATTGCCATCATGGTGGGCGTGGTCGCGCGCAATTTCGGCCTCGACAGGCTGGTGGCGATCCAGATGCTGCTGATCATCGTGCCGCTATCGGTCGGCGTTGCCCTGCATGGCGATGTCTATCACGTGATCCTGGCGGCGCTGGTGGGACTCATTCTCACCAGTTTCCGCCGGCTCGCCGCCAATGTGCGCACCATCCTGCTCAGTGCCGTGCATGGCCGGGTGGAGGCCTCGCGGCTGGCGGCCGAACTCGACATGGCCATGGCGACGCTCGAACATGGTCTGTGCCTGCTCGACGAGCATGGCACGATTTCGGTGGTCAATGATCGCGCCGAGCGGCTGTTCGCGGCGATCGGCGTTGGGCCGCTCGTCGGCTTGCCGTTGCAGGGCGTACTCGAAACCATGGCGCAGCGGGGCGTACCGCGCACCGCGACCGGCCGCTTGCTCAATATCGTCGGGCAGGGCCAGTCGGGCAAGGTGCTGCTGTGCCTGGCCAATGCCCGCTACTTCGAGGTCACCGTCAGTACACGGCAGGGCCGCAGCGTCCTGCTGTTCGAGGATATCAGCGACCGCGTCGCCACCGAGGAGCGCATCAGCTACATGGCGCGCCATGACGTGCTGACCGGCCTGCCCAACAGGACCTATTTCGGCGAACTGACCAGCGAGGATCTCGATCAGCGGCGTGCCGAGCGGAGCGACGGTGGGCGTGTCGTATCGTTGATGATCATCGACGTCGACGACTTCAAGCACGTCAATGACAGCTTTGGACACCTGGTGGGCGACGAGTTGCTGATGCAGGTGGCGCGCCGGCTGCGCAAGGCGCTGCCCGAGGATGCCGTTCTCGCCCGCCTGGGTGGCGATGAATTTGTGGCCTATCGGCGCAATGTCGATCGCTTCGCCGCCGAAGCGGATGCCCAGCCGCTGCTCGAGGCGTTCCAGGCGCCGTTCCTGCTCGAAGGACTCAATCTCCAGGTCAATGTCAGCATCGGTCTGGTCATCAGCGCCAACCCCATTGATCTGGTGGATGACCTGATGACCAAGGCGGATCTGGCGCTCTACTCGGCCAAGGGCGACGGCAAGGCCAAAAGCCACGTCTTTCATGCCCAGATGGACATCGACTATCACTATAAGCAGCGCCTCAAGGCCGACCTGCGGCTGGCAATTCAGGAGGGCGGGCTGACCCTGGCCTTCCAGCCGCTGCTGGACGTGGCCACGCGCAAGGTGGTGGCCTGCGAGGCCCTGGCGCGCTGGAACCATCCCGAACTGGGGATGATCGCGCCCTCCGTCTTTATCCCGCTGGCCGAAGAAACGGGCCTCATATCCGACATCACCGCATGGGTGATCGCCGAAGCCATCAGCCAATGCCGCAGCTGGCCGGGCGAGGTCGGCGTCGCGGTCAATGTCTCGACGCGCGACTTCCGCGGCATGGATGTCGAAAAGGTGGTGGATGCCGCCTTGAGCGCCGCCGGCCTGCCACCGACCAGGCTTGAGATCGAAGTGACCGAAACGGCATTGATCGAAGAGCCCGAGATTGCCAAGTCGGTGCTGGAGGCGCTCGCGGCAAAAGGGGTTGAAATCGCCCTGGACGATTTCGGCACCGGCTATTCCTCGCTCAGCTATCTCTCGGCCCTGCCGTTCTCCAAGCTCAAGATCGACCGTTCCTTCGTGCAGGATATCGAAGCCAACGAGCGTTCGCTGCGCCTGCTGACCAATGTGGCGAGCCTGGGTCGGGACCTGGACCTGACGGTGGTGGCGGAAGGCGTTGAGACCTCAGGACAGTTCGACCTGCTGCTGGCCAAGACGCAGATCCAGCAGGTGCAGGGCTACCTGTTCAGCCGTCCGCTGCCGGCGCGCGACATCCCCGAACTGATCGTGCATCTCAACCACGACACGGTCATACCGCCCAAGCGCTACAAGATGTGACCCGCGCGCCCGAAGGGAGTGACGATAAAGGGGGAATGGTGCCGCTTACGTGACTCGAACACGTGACCCCATCATTACGAATGATGTGCTCTACCAACTGAGCTAAAGCGGCAACGGGTGGCCTTTTACGTTGGGTTGGCGGCCGGTGCAAGAGGCAAGGGGGCTTCCGCCGGCAATTGCGGGACGGTCGGTTCGGCCTGGCTGCGCGCCGCTATGGTGACCGGCACTTTCCACTCGAAGGCATCGAGTTTGCCTGATACCGGCGACATCGGTTCCCATTCGTCGCTGACCAGGCCATCGGCGGTCCAGGCCGGGTCGCGCGGCGCGCGCACGGCACGGGCCAGCCATTCGCGGGCCTTGCCCTGGTCCCCGCTCTGGCCTTCCTCGATTTCGGCCATCAGGCTGGCGACGCCCTGGGTCGCATCGGGGCCGGCAAAGGGCGCCAGCGCGCTGCGCGCCAGCGGCCAGTCATAGGCGTCGATGGCCGATCGCGCCAGGGCCATCCCGGCGGCCCGATGCGGCGGCGGCGTTTCGATGATTTCGCCCATCCGCTTCAGCCGCTCTATGGCCGAGGCGCCGGGCTGGGCATGCGCATAAAGCGCGGCGATATCGGGGTGGCCCGTGGCGCGCCAGATGCGACGCAACAGGCTCATGGCCTTGCGGGCTTCGCCACGGTTGATGTGGATGCGAGCCGCGATCAGCGCGGCGGGTACGAAGTCGGGGAGGAGCTTGAGCGCGGTGGTGGCGTGGTCGAGTGCGGCCAGCGGATCGCTGGTTTCGGCCTCGCGGGCCCGGGCGGTCTCGATCACCGCCTGGCGGCGCCGCTTGCGGGCCCGTTCCTCGCGGCTATTGGCCTGCTCGGCATTGACCATGGCCACAGCCTCGGCCCACTGCCCGCGTCGCGTCAGGTCGTCGAACACGGCGTCGGCGGCCCAGCCGCTTTGGGGCGCCAGCGCCAGCGCCTTGCGCGCAAAGGTGAGGGCGGCTTCGGGCCGGTGTTGGGCGCGCGCCTGGTCATAGAGCCCGGTCAGCGCTGCGACGGCGGTCTTTTCGCTGGCGATGAGGGCGCGGTAGTGCTCGCGGGCGGCCGGCATGTCGCCCAGGGCGAGGTCGGCACGGGCCTCCAGCAGGCGGGCCGCGGCATTTGATGGCAGCCGGGCCTGGGCTTCGCGCGCCAGCAGGCGGGCGCGGGCCGGATCGCCGGCCTGCAGCGCCACGATGGCATCGGACAGCGCTTCAACGCCCTGTTCGCGACGGCGCTCCCGGCTGCGCCGCGCCATGTTGCGCGGCGCCGAAAGAATGCGCCGGACGATGGCCCAGAGGGCGATGACGACGATGGCGACCAGGATGAACAAGAAGACCGCAGCGCCAAGCCGCGGCTCCATGGTGTAGTTGGCGACCGTGAGCTTGAGCGTACCGGGCAGCGAGATCAGCCAGGCGGCAAGCGCGGCGATGACGAGGCTGCCGGTGATCCAGGAGGCGAGGCGGATCATTGCGCGACCTCGCCGGAGAGGGCGCTGGCGCGCAACTCATCGAGGAAGCGGGCGGCCTCGGCCTGCTCGGCAACCAGCGCGGGCACATCTTCGCCGGCCGCAAGCATGGGCGCGGGCAGGCTTGCCAACAAGGTCTCGGCGGTCAGGAAGTCTCGCCGCGCAATGGCGCCTTCGAGTCGCGACATGACGGCTTCTGGCGTGTCGCCCTCGATCTCCCCGGTCGGGCGCAGGGCGATGGCCGAGCGGAACCAGTCGAGGGCGCCATCCTGCCAGGACGCATCCTCGGCCACCGGTCGGCCGGCAAGCATGGCCGGCAGCACCGCGGCGAAGCGGCTGGCAATCAGATCGGGCCGGGTGAGGCCGGTTTCCGCCTTGTTGGCGATGGCCGTGGGGATCGAAGCGTCAGGCGCGGCGGCGCGCAGGGCGCCAAGCTCGGTGGCATAGGGGCGGCCGGTGGCGAAGGCGGTTTCAAACCCGGACAGGATCAGCGGCAGTTGCAGCACGGCACCGATATCGCTGGGCTGGTCGGCCAGGGTCGCCGTCGTTTCGCTCACGGTGGTGTCCAGCGTCCGCAGGCCAGCCTCGGCGGTGCCCAGGCGCGCCGCAACCTCGTCGAGTCGCGTGGCGAGGGCGGCAAGCTCGGTGCGCAGGGCATCGGTGGCGCCGGTATCGGCGGCCGGCGCAGGGGTGGCGGCGAGGGTATCGACACGCGCGGCCAGTGCGGCAAGGTCGGTTTCGACGCCGCTGAGATCAGCCGGGGCGGCAGCCGGTGCGGCAGCTGCCGGAGCGGCTGGTGTCGCAGTCTCGAGGGCGCCGATGCGCTGGTTCAGCGTCGCCAGCTCCGCCTGGGTGGTCTGGGTCACGGTTTCGAGTTCGGGTACAGCCGTGGCCAATTGCGCGACGCGTGGATCGGCGGCGGGTGCCGGGGCCGGCGCGGCAGGCCAGAGGCCAAACCAGGCCAGGCCATAGGCGGCGGCCAGGCCCAGTACGCCACCGAGCAAGGCCGCGCCAAAGCCGAAGCCACCCGCCGCCGGTTCGGGCGGCTTGGTCCGCGCGGGCGCGTCCTTGACCGAAGCCGGCTTGGGTTCCGGCTTGGGTTCGGCCTTGGCATCACCCTTGGTCTCGGGTTTGTCGGTGGCCGACTCGCGGGCCTTGAGATCGAGCACTGGCGGCTTTACGGGGCCGGTCCTGGTCTCGTTCGGCTTGGAATCGTTGCCCTTGGTATCCGCCATTGCAAGGTGTCCTCTTATTGGGTGCCGATCATGGCCCAGTTTGCTCGCGGGCAAAAGCCAGCGCGAGGGTCATCATGGCGTCTTCGTCCGGCCGGTCCGCCAGGCTTATGCGGCTGAAACGCGCCTCCAGCAGGGGCTCGGCAACGGCTTCGGACAGGCAGAGCATGGCCAGGCTGCGCCGCTTCGTTGGAGATAGGCTCGCGGCCAGATGGGCAAAGATTTCTGCGGAACGGCGCGAATAGGCCAGCACCGCTCCGATGGAGTCACCGAGCTCATCGAGAATGGCTTCGGGCAGTGCATCGGCGGCGACCATATCGTAGATCTTGGCCGTCACGACCATCACGCCCAGCGGCGCCAGGGCCTTGGCAAGATCGGCACTTTGGTGCCTGCCGGTGGGATAAAAGATCGGGCCCGGGACGCGGGCAATGGTCATGGCATTGACCAGGTCCTGGAATGCCCCGGCGGCACTGCTGACCCGCTCGAACCCGGCCTCGCTGGCCTCTCGCGCCGTGCGATCGCCCACGGCGAAGACCGGCAGGTGCCGATAGTGATCGAGGACACCGCGATCGAGCAGCGAGCGGACGGCATTGGCCGATGTCAGCACCATGGCGGTAAAGCCATCTGGGGGTGGGAGGCTGGCATCGAGCGTCTGGCGCACCATGAGCGGGGCAGCCGTCGCGGCGATGCCGAGCGCGTCGAGCCGTGCCAGCGTCGCCTGGGCGTCCGGCTCGGGACGTGTCACCAGCATCTTCACGACGCGGCCGCCCATTGGGCCAGCCACTCCGTGCCGGCCTGGGCGATCAGGTCCTCGCCCACCTGGCGGCCAAGGGATACCGGATCGGTGCCGGATGCCGCGGCATCAAAGGCGGTCTTGCCATCCAGGCTGAGGATTTGCCCCTTGAGCACAAGGGCCTGACCATCCAGGCGTGTCAGCGCGCCCACTGGCGTGCGGCAGGAGCCGTCGAGCACCGCGAGCATGGCGCGCTCGGCGGTTATCGCCCGGTGGGTCGGGGCGTGGTCGAGAGCTGCGACGATCCCGGCCATGCGGCTGTCGTCGCTGCGTACGGCAATGCCTATGGCACCCTGGGCCGGCGCGGGCATGAAGATTTCGGGGTCGAGCAGGGCGGTGGCGCGGTGGCCCTCACCCAGCCGGTTGAGCCCGGCCACGGCCAGCATGGTGGCGTCGGCAACGCCGTCGAGCAGCTTCTGCAGCCTCGTGCCGACATTGCCGCGGAAGGGGACGATCTGGAGGTCCGGCCGGACCCGCAGGACCTGCGCGGCGCGGCGGATCGAGGAGGTGCCGAACTTGGCGCCCTCGGCCAGGTGATCAAGGCTCTGCACCTTGACCGACATGAAGGCGTCGCGCACGTCCTCGCGTTCGAGAAAGGCCACCAGCGTGATGCCGTCGGGCAGGCGGGTGGCCACGTCCTTGCTCGAATGGACGCCGATATCGACCCGGCCCGCCAACATGGCCTCGTCGATTTCCTTGGTGAACAGACCCTTGCCGCCTAACTCGACCAGGCTGGCATTGCTGGCCTGCGAACGGTCGCCGCCGGTCGAGATCACCTCGATGGCAATATCATCTTCGCCGACCCCATGCGCCTGGGCCAACAGGCGCCGCACCAGTCGCGCCTGGGCCAGGGCCAGCGGGCTGCCGCGTGTTCCGATCCGGGCGAAGGGTGTCGGCGATTGCAATCTGTTTTCGTCCTATAGTAGGCAGTGCGGGCTACCACCGTGGAGTAACCAGTTCGTCGTGACCGGGCAAGCGCCAGCCACCATCCTGGGCATAGAGACCAGCTGCGACGAAACCGCGGCAGCTTTGGTCGTGCGCGACGAATTCGGCAGGGGCACTATTCGTTCCAATGTGGTGCGCAGCCAGCTCGACGAACATGCGGCATTCGGCGGCGTGGTACCGGAGCTGGCGGCGCGGGCGCATGTGACCTATCTCGACCACATCATCGCCCAGGCCTGCCGCGAAGCGGGCATTCCGCTTGCGCAAGTCGACGCCATTGCAGCCACCGCTGGCCCTGGACTGATCGGGGGCGTGCTGGTGGGACTGACCACGGCCAAGGCCCTGGCTGCAGCGCTCGACAAGCCGCTGCTCGGGATCAATCACCTCGAAGCCCACGCGCTGACGGCGCGGCTGACCGACGGAGTGCCGTTTCCCTACCTGATGCTGCTGGTCAGCGGAGGACATTCGCAGTTCGTGCTCGTGCGCGGCGTCGGCGACTACGAGCGCTGGGGCACCACGATCGACGATGCGCTGGGCGAGGCCTTCGACAAGGTGGCCAAGCTCCTGAGCCTGGGTCATCCGGGCGGGCCGGCGGTCGAGCGGATTGCCAAGGCCGGTGATTCCCATCGCTTCAAGTTCCCACGTCCGCTGCTGCGCGAGGCGCGGATGGATTTTTCATTTTCCGGCCTCAAGACGGCGGTTCGGCTGCAGGCCGAGGCGCTGGCGCCGCTGGCCGATCAGGACGTCGCCGATATTGCCGCGAGCTTCCAGACCGCCGTGGCCGAGATCGTCGCCACGCGCTCGCGCCAGGCGCTGGAGCAGTTTGCCAGCCGGTTTCCGGGGCAGGACATGCGGCTGGTGGTTGCCGGCGGCGTCGCGGCCAACCAGACGATCGGCACAGCGCTGCGTGCGGTCTGTGCCGAGGCCGGAGCTACGCTCATCGTACCGCCCATCGCGCTTTGTACCGACAATGGCGCCATGGTGGCCTGGGCGGGAGCCGAGCGCTTCGCGCTGGGCGTGCATGACGGACTGGAATTCGTCGCCCGCCCGCGCTGGCCGCTGGACCTGGACGACATGAAGGTCAGGTCCGATGCGGCTTGACAGCGTCAGTGTCATCGGCGGCGGCGCCTGGGGCACGGCCCTGGCGCAGGCCTGCGCCATGGCCGGCCGCGCCGTCTCGCTGGTGACGCGCGATGCGGCGCAGGTCGACGAGATCAATTCGAACCACACCAACAGCCGCGCCCTTGGAACGCAGCCGCTGCACGGGGCCATCTCGGCCACGACCGTGGCGGCGCCTGCCGATATCGTCATCCTGGCCGTGCCTGCCCAGTCGAGCCGCGCGGCCCTGGCGGCGCTCGATCCTGACCTGCTGGCGAGTAAGCCCGTGGTGCTGTCGGCCAAGGGCCTCGAAACCGGCACGCTGGACCGGCAGAGCGAAATCCTGCTCGACATGGCGCCCGATGCCATTCCCTTCGTGCTGTCGGGGCCGAGCTTTGCCGCGGACGTGGCGGCTGGCCGGCCGACGGCGGTGACACTGGCCGGCGACGATGCCAGCCAGACTTCCCTCCTGGCCGCGGCGCTGGCCGGACCCAGCTTCCGCCCCTATGCCGCTGATGACCGTATCGGTGTCGAGATCGCCGGGGCGCTCAAGAACGTCTATGCGCTGGCCTGCGGCGCGGTGGAGGGCGCGGGGCTGGGCGCCTCGGCGCGCTCGGCGCTGATCGCCCGGGCCTTTGCCGAAATGGCCCGTATGGTCTCGGCCATGGGCGGCTCGGCGGCGACGCTGACCGGCCTGGCCGGGCTGGGCGACCTGACGCTCACCTGCACGTCGGTGCAATCGCGCAACTACCAGTTCGGCATGGCGCTGGGCCGCGGCCAGTCGGTCGAGGCGATCATTTCGGGCGGCGCCAAACTGGCCGAAGGTGTGGCCACCACGCCGGTCGCGGACGCGCTGGCCAAAAGCCTCGACGTCGAGGCGCCGCTGATCGCTGCCGTGCAGGCCGTGCTCAGCGGCCAAGCCGATATTACCACAGTGGTTGCGGGCCTGATGTCCCGCCCGCTGAAACGGGAGGACTAGACCAATGCCGCTCTTTGTGATGATCGCCAAGGACAAGCCGGGCACCGGCGAACAGCGTACCGCGACCCGGCCGGTGCATCTGGAGCATCTCAAGGCCATGGGCGACAAACTCGTGCTGGCCGGCGCCCTGATGGGTGAAGACGGCAATCCCGAGGGGTCGCTGCTGGTGCTCGAGGCGGAAAATATCGATGCGGCCAAGGCGACGCTGCTGGCAGATCCCTTCATCGCGGCGGGCATTTTCGGCTCGGTGGAGGTGAAGCCCTGGCGGGTCGCCTTCAACCACACCAGCCGGGAGTTCTGATCCATGGCCTATTGGCTGATGAAATCGGAACCGGACGTTTTCTCGTTCGACGATCTGGTGGCCAAGAACAAGCGTGGCGAAGTCGAGCAATGGCACGGCGTGCGCAACTACACGGCGCGCAACAACATGGTGGCCATGCAGCTGGGAGACCTGGCCTTCTTCTACCATTCCAATATCGGCAAGGAGATCGTGGGCATCATGAAGGTGGTGGCCCTGGCCCATCCCGATACCACCGCCGAGCCCAATGAAAATGGCAAGATCATCTGGCAATGCGTCGATGTCGAAGCGGTCAGGCCCTTGCCCAAGCCGGTGACCCTGGCCACCGTCAAGGCGACGCCGGAGCTGGCCGAACTCGAGCTGGTCAAATATTCGCGGCTGTCGGTCTCCAAGGTCAGCCCGGCAGAATGGGACCTCATCTGCAAGATGGGCGGCCTCTGACGGCCCGTTCCTGGCCAATCCATACCGCGTTTTGGCACCTTCCCGGCCGAGCCAGGCACAGCTAATCTGCCCTGGCGCAGTCGCGCGGGGGACACATCATGATTTCGCATTTCGCCGTAAACTGGCTGGCCGTCGTGCTGGCCACGGTCGCCAGCTTCGCCTTCGGGGCGGCCTGGTATATGGGCCTATCCAGGCAGTGGCTGAACGCGCTGGGCAAGACCCGCGAGCAACTCAACGTTGGCTATACGCCGTTCATCTGGTCGGTCTTGGTCGAACTGGTCATGGCCTATTTCCTGGCGCTGCTGACGCCGGCACTGATGGGTGAGGTCACCGTGGCGGGGGGCGCAATCGTCGGCGCGCATATGTGGCTGGGCTTCGTCGTCACCAGCCTGATCATGAACCACCGCTACGAGGGGATGAAGTGGTCGCTGACCATCATCGATGGCCTGCACCTGCTGGGCGTACTGGTGGTCCAGGGCGTGGTCATCGGCCTGTTCGGCGGCGGCGCCGTACCGTCAGCGTGATCTTGTTTGCCTCTCCCCGCGGAGGGAGAGGCGACACTCAGCTCTCCACCACGATGGGCGGCACGTGGTGGGGCTCGGCGGCGGGGGCATATTTGTTGAGCAGGCTGACCTGGCTGATCGAGAAGATCACCGTCAGCGGCATGACGCCCCAGACCTTGAACGCGACCCAGATATCGGTCGAGAAATTGCGCCAAAGCACTTCGTTGATGATGGCGAGCGCGACGAAGAACAGGCCCCAGTTGAGCGTGAGCTTGCTCCACCCCTCGGGCCGGAGCTTGTAGACGTCGCCGAACACGTATTTGAGCAGCGAGTGGCCAAACAGCAGGCCGCCCAGCAGCACCGAGGCGAAAAGCGTGTTGGTGATGGTGGGCTTGATCTTGATGAAGGTATCGTCCTGCAGCCACAGGGTCAGGCCGCCAAACACCAGCACCACCACGCCCGTAACCAGCGGCATGATGGCGATCTTGCGCAAGATCAGCCAGGACAAGGCCAGCGAGAGCGTCATGGCGCCCATGAACCAGGCTGTCGCCACGAAGATGTCCGCCCGCGCATTGGCGATGAAGAAGACCACCAGCGGACCCAGTTCGAGCGCCATCTTGATCAGCTGCGGGCGCAGTTCATCCCAGTTGATCTCGGCTTCGGCTTTTTGGGTCATCGGCAAATCTCGAACGCAGTGAGGGCAATGTGAGCGCAAGCGCCCCGGCATGCAAGGCCGAGATAGGCCGCAACCATGGTCAGATTGGGGCTAGTCGGTGCCGGCGATGGCCCGGGCAAAGTCGCTGGCGGTAAACGGTTCGAGATCGCCCACGCCTTCGCCGACGCCGATGAAATGTACCGGCAGGCCAAAGCGCCGGGCAATGGCGACGAGAATGCCGCCGCGCGCCGTGCCGTCGAGCTTGGTCATCACCAGGCCCGTCACGCCGGCGCGCTGGCCGAAGATCTCCACCTGGCGCAATGCGTTCTGCCCGGTCGTGGCGTCGAGCGTCAGCAGGGTGGCATGGGGCGCGGACGGCTCGACCTTCTTGATGACGCGGATGACCTTTTCGAGCTCGTTCATCAGCTCGTCGCGGTTTTGCAGACGGCCGGCCGTGTCGATGATCAAGACATCGCGACCCTGGGCGCGGGCCTCGGTCACCGCGTCGAAGGCAAGGCCCGAGGCGTCGGCGCCCGCAGGGCGGCTGATGACCGGGGCATTGGTGCGCTGGCCCCAGACCTGCAGCTGTTCGATCGCGGCCGCGCGGAAGGTATCGCCGGCCGCCAGCATCACGGACTTGCCCTCGGCGGCGAACTTCTGCGCCAGCTTGCCGATCGTGGTGGTCTTGCCCGAACCGTTGACCCCGATCATCAGGATGACAAAGGGCTTTCGCGTGCTGTCGATGACCAGCGGCCGCGCTACCGGTCCAAGCACCTTTTCGACCTCGCTGGCCAGGACGGCGCGCACGTCTTCGCCCGATACGTCGCGATCAAAACGGTCGCGGCGCAGCGTTTCGGTGATGGCGGTGGCGGTTTCCAGACCCAGGTCGGCCTGGATCAGGACGTCTTCCAGCTCGTCGAGCGTGGCCGCGTCGAGCTTGCGCTTGGTGAAGACCGAGGTGATCGACCCGGTGAGCTGGTCGGACGATCGCTTGAGGCCGGTGGCCAGGCGCGCGAACCAGCCCTGGCGCGGCGTTTCGACCGGCACTTCGACCACGGCAGGCGGATCGAGCGGGACAAAGGCGGTCGCCTCGGGCTCCGGCACGGCCCGTTGCGCCTCGATGTCCTCGACATAATCGGGGGTGGTTTCCGGCGGGCCGGGCAGCGGCGCCGGTTCAGGCTCGGGAACGATGTCCGGGGGCGGCGCCGGGGTGGGCCCGACCGGCTGGGGGACGGGCGCGGAAACGGGCTGCGTCTCGGGCGGCGCGGGCGGTTGGACCGGCTGCTCGCCACCAAACAGGCGCTTGAAAAATCCCGGCTTCTTGTCGGTCATGAGGAGCTTTCGTTTAGGCCGCTTCGCGGACTGTTTCGCCCACCAGGCCGTCGGCGGCGACGCCGGTGATGTGAACGGCAAGCAGTTTGCCCGGTTCCGATCCCGGCATGGCGACCGGCAGGAACTGTTCGGTGCGAGCGATGCCGTTGCGCTCGGTGAGCACGTTTTCGATTCTGCCGACGCGACTGGCCATGAGCCTTTGGACCTGCATATCGCCAGCATGCCGCAAGATTTCTGCCCGCTTTCTTGCTGCTTGCTTGCTCACCTGCGGCATGCGGGCGGCAGGGGTGCCCTGGCGCGGCGAATAGGGAAAGACGTGCAGGTAGGTGAGGTCCGCCTCGGTCACGATGGCGAGGGTGTTCTCGAACATCGCATCGTCCTCGGTGGGGAAGCCGGCGATGATATCGGCGCCCAGGACGATGTCGGGGCGCAGGCGGCGGAGCTTGGCCACGATGGCCAGGGCATCGTCGCGGGAATGCCGGCGCTTCATGCGCTTCAAAATCAGGTCATCGCCCGATTGCAGGGACAGATGCAGGTGCGGCATCAGCCTGTTGTCCGACCCGATGGCGTCATAGAGCGCCTCGTCGGCTTCGATCGAGTCGATCGACGAAATGCGCAATCGCGGCAGGTCGGGCACATGGCGCAGGATGGACTGGACCAGCTTGCCCAAGGTTGGGCTGCCCGGCAGATCGGGCCCGTAGGAGGTGATATCGACGCCGGTCAGCACCACCTCGCGGCAGCCACTGCCGACGAGCCGCTTGATCTGCTCGACCACAGTTCCCATCGGCACCGAGCGCGACGGGCCACGGCCGAAAGGGATGATGCAGAATGTGCAGCGGTGGTCGCAGCCATTCTGCACCTGCACGAAAGCGCGGGTATGCCCATCCATCCCGTCGATCAGGTGGCCGGCAGTTTCCCGCACGCTCATGATGTCGTTGACCTGCACCTTGTCGTTGAGGGGCAGGCCGAAGGCCATGGGCGCGTAGCTCGATGCCTTCATCTTGTCGGCATTGCCGATGACGAGGTCGACTTCCGCCATGTCGCCAAAGCTGCGCGGTTCGGTCTGGGCGGCGCAACCGGTGACGATGATGCGGGCGGCCGGGTTGTCGCGGCGGGCTTTGCGGATGGCGCGCTTGCCCTGTCGCACAGCCTCTGATGTCACCGCGCAGGTGTTGATGATGACGGCATTGTCGAGCCCGGCCCGTTGGGCCTCCGACTTCATCACCTCGGCTTCATAGGCGTTGAGCCGGCAGCCGAATGTCAGCGTCTGGACGGCCATCAGGCCGCGGCCTCGGCGCGGGTCCAGGCGCCGGTGGCGGGATCCAGCGTACCGGTCCATTCGAGTTCGGCCGGACCGGTCATGACCACGTGGTCGTCGTCGCGCCATTGGACGAAGAGATCGCCGCCCGGCAGGGTGACGGTCGCGGCCCGGGCGGTGCGGCGCGTGCGCGCGCCATTGACCACGGCAGCGCAGGCGGCAGTGCCGCAGGCCTCGGTGAGGCCGGCGCCCCGCTCCCAGGTGCGCAGGATGATCTTGTCTTGCGCCACGACCTGGGCGATCGAGATGTTGGCGCGCTCGGGGAAAATCGGGTGGTTTTCCAGCATCGGTCCGAAGCGATCGAGCGCATAGGACCACACGTCCTGGTTGACCCAGAAGGTCGCGTGCGGATTGCCCATCGAAGCAACCGAAGGCGAATGCAGCACCGGTGCGTCGATCGGCCCGATCTGCAGCTCGATCTTGCGCGTATCGGCAAATTCCTCGGCGAGAGGAATGTCATACCAGGCGAATTTGGGCGTGCCCATGTCGACGGTGAAGAGGCCATCGTCGCGCTGCTCGCCGAAGAGAATCCCGGCCATGGTTTCGAAGGTGAAAGCCTGCCGTCCCTGCTCCGAGGTCAGCACCTGGACGACGCAGCGCATGCCATTGCCGCAGGCCTGCGCCAGCGAGCCATCGGAGTTGATGATCTCGATATAGTTGGCGGTGCCGGGCGTGCGGCTGTCATGGATGGCCATGATCTGGTCGAACTTGGTGCCATCGGTGGCGTTGATGGCAATGGCCGCCGCGGGTGTGACGCGGTCGGCGCGGCCGCGCATATCGGCCACGATGATCTGGTTGCCCAGCCCGTTCATCTTGAGAAACGGCACGCCGCTCACAATCCGCCTCGCCCATTGGGTGGTGTCGGGCTCTATATGGCGGAAGTGACGCAAAATTGCCAGTAGCGGGTCGCGCTGGCTGCCATGAGGTCAATGATGGCGATTGCCCCAAGACATAAAGCGGCCGTCTCGGCCCTCGCCCTCAAGGGCGACGAATCCGTGCTGGAAATCGGCTGCGGCCACGGCGTGGCGGTACGGCTGGTGCTCGACGAGCTGACGACGGGCACGATCACCGCGCTCGACCGCTCGCACAAGATGGTCGGCATGGTCGCCGCTGCCGCTCCCGACGCCTTGGCCCAGGGCAGGTTGCGGTTGCGCGCCGAGGCCCTGGAAGATGCCGATTTCGCCGGCGAGACCTTCGACGCCATCTTTGCCATCAACCTCGATCTCAACCTGCGCCTCGGGACCCGCTGGCCGGCCATGCTCAAGGCGCTGCTCAAGCCCGGTGGCCGCATTGTGCTCGCCTTCGACCCACCGCCCGACACCAGCAAGGGGCATGCCTTCCTGGGCAAATCACTGGATCGGCTCAAGGCAGCAGGGTTTCACGCCGACCTCCTGCCGGCGCATGGCAGGGTGACGCTGATCCGGGGCAGTCTTGTCCCCCCTGCCTGATCGCCTGGACGATCAGCCCAGCTTTCCTTGACTCCATCGACGGTTTCCCATACACCGCGCGCATTCATCAGGCCTTGTTCCTGACCAGCCGACCGGGACCCCTCGTGGTATAAACCGATCCCGGAGGCCACCATCCGCCAGCGCGTTGCGCCCGCGGGTGGGTTTGGCGTTTGGACTGATGGATCCTATGTCTCGTGGGATTTCCCGCAGAGAAGGACCAGAAATGTTCGAGAGCCTTTCAGACCGGCTTGGCAAAATCTTCGACGGACTCCGCGGTCGCGGCGCGCTCAATGCGGCCGACGTCGATGCAGCGATGCGCGAAATTCGCCGCGCGCTGATCGAAGCCGACGTGTCGCTCGAAGTGGTTCGGGCCTTTGTCGAGCAGGTCAAGGAGCGCGCCGTCGGCGCCGAGGTCACCCGCTCGGTGACGCCTGGCCAGCAGGTGGTCAAGATCGTCCATGACGAGCTGGTTGCCGTTCTCGGCGATACGGCCTCGCCGATCGACCTCAATGCCAAGGCGCCCGTGACCCTCCTGATGGTGGGCCTGCAGGGTTCGGGCAAGACGACAACTACCGCCAAGATCGCCAAACGGCTCAAGGACCGGCAGAAGAAAAAGGTTCTGCTGGCCTCGCTCGATACCCGCCGTCCGGCGGCCATGGAGCAGTTGCGGGTGCTGGGCGAGCAGGTTGGCGTCGATACCCTGCCGATTGTCGCCTCGGAAAATCCGGTCCAGATCGCGCGCCGCGCCGAGCGCGAGGGGCGCCTGGGCGGCTATGACGTGCTGATCCTGGATACGGCCGGCCGTACCCATATCGACGAAGAGCTGATGGCCGAAACGGCCGAGATCAAGTCGATCGCCAATCCGCATGAAATCCTCCTGGTGGTCGATGCACTGACCGGCCAGGACGCAATCAATGTCGCCCGCAGCTTCGACAGTCGCCTCGATGTCACCGGCATCGTGATGACCCGCGTCGATGGCGATGGCCGTGGCGGCGCCGCGCTGTCCATGCGCGCCGCGACCGGCAAGCCGATCAAGCTGATCGGCGTCGGTGAAAAGATGGATGCGCTCGAGGATTTCCATCCCAGCCGCATTGCCGACCGTATCCTGGGCATGGGCGACATCGTTTCGCTCGTCGAGAAGGCCGCCGAGCACGTCTCTGCCGAAGACGCGCAGAAGATGGCCAAGAAGCTCAAGAAGGGCTCCTTCGACCTCGAAGACCTGCGCGCCCAGCTCATCCAGATGAAGAAGATGGGCGGCATGGGCGGGCTGATGGCGATGATGCCCGGTGTCGGCCAGCTGAAGAAGGCGATGGCCGGGGCCAATGTCGACGAGAAGGTGTTCGATCGGCAGATCGCCATCATCAATTCGATGACCAAGAAGGAGCGGGCCAATCCGGACCTGCTCAATGCATCGCGCCGCAAGCGCATTGCCGCCGGCGCAGGTGTCGAGGTCAGCGAGATCAATAAGCTGGCCAAGCAACACCGCCAGATGGCCGACATGATGAAGAAGGTCGGCAAGGGTGGCATGGGTGCCCTTGGTGGCATGTTCGGCGGCAAGATGGGCAATATGCTGGGTGGCATGCCCGACCTTTCCAAGATGGATCCGGCTCAGCTCGAACAGATGGCACGCCAGGCGGGCATCGATCCATCCGCGCTCAAGGGCCTGCCCTCGGCCGACCTGCCCGCGCCCAAGGCGCTGCCGTCCGATGTCGGCGCGCTGCTCAAAAGTTCCGGTTCACCGCTGCTGCCCGGCCTGGGCGGCGGTGGCGCCCCCCGTTTCCCCGGCCTTCCCGGCCTGGGCAAGAAGAAATAGTCGTTTCAACCAACCTCTAGGATACCAAAATGGCCCTCAAGCTCCGTCTCGCCCGCGCTGGCACCAAGAAGCGCCCGTTCTACCATATCGTCGTTGCCGATGCCCGTTCGCCGCGCGATGGCCGCTTCATCGAGAAGCTGGGCACCTTCAACCCGCTGCTGGCCAAGGATGCCGAGAACCGCGTCGTGCTCGACACCGAACGCGCCAAGCACTGGGTTTCGGTTGGCGCCCAGCCGACCGACCGCGTGCTGCGTTTCCTCGACGCCGCGGGCCTGGTGAAGCGCGATGCGCGCAACAACCCCAACAAGGCCAAGCCGGGCGAGAAGGCCACCCAGCGCGCTGAAGATCGCGCTGCCAAGGCTGCCGCCATCGAAGAAGCCAAGAACGCGCCCAAGGAAGAAGCTGCTGCCGAGTAATCGGTGCGGTTTTTGGAATGAGAAAGCCCCGGTCGAAAGACCGGGGCTTTGTCTTGGCTGCTGCCACGTTCTGGCAGTGGGCAATTCTAGGTGTGCCGCGACCCAAAAACCGAGGCACAGCAATGAAATTCGTATCGATCCGCGTCGTCACCGGCGACGTCACCGCACTCAAGGTCTTCTATGCCGCATTGACCGGCGTTGAGCCTACCGACCTGGCGCCCGGCTTCGCCGAAATCCGCCTCGATGGCTGTACGCTTGCCATTTCGAGCGAGGACATCATCAACAAGCTCAATGGCGGCGCGATCGTGCCACGCTCAAACCGCTCGGCGATGATCGAGCTGGAAGTCGATGACGTGGAGGCGGTGCGGGCAAGAGTGGCCGATGGCGCCCTGGCCGAGATCGTGCAACCGCCAACCGCGATGCCCTGGGGCAATGACTCCATGCTGCTGCGCGATCCCGACGGGGCCATCGTCAATATTTTCTCTCGCCCCAGGCGCTAACTCAGGCCTTGAGCTTGCTCAGGATCGCCGCGCCCATCTCCTCGGTGCCGACCGTCTTGCGGTTGTCCTGGGCAATGTCGCCCGTGCGCAGGCCATCGCTGAGCACGGCCGAGATGGCATTCTCGATCCGGGTAGCCAGTTCGATCATGCCGAAGCTGTAGCGCAGGGCCATGGCGACCGAGGCAATCATGGCGATGGGGTTGGCAATGCCCTTGCCGGCAATATCAGGGGCCGAGCCGTGCACGGGCTCGTAGAAGGCCTTGCGCTTGCCAGTCACCGGATCGGGCGCGCCCAGCGAAGCCGAGGGCAGCATGCCGAGCGAGCCGGTCAGCATGGCGGCGACGTCCGAGAGAATGTCACCGAAGAGGTTGTCGGTGACCATCACGTCGAACTGCTTGGGATTGCGAACCAGCTGCATGGCGGCGTTGTCGGCCAGGATGTGGTGCAGCTCGACGTCCGAAAAGTCCTTACCGACGCCCTTGACCACTTCGTCCCACAGGACGCCCGACTTCATGACGTTCTTCTTGTCGGCGGAATGCACCTTGTTGTTGCGGGTGCGGGCGAGGTCGAAGGCGACGCGGGCAATGCGGTCGATCTCGTAGGTTTCGTAGACCTGGGTATCGATGGCGCGCTTCTGGCCGTTTTCGAGATCGGTGATGGTCTTGGGCTCGCCAAAATAGACGCCGCCGGTCAATTCGCGCACGATCAGGATGTCCAGGCCCTCGACCAGTTCGCGCTTGAGCGAGGAGGCGTCGGCCAGAGCTGGGTAGCAGATGGCGGGGCGCAGGTTGGCAAAGACCGCCATTTCCTTGCGCAGGCGCAGCAGGGCCGCTTCGGGACGGTGCTCATAGGGCACATTGTCCCACTTGGGACCACCCACGGCGCCAAAGATCACCGCATCGGATGCCTTGGCCTTGGCGACGTCCTCGTCGGTGATGGCCACCTGATGCCTGTCATAAGCCGACCCGCCAGCCAGACCCGTATCGGTCGAGAAATCGGTGAGCTGCTCGCTGTTGGTCCAGGCGATCAGCTTTTCCACCTCGACCATGATCTCGGTGCCGATGCCGTCGCCCGGCAGCAGGAATAGGGAATGGGTGGCCATGGAGGTCCTCGCCGTACTGATGGTTACGCTCGGCCGGCACATAGCGTCATTTCGGCCTGCCACGCAAGGCCGGGGGTAGAGCCAATGACCGGCAGACCGCGGTTAGATGAAGCCGCTGCGCTCGAACAGGGCCCAGAAGGCGGCAAGGTTGGTCAGGGCATGCGCCAAAGCCACCCAGAAGACCGAGCCGGTGCGCCAGGCGATCCAGTTCCAGAATAGGCCCAGCACCGCCGCGCTGGCGACGAGACCAACACTGCCGCCGTCGAAAAGCACGCCTTGGCTGAGGCTCAACGGGATGTGCCAGGCGCTGAACAGCAGCCAGCCCAGCCAGAAGCCGAGCCGGGGCCGGTCGGCGAACCGGGTCATGAAGCCGCCGCGCCAGGCTATTTCCTCGAGCGGTCCGTTGATGACGGCGAAGACTAACGCCAGCATGGCGCCTTGCGTCGTCAAGATCTCGGTTGTGGGCGCCAGGGCGGCTACCGCGATCAGCAGCACCTGCGCCAGCACGAGCAGCGGCACGAACCAGTCGCGGCGCTCGAGCTTTTCGGAAAAGAGGCGCGGGCCGCGGTTGGGCAGTACATGGATCAGCGTGACCGGGACGCAGAAGGCCAGCCAGTAGAACACGAAGGTGAAAAGGTAGCCGTTGGTGCCATAGGTGCCGGTCAGGTATGGAACCAGCCAGAACAGGATGGCGATCAGCGCCAGGGCATGAGCGACGAGAAGGGTCTGGGGCCGGCTCAGCATGGCGCGGAGTACCTATGGGTTGCAGATGCCAATAGGCCTAGCATAGGAAAATCCCCGGTGTCGCTAGGACGCCGGGGATTATTTCGCATCGCGGCGCCGCGCGAGGCAGTGGTGTCAGTTGGCGTCGCGCCGCTCGACCAATTCGAAATCGTCCGCCGCCGGATCGACCTTGAGGGCGAGCTGCTGGCGATCGAGCTCGGCCAGCCAGGCCGTCCACGAGCATGGGCTCATGCCGTCATCCTGGCTTTCGATGTGCTTCTTGCGCTTCTGAAAGCTGAGCTTGAGCTGGGCGCGTTCCTCGCCGAACTGGTTTCGCACCCGCGCTATGGCCGGAATGCCATGCCGGTCGCTTACCCAATTCTGGATATCGCGATGGCGCGTCAAGGTGTGTAGCTGGGTCATGTGGCCTCCCCTCCAAGTTTATGTTTTTTCTAACCTCCGTGAACGGTCCGGTCCTCCACCGGGTTCCCCGTCCAGCGATCAATTGTCGGCTAACTGCGTAACAAGCTTGAGACGCGTCATCTCCTCTGGACTGAAGTAATAGAGCCGGTCCGGCGGGGTCTGGAGCGCATGCAGCCACAATGCTGGGTCTACGCCCACTTTTGTCAGGTGGCCGATGATCTCGGCAGTGGTGGATTGAGCGTCGCTCATGGCCGTCCCGGCAACGCGCAAGGCGTTCTGCGGATCGCCCGAAAGAGCGGCGGCGTAGATCTGGTGTACCCCGATGGCCGCTTCCGGACTGGCGATGCGCTCGGCGCCGGAGGCGAAGACGATCGGGCAGGACGAGGCGCATAGCGAACCGGCAGCGACCTTGGTGGCAAGGCCCTTTTCATGGATCAGACTGCCGATGGCGAGTGCATCCACGACCGATCCTCCGGGCGAATCGAGGACTACAGTGTCCACATATTCGCCCCGTGCTTCAATCTCGGCGGCAAAACGGTCGGCGGAGCCGAGGTCGATGGAGCCTTCGAGCAGCAGTTGTCCACCGGTCCCGAGGGTGATTTCGAGCGGCTGTTCAAGTATTTGCGGGCTGGTCGTTACATTTGGCGCGGTGCCGTCTGCCGGTCCTTCCGGGTCGAAGGGCGGCAGGATAGGTCGCATGGGCGTCGCCAGTGCGGCGCCTTCATTGGCGGTCAGCTCGCGAAAATCGACATAGAGCACCGAGGCGGTGCCGATCAGCAAAGCGAAGAAGGCGACGCGCAGGATGTTGCCATCCTCCAAGGCGGCAATGCGCTCGATCCAGCCGCGATAAAACGGCCCGTCCCTGGTATCGGCGCGGGCATTGGCTTCAGTCTTCATGCCGGACGCGGACCGTCGGTGCGCTTGCGCTGCGCGGCGTCGATCGGTGTCACGGTGGCGTCCTCTGCCGCGGTCTCGACATCGGGCGGCGCTTCGGCTGGTTCGGGTGCGGCGGGCGCAGCGAGTGGCTTGCCGCTCGCGACGTCGATGCCCGCGGCTTCCATCTGGCGGTAGAGCGCCATGGCGCGCAGCATTTCGGCGGCGGTGATGTTTTCGGCTTCTTCGAGCGACTCGGAATCGCGGCGCATGGCGTCGTTGACGATCATCAGCACCAGCACCAGCACGACGGGCAGCAGGTCGATGGAAATGGCGCCGGCCCAGCTGGGAATGAAATCCTGCCAGTAGCGCAGTACGGCCTCGGCGCTCGACAGGGGCACATAGCGGCGCTGCTCCACGGCAGGGGTTGCGAGGATCTCGTCGGCCGCGGCGGTCAGCGCGGCCGATTGTGCCGCCACCGAGGCGCGCACGGTTTCCATGACGCGATCCTGGCGGTTCGCCAGATCGGCCGAGCCGCCATCGGCAACCGGCGCGATGAAACCGGCGCTGAGATCGGCGGAAGCGCGCTTGACGGAGGCGGCGACGCCGGTCTGTTGCAGGGCCGCGATCACCGCGGAGAGCTGTACGGCCTCGGCCTGGAAGCTATCGGCGCGCGGTTCGATGGCGCCGGGGGTCGAGACCAGTTCGCGCATGGTGGCGAGGCGCGCCGAGCCCTGGTCGAAGAGCAGGGCGACCTCTTCACGGCTGCCGGTAATGGTCGTGGCCAGCTGGTTCATCTGCGTGCCCATCTGGGTGAGCAGCTGCACCACGCTGCCCGAGCCGGTGGTGCCGGTCAGGGCGCCCGATTCCCGCTCGTCGTTGGCAAGGCCGGTAAAGCGCTCGGCGGCGCGCTGCACGTCCGGCAGGAGGCTCTGGCTGGCCAGGGCGTTGGCATGGGCCTGGTCGAGATCCTCGGCATAGCCCTGGAGGGTCACGGCCATATGCTGTTCGGTGGCGGCCGAACCGGCCAGGGCCGCGGCATTGAGCCAGGAGCTCATGGCCATGATCATGGCGCAGCCGATGGCCATGGTGGCGAACAGGGCCATGCGCTGCACACCCGATGTCACCAGCGGCACGAAACGGAGCATGAAGCTCCAGAAGGCGTAGATGGCGACCGACACGGCCGCCGAATAGATGATGGCGGCGAAGAACACGAAAGTGGCCGAGCCATCGAGGATGCCGCGCACGCCCAGATAGGTATAGACACCCGAGGCCAAAGCCAGCACGGCCAGGGCAAAGCGGGTCATCGTCTCGACGCCCTTGACGGTCTCGTTGAGGCGGTAGGCGTTCGGCTTGAGCTGCATGTGTCGGGCCCCGATGTCAGCAAGACGTTAACACAGCGATGGCGGCGGAATGTTGGCGCGTTCGGCGGGAACGATGACGGTCGCGTGAGGCAGCCTCAGCCGTTGAGCTTGGCCATGACCTTCTCGACCCGCCTGCGCTTGCTCTCCTGCAGCATGGAGCCGACGCGTTCCCTGAGCACGGCAAGGAAGCCTGGCCGGGACTCCGGCGTCAGGACGGGGGCGATGGCTTCGGCATAGGTGGGAAACTGGTTGGGGGCGGCGGTGCGCAGGCGCTCGACCAGGATGGGCACGGCCAGGTCGCCATAACCCGCTCGCGCCAGCTTCACCAGGATGGAGTTGCAGTGATCCTTGGCGATGACCGAGCCCCTGTCTGCCGCCGCGATGATGGCCGGCAGTTCGGCCACCAGGTTGGCGGCGCGGCGCTCGGCCACCGTGTCGATCGCCGTCATGGCGCCCCAGACCTTGCGATTGTTGCCGCTGCGCAGGGCTTCCACGAAAACGGGGCATTGCTCGGCAATCAACTCGGGCCGGCGGGCGCCGATCTCGTAGAGCACCTTGATCGCGTCATTGGCCTGCCGCGTCGGGCCCGAGCGCACGGCATTGGCAAGCTCGTTGACCGCGGCAAGATCGTTGCGCGCCGCAATGTCTTCCGCCAGGTCGACATTGGGCTGTTCGTCCCGCCGGTCGAGTGCGCCGGCGAGCTTGTCGAGAACGGTCATTGGTGGCCTCTGGGTGAGACCTCATGGTGAGCCCGTCGAACCACAAGGTCGGGCCCACTCATATTGCCACGACCTCGTCCTTCGACAAGCTCAGGATGAGGTCTACTGGAGTTTTTGGCAGGCTCAAGTCTCCACCGCCACGTCAAGCGCCAGGCTCACCATTTCGCGGAGCGAGGTCTGGCGCTCGTTGGCGTCGATCTCTTCCTTGGTGATGAGACAATCGGTCATGGTGCAGATGGTCAGCGCGCGAACACCGAAACGGGCGGCCAGGGTATAGAGGGCGGCGGCCTCCATCTCGACGCCGATGACGCCGTGGTCGGGCAGCTTGTCGTAACCGGCAAAGCCATCGGCATGATAGAAGATGTCCGAGCTCAGCATATTGCCGGCGTGAAAGCGCATCCCGGCCGCTTCGGCCTTTTCGGCGGCTGATCGCAGCAGGCCGAAATCGGCGATGGGCGCGAAATTATAGGCGCCGAAGCGGTCGCGCACGATGGCGCTGTCGGTCGAGGCGGCCTGCGCCAGCACCAGGTCGCGTACCCTGACCTTGGTGTTGAGGCCGCCGCAGGTGCCGACGCGGATCAGGGTCTTTAGGCCATAAACGTTGATCAGCTCATGCACATAGATGGCGAGCGAGGGCTGGCCCATGCCCGTGGCCTGCACCGAAACGGGCTTGCCCTTCCAGGTGCCCGTAAAACCCAGGCAGTTGCGCACCGAATTGACCAGCCGCGCATCCTCGAGGAAGTTTTCGGCAATCCACTTGGCGCGAAGCGGATCGCCCGGCAGCAGCACGGCCTCGGCATAATCGCCGGCCTTGGCATGGTTGTGAGGGGTCATGGTCTGGTCCTTGAAATTTTGTCCGATTGGTCAAACCAATGCCATTGCGCGGCGCGCACTGCAACCATGAGCGGTGCAACGTCTTGACCTCGACATATCTGAGGTCCATTTACGCTGCCGCACTGGAGAAATGCCATGGTCGCCAAGATTTTCATCGACGGAGAAGCCGGAACCACGGGTCTGCAGATCCGCGAGCGCTTGGCCGGCCGTCGCGACCTCGAAGTGCTCTCGATTGCAGCTGACAAGCGCAAGGACCAGGACGAGCGCAAGCGGCTGCTCAACGCTGCCGACGTGGCGATCCTCTGCCTGCCCGACGATGCGGCAAAGCAAAGCGTGTCGCTGATCGAGAACGACAGCACGCGCGTCATCGACGCGTCGACGGCCTTCCGGGTCGATCCGAACTGGGTCTATGGCTTTGCCGAAATGGACAAGGGCCAGTCCGATGCCATCGCCAATGCGCGGTTCGTCGCCAATCCGGGCTGCTGGCCGCAGGGCCTGATCGGCACGGTGCGGCCGCTGATCGATGCCGGCATCCTGCCGACCAGCCATCCGGTGAGCTATAACGGCATTTCCGGCTATACCGGCGGTGGCAAGCAGATGATCGCTGAGTATGAGGCAGCGAGCGAGGGCGCCAGCCATTTCATGCCCTATGGCCTCACCTTCCAGCACAAGCACGTGCCGGAAATGACGCGCTACACCAAGCTGGACAGTGCGCCGCTCTTTGTTCCCAGCGTGGGCGACTTTGCCCAGGGCATGACCACTTTCGTGCCGCTGCAGCTCGGTCAGCTCGGCAAGGTGCCCTCAGGCAAGGAGCTCCATGCGGCCATTGCCGACCACTATGCCGGTATCAAGGACAGCTTCGTCACGGTCGCGCCCTACCAGGAGATCGCCAAGACCCCGGTGCTCGACCCGCAGGTGCATAACGATACCAACACCATGACCCTGCATGTCTTTGCCAATGACGCGCGCGCCCAGGCCGTGCTGGTGGCGGTCTACGACAATCTGGGCAAGGGCGCCTCGGGCGCCGCGGTGCAGAATCTCAACCTGATGCTGGGCGTCAGTGCCCGCGAAAGCCTGGCGGCTTAAGACCGCCCAGGCGCTCAGGCCGCACGTGAGAGAGAATTTGTGACCTTACCGTACCCAAGAGTACGGTTCCGACTTGACCCGAACCTCGCTTTGCGCAAAGACCGTTGGCAAAGCGAGGTTTCCTCATGGACAAGTTCATCAGCCTGACCGGTGTCGCGGCGCCCCTGCCGATCATCAATATCGACACCGACATGATCATCCCTAAGCAGTATCTCAAGACCATCAAGCGGACCGGCCTGGGCACCGCTCTGTTCAGCGAGATGCGCTACAACGAGGATGGCAGCGAGAACCCGGATTTCGTCCTCAACAAGCCGGGTTACCGCCAGGCCAGCATCATCGTGGCGGGCGACAATTTCGGCTGTGGCTCGTCGCGCGAACACGCGCCGTGGGCGCTGCTCGATTTCGGCATCCGCTGCGTCATCTCAACCAGCTTTGCCGATATCTTCTACAATAACTGCTTCAAGAACGGCATCCTGCCCGTGGTGGTGAGCCCCGAGCAGCTCAAGCTGCTGCTCGACGATGCCGAGCGCGGCTCCAATGCGACGCTGACGGTGGACCTGGAATCGCAGACCATCAAGGGCCCCGATGGCGGCACGCTGCATTTCGACATCGACCCCGCCCGCAAGCAGATCCTGCTCGAAGGCCTCGACGACATCGCCGGCACGCTCAAGTCCGACCCCTCGATCACCAGCTTCGAAAGCAAGATGGCGGCTGACCGCCCCTGGCTCTGAGCCGAATGGTCGAGATCGTCTATGAGCCTGAGCTGAAGCCCGAAAGCCGCCAGGCCGTGGTCGACGGTCTGGTGGCGTTCAATCGCGCCCAGACGCCGGGGTTTGCGGGTCCGTTTGCCAATATCGGGCTCTTGCTCAAGCATCCGGAAACCGGGGAGGCCGATGGCGGCCTCACCGGCCGGATCAGCTTCGGCTGGCTGTTTGTCGAGCTGCTCTTCGTGCCCGAGCGACTGCGCGGGCAGGGGGTTGGCCGGCAGTTGATGGAGCGGGCCGAAGCCGTTGCGCGCGAGCATGGCTGCGCTGGCATCTGGCTCGATACCTTCACCTTTCAGGCGCCGGGCTTCTACCGGAAGCTGGGCTATGCCGTGTTCGGCGAAATCCCCGATTATCCCCCCGGCGCGAGCCGGTTCTTTCTCTCCAAGCGATTGAGTTGACCATGGTCCAGCGCGTCTCCACCGGCTCCCCCTTCGAGGCCACCTTCGGCTATTCCCGTGCGGTCCGGCACCAGGACACCGTCTATGTTTCGGGGACGACGGGCTACGACTATGCCACCATGACCATGCCCGATGATGTCGGCCAGCAGGCGGCCAATGCACTGGCGACCATCGACAAGGCGCTCAAGGAAGCCGGCTCGTCGATCCAGGACACGGTGCGCGTGGTCTATTATGTGGGCGACCGCAACGATGTCGATGCCGTGGTCAAGGCGGTCGGTCCCGTGTTCAAGGACATCCGCCCGGCTGCCTCGATGCTCATCGTGCAGATGATCGAGCCGGGCATGAAGATCGAGATCGAAGTCACCGCCCGGATCGGCGCGGCCAGTTCCTGATCAGCCGGTACGACGCGAACCGCGACGGCGCTGGCTGACTGTCGGCTCCGCCTCGCGCCGGGTGAGCAGATCCGGGCTGGCGACGCAGACGCGGTCCCGCCCGCCTTTCTTGGCCTCGTACAGTGCTGCGTCGCTGCGGCGCAGCAGGTCCGAGAGGCTATCGCCCTCCTGCAACTGCGCAACACCGAAACTGGCGCTGACGCGCAGGTCCGGCCCGAGGCTGGCGATGGATAGTCCAGAAAAGCCGGCGCGCACGCCCTCGGCATAGAGCCGGGCGGCGGACAGGTTGGCGCCGGGAATGAACACGCCGAACTCCTCGCCGCCGAGCCGGCCGACCACGGCACGCTCGCTGGCGGTCGCGCTCAGAACGGTCGCAAAGGCCATGATCACCTGGTCGCCCGCGGCGTGACCATAGGTGTCGTTGATGACCTTGAAATGATCGAGGTCGGCCACCACCATGGTGCCGGGCACGCCGGCCCGCAGCGTCGTGGTCAGCAGTTTGCCCGCCCGTTCCTCGAAGCCGCGTCGGTTGAGCAGACCGGACAGCTTGTCGGTCTCGGAACGCGCCGACATTTCGGCCATGGCGTCGCGCACGATGATCAGCAGCATCACCAGGCCATTGGCCATCAGCAGCATGGCGCCGGCGCTCTGGGAAATGGCGGCGTAGGTCGAGCCCATATAGGCTTGTGGCGTAGCACCTGACCCCAGCATGGTGGCGAGGAACGGCTTGAGCAGGAAATAGAAACTGCTGGCGGCAAACAGCAGCAATAGCGCCAGGTCCAGCGACTTGCGGTGGCGGTAGCGCAGGATGGTTGCCACCCCGACTGCCTGCACCAGGGCATAGGGCGCCTGGTAGAGCACGTTGCGCAGCAGCGACGCGCGCGGCATGTCCAGGATAAGGATGTTGACCACGAGCGAGGCGACCAGGACGGCGGCCAGCGTGCGCCAAGGCGGGTTGATGCGGTAATGCCGGGCCAGGCCGATCACGCACAAGGCCAGGGCCAGCAGGACCGCTGCGAAAATCGCGACCTGCACGGGCCGCGGCTCGGCCTGCGATGGCAGCACGAATTCCAGGGCCGGATTGAGCAGGCCGACGCCATAGGCCATGGCCAACCAGCGGGCGCCCAGGGCTGAGCGGGCATAGGCCGCCACCACGCCAAAGGAGGTGGCGAAAATGAACGCAATGAACAGGTTGATTGCCAGAACGAAGGCGGCAGCGCTCATGGCACGATCCGAAACGTCAATTCCGCGAATGATAGCGACAGGGGCAGAACGAGAGGTTAACCGGATGCGAAGTTTGTGCGGCCATCGACGTGCTCGCCGTCCTGCGTGTCACCCGCGCGGCTCGACGTCAAACGCCTGGGCGATCAGCGCGTAACTACGCCGCCGCAGCGCGTAGCTGTGTACTGTGGTGGTGATCATCACCTCGTCGGCGCCACAGCTCTCGGCTTTTTCGGCGGTGGCGTCGCGCACCGTCTGCGGCGAGCCGACGATCCACAGAGTCGATTGGTGGTCGATGACGCTCTGCTGCTGCGCGGTCAGTATGCGGGCATGGGCGTCTTCGGGCGCCATGAGCTTGCGCTGCTCTCCCGTGGTGAAGAGGGCCCAGCTGACCGCCTGCGAGCGCGAGAGGTATTGGGCCTCCTCGTCCGTCGGGGCGCAGATGGCGGAGACGCAGAGCATGGTGCGTGGCTTGCTGAAGGCTTCGGTCGCCCGGAAGGCATAGCGGTAGGCCTCGAAGGCCGGGGCAGGGGGCGTGTGGCTGAAATGGGCGGCAAAGGCATAGCCGATGCCCAGTTGGCCGGCCGCCTGGGCGCTGGCGCCCGATGAGCCGAGCAGCCACATCGGCGGCAAGCGGATGCCGCCGGGCGAAACCGGGACGCGCGAAAACGGGTGGTCTGGTGGGAAGCTGTCCTCGTCGAAGGCCATCAGCTCGGCGAGATAGGTCGAAAACTCCTCGCCGCCGCCGCTGCGCAATGCGCGCATGGCATAGCCGTCGCCACCCGGTGCGCGGCCGATGCCCAGGTCGATACGACCCGGAAACAGGCCCTCGAGCGTGCGATAGGCTTCCGCGATGCGCAGTGGCGCATGGTTGAGCAGCATGACGCCGCCCGAGCCGACGCGGATGGACTTGGTGTGCGCCGCGGCACTGCCGATGAGGATTTCGGGCACCGACGAGGCGATCGAGGGCATGCCGTGATGCTCGGCATACCAAAGGCGCGTATAGCCCAGCCGGTCGGCCTCCTGCGCCAGGCGGATGGTTTCGGCCATGGCCTCAGCCGTACTGGTGCCCTCGGCAATGGGGGCAAGATCCTGCAGCGACAGGGCGAAGGGAGCGGCCATGGGCAAAGTCCTTGTTTGGCAATCACAGCGTTGCTTTGCAATTGCCGCCTTCTATCGGCAAATTGCGATGAAAGCGAGACGTCCCGTGCCCTCGTTAGCAACTCGTTCATTGCAATTTTAGCTAAATCTTGCCGATCAGGCGTCCTGACCGCTCAATCGGAGATTGATGGCCAGGAGCAGTCCCATGCGCAGCATTCTTTCACGCCTCGCTCTCGTTCTGGCCCTGCTGCTGCTCGCTGCCCCGGCGCAGGCGCAGTTCAACCTCCTGCCCGAAGTCCGTGCGGGGGTGGGTGTCCGCGGCATCGAGGCGGGGGGCAACCTGCTCGATCCCAACAGGATCGGCGATGCCAATGTCGAACTGCTGTTTGCCGTGCCCGACCTCAATGCCTGGACCGTCATCGGCGAGCTGCGGCCGCATCTGGGGGCCACCATGAGCTTCCGCGGCCAGGATAGCTACGGCTATGCGGGGCTGAGCTGGACCTTCCAGGCGCCGGTGCTGCCGGTATTCGTCGAGGCCAGTGCAGGCGGCGTGGTCCGCTCGTCCATGTTCAGCGCCCCGCAGAATGCGCCGGCGCGCAATTTCGGTTGCGGCGTCGGCCTCAGGCTCGCGGGCAGCGTGGGCGTCAACCTGCCGCTCGCGACCACGCTCATGGCAACCGTCGAGCACCTGCCCGATTTCGGCACCTGTGGCGTGGCAAGGGCGAACACGAATGTGGGGCTGCGGCTGGGGTGGCGATTCTAGTTCTTCATCTCTCGCCGAAGGGGGGCACGAAAGCTAAGCCGCCTGACCTGCCGCCCAGCCGCTGGCCCAGGCCCACTGGAAATTGTAGCCGCCCAGCCAGCCGGTGACGTCGACCACTTCACCGACAAAGAACAGGCCGGGCACATTGCGTGCGGCCAGGGTCTTGGCATCGAGGTCGCGGGTGTCGACGCCCCCCAACGTGACTTCGGCGGTGCGGTAGCCCTCCGAACCGACGGGCTTGAGCGTCCAGGCCTTGAGCATCGCCTCCACGGCCGCCAGCTTCTTGTCGGAAAAATCGCCGATCATGCCCGGAAGGGCGAGCTCGTCGGCCAACAGCTGCGCCAGTTTCTTGGGCAGCAGGCCGCCCAGCACCGTCTGCAGCTGCAGCTTGGGATTGGCCTTGCGGACTGCGCGGATCGCCTCGCCGGCGTCCTGGTGCGGCAGCAGGTCGACCGCAATGGGGTCGCCTTCGCGCCAATAGGATGAAATCTGCAGGATGGCCGGACCGCTGAGGCCGCGATGGGTGAAGAGCAGCGCCTCCTCGAATGCCGTCCTGCCGTGGCTGACAATGGCATCGGTGGCGATGCCGCTGAGGTCCTTGAGCCTTTCGAGTGCGCCGGTCTCAAAGGTCAGCGGCACGAGGCCCGGCCGGGTTTCGGTGAGCCGCAGGCCGAACTGGGTGGCGAGCTGGTAGCCCAGGCCGGTGGCGCCCATCTTGGGGATGGACTTGCCGCCGGTGGCGACGACCAGGCTGTCGCAGGTGATCGAACTCGTCGTCAGCCGCAGTTCAAAACCGTCGCCGCTCTCGTCGCGACCCACCGCCTCCACCCCGGTTTCGAGCACCAGGGTCACGCCGGCCCGTCGCATTTCGTCTAGCAGCATGGTGTTGATCTGCGTGGCCGGCCCGTCGCAGAACAGCTGGCCCAGCGTCTTTTCGTGGTAGGCGATGCCATGCGCCTCGACCAGCGCGATGAACATGTCGGGCGTATAGCGGGACAGGGCGGAGAGCGCGAAGCGCGGATTCTGGCTGAGGAACCTGTCGCGGCCCTTGTCCGCCGTCGCATTGATATTGGTGAAGTTGCAACGGCCGCCACCGGAGATGCGGATCTTCTCGCCGGCATATTTGGCGTGGTCGACCACCAGCACCTGCCGCCCGCGCTTGCCGGCCTCGATGGCCGCCATCATGCCGGCGGCACCAGCGCCCAGTACTACGACATCATAATGGGGCATGCTGGCTCCTTGGCTGGAGCCCGCCTCTTAGTCGAAGTGCCACACCGTGCCAATGGTGACCTTGGACGTGCTGGGGCCAGTGACCCCAGTCAGGCCCGGCGCGCCGTCGAGGCGACCCAGAATCAGGGCCTCGCCGCGTACCGACGCATTGCCCCAGAGCGCATATTCGACGCCGCCGCCAAAGGCATAGGCGCCCTGGCCTTCCACCAGCCCCAGCCCGCCCGCGGCATAGGCATGCACGCCCTGCGTGGGCACCACGCCGAGGCGGCCCAGGGCCAGGACGTCGAAGCCCGCATCGCCTGACGTGTCATAGTTGACCCCGAGCTGGACTTCGACCCCGGCGCGGAACATGTTGTTGAGCGCATGATCGTAGCCGGCAAAGCCGCCCATCTCGAAGCGGCTGAGGTGCCAGCCCCAGCCGTAATCGTCGAAGAAGTTGAACTGCGGGTCGGTCAGCCCGCCAATATTGATGCCGGCATGGAAGCCAGTGAAGTCAGTGACGGGGCCGGTGTTGAAACTGGTGGCGGCGGGGGCACCATCGAACTGCCAGATGGCGCCCGAGGTGATGCGCATGGCCGAAACGGCGGGAATATTGTTGCCATTGGGCACAGGACCAAGCTGGCCGATACCGGCCGCCTCGAGCCGCAGGGCCATGTTCGGCGTCACCATGACCTCGGTGCCGATACCGGCCTCGAAGGCCCAGCTTTCACCCATGCGCCCGGCGCCGCCGAGCAGGTAGACCAGCGTATTGTCGCCGGCCGCAAAGCCCAGGCGCGCCAGCGCCATCAGGCGGAGATAGGCCGAGGAGAAGTCCGTCGCGACGGTGCCCTGCAATTCGCCGCCGATGATGACCCCCGGCGCAATCGGCTGGTTCCAGCCGACAACGCCGCCCAGTTCACCGCGGATATCGGCGCCAACCGTGTTGAAGTTGTTCTTGCGGGCCGAGATGGGGCCGATCAGCACGCCGGCATAGAGGCCTTCGAAGGCACTGGGCGCGGTGAATTCGGCAACCAGGTCCGGGCTGAAATAAAGCGCGTTGTCCTGGGCGCTGGCGCCCGTCACGCCCAGTGCTGCCGCCAGCACCACTCCCGCTCCCGCCCAATTGCGCATAACAAGTCCCCCGAGCCCATCTGCCATTGCGCGCGCGAGGCGTTCACGGCGCGCTAATTTAGACCGTTAATGGCGTCTTAACATAGTCCCTTGTTGCAGCGGTGCATCACTGAGCGGGGAGCGCGGCAATTTCATTGACTATTTCCTATTTGGGAGTATGACTTCGCCTGCTTTCAATCAAGCAGTCATCCGATGTGCAGCTTTTTCGACATTGCGGACCGCGCAACCAGCCGACTCAAGGCCGCTGGCGTCGCTGCGTCGATGACCAAAACCACCAAAACCGCCTGACGCTTTTCCCCGGGTCGTCTCCCGACGGGGAGAGGCTCAAAGCACTGGCCGCGATGGATACCATCGCGCGGGGGCGGAAACTGGTAAGGGACTGGAGTTCCAAATTATGGGTTATCGCGTCGCAGTCGTGGGTGCCACGGGCAATGTGGGCCGTGAAGTTCTCAATATTCTGGCGGAGCGCAAGTTCCCCGCCGACGAGGTGATCGCGCTTGCCTCCTCGCGCTCGATCGGCCGCGAAATCTCCTATGGCGACAAGATCCTCAAGGCCAAGAACCTCGACGATTTCGACTTCAAGGGCGTCGACTTCGCCATCATGTCGGCCGGCGGGTCCATCTCCAAGGAATGGGCGCCGCGCATCGCTGCCAGCGGCTGCATCGTCATCGATAATTCGAGTGCCTGGCGCTATGACAGCAACGTGCCGTTGATCGTTCCGGAAGTGAACGGCCACGTGCTCGATGGCTGGCTGGCCAATCCGAACCGGCTCAACATCATCGCCAATCCCAATTGCTCGACGGCCCAGCTGGTCGTGGCGCTCAAGCCGCTGCATGACTTCGCCAAGATCAAGCGCGTCGTCGTTGCCACCTACCAGTCGGTTTCCGGCGCCGGCAAGGAAGGCGTCGACGAGCTGTGGAACCAGACCAAGGGCATTTTCGTCAACGACACGGCGACCCCCGGCAAGTTCACCAAGCAGATCGCCTTCAACGTCATCCCCCATATCGACGTCTTCATGGAAGACGGCTCGACCAAGGAAGAGTGGAAGGTGATGGCCGAGACCAAGAAGATCCTCGATCCCAAGATCAAGGTCACCTGCACCGCCGTCCGCGTGCCGGTGTTCGTGGGCCATTCGGAAGCTGTCAATCTCGAATTCGAGAGTCCGATCACGGCAGACGAGGCTCGCGACGTCCTGCGCGAGGCGCCGGGCGTGGCGGTGATCGACAAGCGCGAAGCGGGCGGCTACGCGACACCGGTCGAGAGCGTGGGCGAGTACGACACCTTTGTCAGCCGCATCCGCGAGGATGCGACGGTCGAGAACGGCCTCAATATCTGGGTGGTCTCGGACAATCTGCGCAAGGGCGCCGCGCTCAACACCATCCAGATCGCCGAAGCGCTGATCGAACGCGGCCTGGAGTCGCGCAAGGCGGCTTAATTCTCTTCTCACCTCTCCTTTCGGGGGAGAGGTCGACCCTCTTGGGTCGGGTGAGGGGGCCTTTCCCGCATCCGATCCAGAAAAGGCCCCCTCACCCGTCGACTTCGTCGCCGACCTCTCCCCCGAAGGGAGAGGTGAAGGAGCTTCGCCCCAACCGGACCACCCCATGCCCCTCCGCGACATAGCCCTGGCCCTCGGCGTCGTCCTCATCTGGGGGCTCAATTTCGTCGCCATCAAATGGGGCGTCGACGAAATATCGCCCTTCCTGCTGACGGCCCTGCGCTATCTGGGCTGCGCCCTGCCGGCCGTATTCTTCATCCGCAAGCCCGATGTCGGCTGGCAGATCCTGATCGCCTATGGCTTCACTGTCGGCGTGCTGCAGTTCAGTTTCCTGTTCACCGCCATGCGGCTCGGCATGCCGGCAGGGCTGGCGAGCCTGGTCATGCAGATGCAGGTGTTCTTCACCATGGCGCTGGCCGTGATCCTGCTGGGCGATCGCCCGACGCCACTGCAGCTGGTCGGAGCGGCCATTGCCCTGGCCGGGCTCGGCACGATCGGGGCCGAGCATGTGGGTGGCGCCGTGCTGGTGCCGCTGCTGCTGACGCTGGTGGCGGCGTTTTTCTGGGCGATTTCCAATATCGTCACCAAGCGCGCCGGCAAGATCGACATGCTGGCCTTCGTGGTGTGGGGGAGCCTCGTGCCGCCGCTGCCGATGCTGGCGCTATCGCTGCTGGTCGATGGGCCGCAGGCGCTGATGAGCCTGCCCGGGATCAGCGCGCAGGCGATATTCTCCGTGCTTTTCATCGCCTATGGGTCGACGCTGGTGGGCTATGGCGCCTGGGCTGTCCTGCTGGGCCGGCATCCGGCGAGCCTGATCGCCCCGTTTTCGCTGCTGGTGCCGGTGGTGGGCTTTGCCGCCGCCTTTGTCTTCCTGGGCGAGCAGGTCAGTGGCCTTGAGATCGCAGGGAGCCTGCTGATCTTTGCCGGCCTTGTCCTCAACGTGTTCGGACCACGCCTCCTGACGCAGATGCGATCCGCCTGATGCCGGTCCGCCACATTCTGCTCGCCTTGCTGGTGGTTGCCATCTGGGGCTTCAACTTCGTGATCATCAAGCTCAGCGTCGAAGCGCTGCCGCCGATCCTGGCGGCGGGTTTGCGCTTCGTGGCGGCGGCGCTGCCGGCGGTGTTCTTCATTCGGCCGCCCAAGGCGCCATGGTGGCTGGTTGTCGGTTTTGGACTCAGCCTGGGTTTTGCGCTCTATGGCTTCCTCAACCTGGCGCTGGCCTGGGGCATGTCGGCGGGATTGAGCTCGCTGGTGCTGCAGACCCAGGCCTTCTTCACCATGGCGCTGGCCTTCATGCTCCTGGGCGAGCGGCCGAGCCGCTTCCAGGTCGTGGGCGCGCTGGTGGCCTTTGCCGGCATCGGCGTCATTGCCATCGAGCGCCTTGCCGCGACGGCGCTGCTGCCGCTCGGCATGACGCTGATGGCGGCCCTCAGCTGGGGGCTGGCCAATGTGCTGACCAAGATGGCAGGCCGCGTCAATGCCCTTGCTTTCACCGTCTGGGGCTCGCTGGCGGCGCCCGTGCCGCTGATCGCACTGTCGCTGCTGGTGGAGGGGCCCGATGTGGTCCTGGACGCGCTGGCCGGGTTCGGCTGGCGCGATGCCGGGCTCATTGCTTTCCTGGCCTATCCGGCGACCCTGCTGGGCGGTGGCATCTGGAGCTGGCTGCTCGGCCGGCATCCGGCCTCGACCGTGGCGCCGTTCACGCTGCTGGTGCCGATCACGGGCCTGCTCTCGGGCTATCTGGTGCTGGGCGAGACCATCACGCCGATCGAAATCGGCGGCGCGGTGCTGGTCATTTCGGGGTTGCTGGTCACCGTGTGGCGCGGACGGCCGGCCGAACCGGCCATCCACTGAAATCGGCTACTGTGCCGGCGCTTCGGGCGTTGTCGGTACGGCCGCGGGCTGGAGCGTGTTGAGTTCGTCTGCGCTGAGCCCGCCGCTGCCATCGGCGTCGGCACCATCGAATTCGGCCTGTTGCAGGTCGGGCCAGACCAGTTGCAGTTCGGCAAAGCTGAGTTCGCCATTTCCGTCGGTATCGACATCGGCGAAGCTGGTGGGCGACTGGGCGAAGGCGGCGGTGGCCGACAGGCCAAGGACGGCCAGGCTAAAGGCAAGTTTATGCATCGGATACTCCGGAAAGATGGGGGCCGCACCGTGCGGCCTGGAACAGAAAAGCCACCCCAGGAGGTATGGGGTGGCTTCTTGAACGCCCGGGTCAGGGATGGCCAGATGGCCACCCCGGGATGGCCAGGTGGCCATGCTGAGGGCCTCGGGCTTACATGGCGGGCGCAGGCACGGCCAGCGTCGCGAATTCTTCAGCCGACAGCTCGCCATTGGCGTCGATATCCGCAGCCGTGAACGCCTCTTCGGTCAGATCAGGCAGCACGACCTGTGCTTCAGCCAGCGAAACACCGCCGCTGGCGTCGGCATCGACGGTCGCGAAATCTGGTGCAGCAGCCTGGGCGAACGCAGCGGTCGAAAGGCCGAGAACGACGAGGGACGACAGGATCATCTTCTTCATGGGAGGTTAGCTCCAATGTTGGGGAGAAAAGCGGTGACCGGTTTGCCGGCCTCCGACGAGCCACTCTCCTGCGGCCCGTGAGAAGGACAATGGTTTGCCAATGTGTCTCGTCCGGGCCCGAAAATCGGCGCGCGATGGGAAATTATTGGGCGAAATCCGGGCAGTATGTCTGCCGCCCTAAGTCAATGTATCCGTCAAGATTTATTGGCGTCCTTTTGCAAAGCACAAAGAATTGTTCCGTTCGACAACTTATGCGCCCTGCGACACTTGGTGCGCGGTGGCCAAAAACGCAGAATATTGGGTGATGATTTAGGGGTAACGCGGTCGTGATCGGCGTTACGAGCACTTCACGGCAGCGTTATCGCAAGTCTAGCAATGGCGAAGATCAGATTTCGGGACGGACGAAATCGCCGCTGTCGCTGTCCATGACCCACAGCTCCCCCGTGGAAATGTCGAACCAGGCGCCATGCACCTGCAGGTTTCCGGCCGCCTCTAGCTCGGCGACATAGGGGAAGGTGCGCAGGTTGCGGATGGAGTTGCGAATCGAGATGCGTTCCATGGCCCGTTGCCGCTCGCCATCGGTCAGCAGGGTGTTCTGGCCGAGCTGTTCGGGCAGGTCGCCCAGCATGCTCATCCACTTGCCGATGAAGTCACCTTCGTCGAGCGGCGAGAATTTCGCGTCCAGCGCTGCCTTGATGCCACCGCAGCGGCCATGGCCCATCACCACGATATTGGCTATGCCCAGCGCCTTGACGGCAAATTCGATGGCTGCCGAGGTGCCGTGCTGGCCGGCATCGGGCTGATAGGTGGGGACAAGGTTGGCGACGTTGCGCAGCACGAACAGTTCGCCCGGGCCGGCATCGAAGATCATTTCGGGCGCAGCACGGCTGTCGCAGCAGGCGATGATCATGGTGGAGGGCTTCTGGCCCTCGCTGGCGAGGTCCCGAATCCGGTCCTTCTCGCGGGCATAGCGGCCGGCCATGAAATTGGCGTGGCCTTTCAGCAGATGGTCAGGAAACCGATGCATGGGCATTCGATTAGCGGTAAGCTGCGCCAAGATCAACTGCGGCTGCACACGGGCCGCGCATTGGGGCTATGCATGCTTATCTACCGCTTCCTCACCGGCGAGGACGATGCCAGCTTTTGTCACAAGGTCACCAAGGCCCTCAGCGAGGGGTGGCAACTGCATGGTTCGCCTACCTATGCCTATGATGCGGTGGCCAAGAAGATGAAATGCGGCCAGGCGGTGACCCGCGTCGCCCGCGACCAGCCCTATGATCCGAACAAGAAGCTGGTAGACTTCTAGGCCGCTTCGCCGCTGGCCAGCTTCAGCGCCAGGGCCTGCAACATCAGGATGGTCTTGGCGTCGACGATGGCGCCTCCTGCCACCATGGCCATGGCTTCGTCGAAGCCCAGCTCGAACACCTCGATGTCCTCGCCCTCATGGTGGAGGCCGCCGCCTGCGCCCTGCTGCCGGCCCGGGGTATAGCGACCAAGGAAGCATGCGCATTTCTCGGTCAGCGAACCCGGGCTCATATAGGCATTGAACAGCAGTTCCATCGCCTCGGGCGCATAGCCGGTTTCCTCCAGCGCCTCGCGCCGCGCCGCAACTTCGGGTGCTTCACCGGCATCGAGCAGCCCGGCTGGTGCCTCGACGAGCCAGGCGGGGTCGCCATTGAGGTGGGGCGGCAAGCGGAACTGCCGGGTCAGGATGACGGTGCGCTGGGCGGGTGTGAACATGAGCACCGCGGCGGCGCCGCCATGGTCATAGACCTCGCGGGTCACGGTCTGCCGCGCGCCGTCCCGCCTGATATGCTCGACCTCGTAGCGGTCTAGCCGGCCCCAGAAGCGGGCCAGCGGGGTCGATGTCTTGACGGAAACGGGGTCGCTCATCTCGGCTCCTTGTCGAGCCCGTCTTCTGCCCCAAAGCCGCGCCGGCAGCCACTGGCAAAAGCGAATGCCAGCTAGGCGGCGATGCGTCGGCGCAAATTGCATCCATGGCGACCGGCCCAGCTGTGCCCTATTTGAGCGGCAGAAAGAGCTCAACGACCACCTCATGGGCCGCCAGGCCGGGAATGGGCGCGAGACGGCGGCGGCAATAGAGCGGGAAGTCGCGCGCCTCTTCGCCGCTGGCCGGCAGCCAGTCGCGATAAAGGTACAGACCGGCGGGCTCCAGGTTATTGGTATTGCCAGGATAGCGCAGCACCGCGCAGCGGCCGCCGGGTATCATGCCGGCGACGACCTGCTGCGGGTTTGGCACCACCGGATGGGGCGCCTCCACGCAGAGATCCATCGCATAGTCGGCGGCGATGGCGGGTTCCCTTTCCGACCGGAAGACCATGTAGCTGGGGGCAGTTTCAGGTCCCTGGCCGGCGGCCTGGCGCCAGGCCATGAAACGCTGCCTTGTATCGGGAATCGTGGCGCGCTCGCCGCGATGTTCGATCATCGCCACCGGGGTGGGCGATACCTCGCATATGGTCACGTCACTGGGCTCAAAAATAATCTGCATCAACCTGCTCTTGGCTTTATCGAGCGGCCCGAAGGCCACGAGCCACCCCGCCCAATCGGGCGACTTCCGGAAGGCCGACGGCGACTGCCCGACCCGCTGCCGAAAGGCGCGGGCAAAGGCATCGGGTGCGTCGTAGCCAGCCTCCATGGCTATGTCGGTGACGCTCATGCCCGCTGTCGCGGTCAGTCGGCCGGCGGCCCGCTTGAGGCGCGCCAATTGGACATAGCGATGCAGGGAGAGCTCGAACGTCGCCGCGAACTGCCGGTGGAAATGGAACTTGGAAAAGGCGGCGACCCGGCTTGTCGTTTCTAGGTCGAGATCGCCATCCAGATGCTGATCGATATGATCGAGCACCCGCTGCATCCGGCCTCGATAATTTTCCGCTGCTGCCGCCGTCATCTTCCCTGCCCTGGTGGTGACGCCATCTAGCCGACCCCACGCATGGTTTGCTCGACCGATCTTGCGGTTCCGCGCCACGTGGGTACAGCACTGCGCCCCTCGCACACGGCGTGCGGTGTACGAACAAAGTGCGGAATGCGCCAAAATCCCAAACGTCCCGCTTTGATTTTGTAACTTTTGCCAGCTAGAAGTCTCGAACCATTCCAAACTGCGTACGCTCAGCCGTGCACCAGCGAGGCTTCATGACGGTTCGCTCCCGCCCGCTTTCTCCACATCTGCAGATCTACCGCTGGACCATTACCATGGCCATGTCGATCGCCCATCGCGCCACCGGCATTGCCAACTATGCCGGGACGGTCCTGCTGGTCATCTGGCTGGCGGCCGCCGCCTGGGGACAGGGGCCGCTCAATGTGGTCAACGAAATCTATGGCAGCTGGTTCGGGCAGCTCGTGCTGTTCGGGTTCACCTGGAGCCTGATCCACCACATGCTGGGCGGCCTCCGCCATTTCGTCTGGGATTTCATCCTGGGCATGGAGCCGGGGCAGCGCGAGGCGCTGGCCTGGGCAAACCTGGTGGCTTCCATCGTCCTGACCCTCCTGGTCTGGACCGTTTTCGTCTGGATGGCATGATGCGCGAAACACCAATTACCCGCGACATGATCGCCAATCCCAAGACCAAGTATGGCCGGGCCAAGGCTTCGACCCGGCATTTCCTCACCCAGCGGCTGACTGGGGCGAGCAATATCGTCTTCCTGGGCTTCCTGCTGTTCGTCGTGCTGCGACTGGCCGGGCAGGACAGGCCCGACATGGTGGCCGTGCTGGGCAATGCCCTGGTGGGCCTGCCGCTGGCGGCCCTGCTGGTGATCGTCGCCATCCATATGCGCAACGGCATGCGCGATACGCTGGAAGACTATTTCCACGGCGAGCTCTATCGCCTGCTCATGCTTCTCAACACGCTGTTCTGCATTCTCATCGCGGCGACCGGGGTTGCCGCGCTGCTCAAGCTCGTCTTCTGGGGTTAACCGCCATGGCCACTTACGAACTCATCGACCACGAATTCGACGTGGTGGTGGTTGGCGCCGGTGGCGCGGGCCTGCGCGCGACGCTGGGCATGGCCGAGCAAGGCTTCAACACCGCCTGCATCACCAAGGTCTTCCCCACCCGCTCGCATACCGTGGCGGCACAGGGTGGCATTGCGGCTTCGCTGCAGAATATGGGTCCCGACAGCTGGCAGTGGCACATGTACGACACCGTCAAGGGGTCGGACTGGCTGGGCGACAACGACGCCATGGAATATCTGGCGCGCGAAGCGCCGGCCGCCATCTACGAGCTCGAGCATTACGGCGTGCCCTTCTCGCGCACGCAGGATGGCAAGATCTACCAGCGACCGTTCGGCGGCCACATGACCGAATTCGGCGAAGGCCCACCGGTGCAGCGCACCTGCGCAGCGGCCGACCGCACCGGCCACGCCATTTTGCACACGCTCTACGGCCAGTCGCTGCGCAACAATGCGCAGTTCTATATCGAATATTTTGCGCTCGACCTGATCATGGGCGATGACGGCGCCTGCCAGGGCGTCATTGCCTGGAAGCTCGACGACGGCACGCTGCACCGGTTCCGCGCCAAGCTGGTGGTGCTGGCGACCGGCGGCTATGGCCGCTCCTATTTCTCGGCGACGTCGGCCCATACCTGCACCGGTGACGGCAATGGCATGGTGGCGCGCGCCGGCCTGCCGCTGCAAGATATGGAATTCGTCCAGTTCCATCCCACCGGCATCTATGGCGCCGGCGTCCTCATCACCGAGGGCGCGCGCGGCGAGGGCGGGTACCTCACCAATTCGGAGGGCGAGCGCTTCATGGAGCGCTATGCCCCGAACGCCAAGGACCTGGCATCGCGCGACGTTGTTTCGCGCTGCATGACGCTCGAAATCCGCGAGGGCAGGGGCGTGGGTCCCAAGAAGGACCACATCTATCTCCACCTAGATCATCTCGACCCCAAGGTGCTGCATGAGCGCCTGCCGGGTATCACCGAATCGGCGAAGATCTTTGCGGGCGTCGACCTGACCCGTGAGCCGATCCCGGTGCTGCCGACGGTGCACTACAATATGGGCGGCATTCCCGCGAACTACCATGGCGAAGTGCTGGACCCCACGCCGGACAATCCCGATCGCGTCGTGCCGGGCCTGATGGCCGTGGGCGAAGCCGCCTGCGCCTCAGTGCATGGCGCCAACCGGCTGGGCTCCAATTCGCTTACGGACCTGGTGGTGTTCGGCCGCGCTGCCGCCATCCGGGCCGGACAAGTCATCGACAAGTCGGCGCCGATCCCCGGGATCAATGCGGCGCAGGACGCGAAAATCCTCGCCCGCTTCGACCGCCTGCGCAATGCGGCCGGCAGCCAGCCCACCGCCAAGCTGCGCGACGAGATGCAGCGCACCATGCAGGCCGATGCCGCAGTGTTCCGCACGTCGGAATCGCTCAAGAACGGCGTCAAGGGCATGAGCGAGATCTATGGGCGGCTCAAGGATGTGGCTGTCACCGACCGGAGCCTGATCTGGAATTCGGACCTGGTCGAGACACTCGAGCTCGAAAACCTCATGGCCAATGCCATGATGACCGTGGTCTCGGCGGAAGCCCGCCACGAGTCGCGCGGCGCCCATGCGCATGAAGATTATCCCAGCCGCGACGACGAAAACTGGCGCAAGCACACGCTGAGCTGGATCGACACCGATACGGGCGCCGTGCGCCTGGGCTACAGGCCTGTGCATATCGACCCGCTGACGCCCGAAAGCGAAGGCGGCATCAACCTCAAGAAAATCGCGCCCAAGGCACGCGTCTATTGATGAGCGATCCGGCCGGATATTCGGGCACGCCCCTGGCGCAGAAGCTGGGGCTGAAAGATGGGCAGCGGGCGCTGTTCATCGACCTGCCCGCATCGCTGGCCGAACTCGCGGCATCGCGGCGGTTCGTCGAGTCGAGCTGCATCACCGTCGCCCAGCTCGGCAATGCTGTGCCGGGCTATCACTTCATCCACCTCGTCACCGCCGCCCGGTCCGTGCTCGAATCCCTCGCCCAGCCGCTGATGAACCTCATTGCGCGTGACGGAATGATCTGGGTCAGCTGGCCCAAGAAGGCGGCGAAGGTCGCCACCGATATTACCGAGGATGTCATTCGCGACGTGGTGCTGCCCATCGGACTGGTGGACGTGAAGGTTTGCGCCGTCGATGAAACCTGGTCGGGCCTCAAGCTGGTCATCCGCAAGGAGCTGAGATGAGAATATTCGCCATTGCCGCTGCTTTCGGCCTGCTGACGCTACCCGCGCTCGGGGCCCCCACGACCGAGCAGAAGGCCGAGTTCTACGCGGTCTGCATGGGTATCGCCCAAGACGAGACGCTGTGCTCGTGCAAGGCCGACGCGGCGATGACGCTGATCGATGCGGATTTCATGGCCATGGTGATTTCGGCCATGCAGGGCGGCTCGGTGCCGCAGGACGAGTACTCGGCCTACAATGCCTACGTCGCCAAATCCAACCAGATCTGCAAGCCGAACTATTGATGCTGCGCTGCCCTTCCCACACTCGCGATGTCATCCCGGCGAAGGCCGGGATCCATGCGCTGAGATTTCCCGGAATACAGCGCTAGCGGATTGTGCCGGACATGGATTCCGGCCTGCGCCGGAATGACCCGGTGGATGTTGATACTTTAGGCCTAACCGGCCTGCGTTGAGAAGGAACCGACCAATGGTCGAACTGATGCTCCCCAAGGCCGATCGGCCGACCAAGGGCAAGACCTGGCCCAAGCCCGCCGGCGCCAAGCGGCTGCGCGAGTATCACATCTATCGCTATGACCCCGACCAGAGCGCCAATCCGCGCATCGACACCTATTTCGTCGATCTGGACGATTGCGGTCCGATGATCCTGGATGGCCTGCTCTGGATCAAGAACAAGGTCGACCCCACCCTGACGCTGCGCCGCTCCTGCCGCGAGGGCATTTGCGGCTCGTGCTCGATGAATATCAACGGGCTCAATACCCTGGCCTGCACCAAGGGCATGGATGACTCGACGGGTCCGATCAAGATCTACCCGCTGCCGCACATGCCCGTAGTCAAGGATCTGGTGCCCGATCTCACCACCTTCTATGCCCAGCACCGCGCCATCGAGCCCTGGCTCAAGACGACGTCGCCGACCCCGGCCAAGGAGTGGACACAGTCGGTGCCTGAGCGTGCCAAGCTCGACGGGCTCTATGAATGCATCCTGTGCGCCTGCTGCTCGACCTCGTGCCCGAGCTATTGGTGGAATGGCGAGAAGTATCTGGGGCCGGCGGCCTTGTTGCAGGCCTATCGCTGGCTGATCGACTCGCGCGACGAGACCACGCAGGAACGCCTCGACGACCTCGAAGACCCGTTCAAGCTTTATCGCTGCCACACCATCATGAACTGCGCCAAGGTCTGCCCCAAGGGCCTGAACCCGGCCAAGGCCATCGCCGAAATCAAGAAGATGATGGTGGAACGCAAGGCGGCTTGAGTTTTGGGGGCACCAGATTTCCCCAAACCCACCGCGCGTCACCCTCGGGCTTGACCCGAGGGCGCTATACTTACCATACGCTCCGCAAGTGCAGAGCCCTCGGGTCAAGCCCGAGGGTGACGATCGAGTTTGCGGGGGTTACTCACGTTCAAAACAAAGACGGCGGAACTTTCGCCCCGCCGCTGAATTCGCGAATGCCGACGAATTACTCAGCTTTCGCTGCTGAGGATCAGCGTGCCGGCCTCGTAGGCGGCCTTGCAGTCGGCGCTGTCGTGCATTTCGTCGCTTTCCAGCAGCACCGATGCGGCGGCCGGGCCTTCGAAGCGCGGGTCGTCGCAGCGCTCGTCATTGGCATAGTCGGACGTGTTGTCGCCGAAGTCGATATGGCTGCTGTCATAGGGCGCGCCAGCGACATATTCGGGCGTGTAGACCTTGCGGATCGTCACCTTGCCCGCGGCCTCCAGCGTCTTGCAGTCGGTGGCATCGCCATAGAGATCGTCGGTCAGCAGCTTCTTGTCGGTGCCTTCGCCGGTGAAGCGCAGGTCGTCGCATTCGCCGTCATTGGCCCACTTGCTCCAGTCCGAGCCATAGTCGAAGGCGGCAACCGGGGTGGTCGAAGCGCTGCCATTGAAGGTTGCGGTGCCCGCTGCGACGGCGGCACGGCAATCGGTCGCGTCATGAGCCGTATCGACATCGAGCAGTTCGTCGGCAACGCCGGTACCCGAGAAGCGCGGATCGTCGCATTCGCCGTCCTTGGCCCACTGGCTGGTGTCGTCGCCATAGTCGATATCGGCCACGCTGGTACCACCATTGAAGGTGACCGTGCCGGCGTCATAGGCGGCCTTGCAGTCGGCGGCATCCTTGCGGATATCGACGTCGAAGGTCTCGCTGGCCGAACCGGTGCCTGAGAAGCGCGGGTCGTCGCACTCGCCATCATTGGCCCATTCGCTGGAATTGTCGCCAAAGTCGATCTCGGCAGTGGCCACGGCCGGCGCGTCGTCACCGGCGAAGGTGACGGTTCCAGCGTCATAGGCAGCCTTGCAGTCGGTGGCATCCTTGCCAATGTCGGCATCGAGCAGTTCGGCGGCCGAACCGGTGCCGGTGAAGCGCGGATCGTCGCATTCGCCGTCCTTGGCCCATTCGCTGCTGTCGTCACCGAAGTCGATGGCGGCAGTCGTGGTCGTGGTGGTCGCGGTGGGGGTGGCCGCACCAGCGTCCTTGAGGGTTACGGTACCCGCATCGAAAGCGGCCTTGCAGTCTGTGGCGTCCTTGCGGATATCGGCATCGAGCGTCTCGGCGGCCGAACCGGTACCGATGAAGCGCGGGTCGTCGCATTCGCCGTCCTTGGCCCATTCACTGCTGTCGTCGCCGAAGTCGATGGCCGCGGTTGTGGTCGTGGTCGTGGTCGTCGCGGTTGTGGTGGTCGAGCCAGCGTCCTTAAGGGTCACGGTGCCCGCCTCGAAGGCGGCCTTGCAGTCGGTGGCGTCCTTGCGGATATCGGCGTCGAGCGTCTCGGCTGCTGAGCCTGTACCGGTGAAGCGCGGATCGTCGCACTCGCCATCCTTGGCCCATTCACTGCTGTCGTCACCGAAGTCGATGTCGGTGGCGGTGCTGACCGTGGTGGCTGGTCCGTTCTTGCTGTTGTCGAGCTTCTGCGCCATGGCCGGCGCGGCAAGCCCTCCGCCCAGCACCAGGGCCAGGACGGCCCCTCCCAGAAGCTTATGGAATGCGTTCATCGGTTGTCCCTTCCCAGATGCAAGCCGCAAGTCATCGCCCGACATTATAGCGGGTTTGCGGCACTCAAAAGCGATTTAGAGGGAATCATTTGAATGCATTCCGAGCGCGCCGTTCAGCCTGGGTAAAGAATATCGAGCCCAAGAGGACCAACCCGGTGCCGATGGCATGCCAGATCGTGAAGGCCTCGCCCAACACGATGACGGCTATGACGATGGTCACGACCGGCCCGAAGGCGGCAGTGGACGACGTTGCCCGCGCCCCGATACGCGCCATGCCGGCATTCATCAGGAAGCTGGGCAGCACGGTACCCAGCACACCCAGCGCCAGGCCGCAGGCCCAGATCGGGGGTGGCAATGCGAGGTAGCTCGCCGGGCCCGACAACACCAGGTTCTGCGTGATGGCGCAGACGGCCGCCGTCGACATGGCGATGCAGGTGAAAAGGCCCGCGCCGATGACCACCATCTGCCGCTTGGCCAGGTGCTGGTAGAGGGCGAAGGTGATGGCCGAGCCGAGTACCAGCAGGGTGCCCACGACCAGCCCGTCGGGATTGACCGCCAGGTTCCAGCCGAAAATCACCAGCAGACCGGCATAGCTCACCAGCATGGAGGGCACGACGCCCCACACCATGCGGTCGCCGAAAAAGGCTATGCCGAGCAACAGGACGAAGAAGGGATAGGTAAAGAGCACCAGCCGCTCATATTGCGCGCTGACGAAGCCGAGGCCCAGGAAATCGAGATAGCTCGAGACATAATAGCCCAGGATGCCAACGGCCATGCTGGCCAGGACCACCTTGCCGCTCAGCGCCGCCACCGACTTGTCCCCGCGCCGGATGATGGTGGCCAGGATCACCAGATAGACCGGCAGGGCCACCAGCATGCGCAGGCTGAGCAGCATTTCGGCAGAGGCACCCATCCCATAGGCGAGCTTGATGAAAATGCCCTTGGTGGAAAACAGGATCGCCCCGCCGACGGCATAGGCATAGCCGACGGGATCGTTGCTGGAAGGCGCGGGGGTTTGCGAGGTCGGGGTCATGGGCGGATCCTGAGGAACCCGCCATGCCAGTCACCGGAGCGCCAGATGGCGGGCCGGTGAGACGAAAGGCTGGACGTCAGCGCTCGTTCCGGTCCCTTGGGGAGCCAGAAAGCCAAATCGAACGGAGAATCGTGGCGGGCGCGAACATGCCGGTTTGGTACTGCCGGGCGGCCCGCCCTGACAAGGCCAGTTCGCCGAAATCCGTTCGGTGATCAAGCAATCATGGTTGGGCTCGCCGCGCCACGACGTCAGCCGCGCGGATGGGCCTTGCGATAGCTCTCCAGCAGCCGGTCGGTATCGACCGCGGTATAGATCTGCGTCGTCGAGAGGCTGGCATGGCCCAGCAGCTCCTGGATAGCGCGCAGATCGCCGCCCCGGCCCAGGAGATGGGTGGCAAAGGAATGGCGCAGGGCATGGGGTGTCGCCGAGGGCGGCAGGCCCAGCGCGCCGCGCAGCTGCGCCATGCGCAGCTGGATCAGGCGTGGCGACAGCACGCCGCCCTTGACGCCGCGGAAGAGCGGCTCCTCCGGCCAGGACTTGAACGGGCATAGCTCGAGATAGAGGTCGATGGATTTGCGCACCGCTTCGATCAGGGGCACAAGCCGAACCTTGCCGCCCTTGCCGGTGACCCGAAGGACCTGGCTTTCGAGGTCCCCCGCCGTCAGCGCCAGGGCCTCGGAGATGCGCAGGCCCGCGCCGTAGCAGAGGGACAGCACGGCCATATCGCGGGCGGCGACCCAGGGGCGCTCCTCCATCTCGTTGGTCGTGGCAATGGCCTGGCGTGCCTCGACCATGGTCAGTGCCTTGGGCAGGCTCTTGGGCAGCTTGGGCGTGCGGATGACGTTGAGGGCCTCGGTCGCCACAACGCCCTCGCGCTCGAGATAGCGGAAGAAGCTCTTGAGCGCCGACAAGACCCGCGCCAGCGAGCGCGAACCCAGGCTCTCGCTGCGCCGCTGCGCCATGAAGGCGCGGATATCGGCGCCACGGAGTTCCCGCAGCGTCGCCAGCGTCACCGGCCCCCCGGCATGGCCGGCGAGAAAACTCAGGAACTGGCCGACGTCGCGCTCATAGGCGGCGAGGGTAGCGCCGGCAAGGCGGCGCACCGAGCCCAGCTCGCGCTGCCAGGCGGCGAGCTGGCCGCGCACGAATTCGTCGGTGGCAAAGGCGGAATCGACCATGAACACAGTGTCAACGGACGTGGTAAACCCATCCTTAACCCACACCGGCCATGGTTTTGCGCAAGGGAGTCAAAGCCATGCGTGTTTCAATGGTTTCGTACGGTCTGGTCACGGTGGTGATGGCGCTCGGCGCCCCGGGTTCTGCCCAGGCTGCCGACTATTGGGCTCCCGATGGCTTTTTCGTCGGCCAGAATGCAGTCAGCTATGCGCCCGATGACACGGTGCGCATCCAGGCGGGCATCGGCGCCATGTACCTGCAGGGCGACGAGAAAGTCGTCAGCGGCAACAACACGATCAGCCACCTGATCTGGCAGACCAAGACGCCGGTCCTGCGCGGCAGCATTGCGGTCGATTTCGGCGGCGGGCTCAGCGCCAGCCTTGAAGGCAGCACGGCGGGGTTCGGCACCAGCTACATGGAAGACTATGACTGGCTGCGCGGCAACTACGCCTTCGACAACTGGTCGGATCGCAGCCAGCATCCCGACACCCGGCTCAACCACTATTTCACCGGCGCGGCGGCCCTGGGATATGAGCTGGTCAACCACGACAATGCCGTGGTCCGCGTCCATGGCGGTTTCAAATATACCGACGTCAAGTGGACCGCCCATGGCGGCACCTTCGTCTATTCGGGCCTTGGCTTCCGCGACACGACGGGCAGTTTTGCCGACGGCGTGCCGGGCATTACCTATCGCCAGCAATTGCCGGAACTGTTTCTCGGCTTCGATGGCGAGGAGGATTACGGCAGCTTCCGTGTTGGCGGCCTGCTGCGCGGTGGCGTCACGTTTTTCTCCACCGCTACCGACGACCACTGGCTGCGCAACCTGCGCTTCGTCGATAGCCTCTATATGGCGCCGACCTTCACGGCGGGCGTGGATATCGGCTTTGATATCGGGCGCAATGCCGAGTTCATCCTCGCCGCCCGCTATGACCACATCTTCGAGCAGCGGGGCGACACGCGCTACTACGATATCCCCACCGGTGTGCAGATCGGCGGCGCCACGAACGCGGCGGCAGGCGCGCTGAGGAGCGCCGAACTCACAGCCGCGCTCAAGGGCTCGTTCTGACCCCCTCCGATCAGCGGCCATGCGGGAGGAAATTGGGTTGCTGGCTCGGCGCCAGGCCCAGATCGGCGTAGAGTCGGCTCGGCAATTCCTGCGGCCGCTTCTGATGGTCGAGCGCCTGCTGCAGCAGCGCGAAGAGGCTCGCGCGTTCCACCATGTCGAGCAGGGAACGGCTGGCGGGCGATTGGTCGATCATCTGGGTCATGTTGTCCTCCTGAGCTTGGAGAAACACCCTGCGCCTGCCCGCTGACAGGGTCTGTCAGCAGCCGCCGCCTTTGGCAGAATCACTTGCGCTCCCTATGTTCCGATGCGAACAGAACGGGCACAAATGGAAGACCATCCAGACATCGTCGCCGTTATGGTGGGGGTCGCCGTCGAGGGACCCTACAGCTACCGTATCCCGCCAGGCATGGTGGTGACGCGTGGCTCGATCGTGGCCGTGCCGCTGGGGCCCCGGCTCACCCTGGGCGTGGTCTGGGGACCGCCCAAGGATATGGTGGCGCATAATCGGCTGCGGGACATCGCCCAGGCCTACGATATTCCGCCGCTCAGCGAGGAATTGCTCAAGCTGGTGGACTGGGTGGCGCGCTATACGCTGGCGGCGCCCGGCCAGGTGCTGCGCGCCGTTTTGCGCTCCACCGAGGCGCTCGATACGCCCAAGCCTGTGATTGCCTTTCGCCGCACCGGCCACGAGCCGGAAAAGCTGACGCCGGCCCGCCTGCGCGTGCTCGACACGTTGATGGATGACATGGCCTGGCCGAAGGCCGCGCTGGTCGGCGCTACGGGGGTCTCGGCCTCGGTGATCGAGGGACTGGAGCGGGCCGGGGCGGTCGAACGGCTCGAAATGCCGCCTCCGCCGGTCGTGCTGCCACCCGACCCGGATGGTGCCGTCGCGTCGCTGTCCACGGCCCAGCAACAGGCACTGGCCGAGATCACCGCACTCGACCCGCACCAGTTCGGCGTCGCGCTGCTCGACGGCGTGACCGGCGGCGGCAAAACCGAAGTTTTCTTCGAGGCGGTAGCCGATACGTTGCGCGCCGGGCGGCAGGCGTTGATCCTCTTGCCCGAAATTGCGCTCACCAACACCTTTATCGCCCGCTTCACCAAGCGCTTCGGCACCCGGCCCGCCGAATGGCATTCGGACATGACACCGGCGCAGCGGGCGCGGGTGTGGCGCGGGGTGCTCGATGGCACGGTCCGCGCCGTGGTCGGCGCCCGCTCGGCCCTGTTCCTGCCGTTTCGCGAACTGGGCATGCTGGTGCTCGATGAGGAGCATGACGGCGCCTACAAGCAGGCTGACGGCATCACCTACCATGCCCGCGACATGGCGGTGGTGCGGGCGCACCTGGCCAATGCCCGCGTCATTCTCTCCTCGGCGACGCCATCGGTCGAAACGCGCAACAATGCCAATGCAGGGCGCTACGCCCATGTCTTGTTGACCTCGCGCTTCGCCGAGGCCGCGCTGCCCAATATCACGGCCATCGACATGCGCGTGGATGGTCCGGAAAAGGGTCAGTGGATCGCCCCGCTCCTGGCGCGGGAGGTTTTCGCGGCGCTCGATCGCGGCGAGCAGGCCTTGCTGTTCCTCAATCGGCGCGGCTATGCCCCGTTGACGCTGTGCCGCTCCTGCGGTCACCAATATCAATGTCCCGATTGCTCGGCCTGGATGGTCGAGCATCGGTTCCGCGGCGTCCTCATGTGCCATCATTGCGGGCATGAGGTGCGCACGCCCAAGGTCTGTGGCGCCTGCGGCGATACCGAAAGCCTGACGGCGGTCGGTCCCGGCATCGAGCGCGTTGCGGAGGAAGCCGCGGCGCGCTTCCCCGACGCACGGCGGGTCATTCTCTCTTCCGACATGGGCAGCAACGCCCAGTTGCGCGAACGCTTTGCCGAAATCGAGCGCGGCGAGTTCGACCTCATCATCGGCACGCAGCTGGTGAGCAAGGGCCACCACTTCGAAAAGCTCTCGGTGGTGGGCGTGCTCGATGCCGATCTGGGCCTCGCGCATGGCGATCCGCGCGCCGCGGAAAAGACCTTCCAGATTCTCACCCAGGTTGCGGGCCGCGCCGGCCGGGCATCACGGACCGGCAAGGCCTTTCTCCAGACCTATCATCCTGACCATGCGGTGATGCGGGCCATGGTGACCGGCGACCGCGAAGCCTTCTATGCCCACGAATTGCTGGCACGAGAGGCGGGCGGCCTGCCCCCTTTCGGCCGGCTGGCGGCGCTCATCGTTTCGGCCAACGAGCATGATGTGGCGATGGGCTTTGCCAAAAAGCTCCTCTCGGCCGCCCCGATGGCCGATGGGGTCAAGCTGTTCGGGCCGGCCGATGCGCCCATTGCCATGGTGCGCGGTCGCCACCGCGTAAGGCTGCTGGCGCAGTCGGGCAAGGACTTCGATCTCTCCGGCTATGTTCGGTTCTGGCTGGGCCAGGCCGAGAAGGTCACCGGCAACCTGCGCGTGCAGGTCGACATCGACCCGATGAGTTTCATGTAAGGTGCAGTACCGTCTTTGACCCTGCCGGCCATTCGAGCGTAGCTCTCATGGCCTCAGCAGCTAAAATCCTTCCCCCGGAAGGATTTTGCCGCGATGCGGCCGCTGCTGAGCCTGCGACACTTTCGCCGCATTTGAATCGCCCGCCCAAGCCTTGCAAGCCGCGCGGGCCTTGTGCTAGAGCGGGCCCGACTTTGAAGGGGTCTCCGGACGTCCCCTTTTCCAGACAAGAACAAGCTTCGGCAACCGCCCGGGTTTCCCAGAGAAATCATGGTGGCAAGCGGGCAGGCAACCAAGAGGGTGTAGCGGCATTGGCAGCGCAGAATTCAGTGCTTACCCAGATCGCCCGGCCATATGCGTCGGCTCTGTTCGATCTCGCTTCCAGCGAGAACCAGTTGGCATCGGTCGAGACGTCGCTGTCCGACGTCTCCCGCCTCATCGGGGAAAGCGCTGACTTCTCGCGTTTCCTGCGTTCGCCGGTCATCACTGCCGATAGCAAGGCCCAGGCGCTCGACGCCCTGCTCGCCAAGGGCAAGACCAATGCACTGGTCGCCAACTTCCTCAAGCTGATCGCCAAGAACGGTCGTCTCTTCGCGCTGGACGCCATCATCGCGACCTTCCGCGAACTGGCCGCCAAGGCCCGCGGCGAGGTAACTGCCGATGTGACTTCGGCCGCGCCGCTCAGCGCCGATCAGGTCAAGGCACTCAGCGAGACGCTCAAGGCCAAGCTCGGCAAGACCGTGACGCTCAATCAATTCGTCGATGCATCGCTCATTGGCGGCCTTCAGGTTAAGGTCGGCAGCCAGATGATCGACTCTTCCCTCAAGACAAAACTCGCCGCGATGAAGATCGCCATGAAAGAGGTCGGATAAATGGACATCAAAGCCGCGGAAATCTCTGCGATCCTCAAGGACCAGATCAAGAATTTCGGCCAGGAAGCCCAGGTTTCCGAAGTCGGCCAGGTGCTGAGCGTCGGTGACGGCATTGCCCGCGTCTATGGCCTGGACAACGTGCAGGCCGGTGAGCTCGTCGAGTTCCCGGGCGGCGTCAAGGGCATGGCCCTCAATCTCGAATCCGACAATGTCGGCGTCGTGATCTTCGGCAACGACCGCGCCATCAAGGAAGGCGACGTCGTCAAGCGCACCGGCGCCATCGTGGACACCCCGGTTGGCCGTGGCCTGCTCGGCCGCGTGGTCGATGGCCTGGGCAACCCGATCGACGGCAAGGGCCCGATCGAGCACACCGAACGCCGCCGCGTCGACGTCAAGGCCCCCGGCATCCTGCCGCGCAAGTCGGTGCATGAGCCGATGTCGACCGGACTCAAGGCCATCGATGCGCTGATCCCGATCGGCCGTGGCCAGCGCGAGCTGATCATTGGCGACCGCCAGACCGGGAAGTCCGCCATCATTCTCGACACCTTCCTCAACCAGAAGCCCGCCCACGACGCAGGCGCGTCGGATACCGACAAGCTCTACTGCATCTACGTGGCCGTCGGTCAGAAGCGCTCGACCGTTGCCCAGTTCGTCAAGCAGCTCGAAGAATCGGGCGCTCTGCCGTACTCGATCGTCATCGCTGCGACTGCTTCGGACCCGGCTCCGCTGCAGTACATCGCGCCGTTCACCGGCTGCGCCATCGGCGAGTGGTTCCGTGACAACGGCCAGCATGCCGTTATCGCCTATGACGATCTGACCAAGCAGGCCGTTGCCTACCGCCAGATGTCGCTGCTGCTGCGTCGTCCGCCGGGCCGCGAAGCTTATCCGGGCGACGTGTTCTACCTGCACAGCCGCCTGCTCGAGCGCGCCGCCAAGCTGAACGAAGACCACGGTCTTGGTTCGCTGACCGCGCTGCCGGTTATCGAAACCCAAGCCAACGACGTGTCGGCCTATATTCCGACCAACGTGATCTCGATCACCGACGGCCAGATCTTCCTCGAGACCAACCTGTTCTTCCAGGGTATTCGCCCGGCCGTGAACGTGGGTCTCTCGGTGTCGCGCGTGGGTGGTTCGGCCCAGATCAAGGCGATGAAGCAGGTTGCCGGCTCGCTCAAGGGCGAACTCAGCCAGTATCGCGAAATGGCCGCCTTCGCCCAGTTCGGTTCGGATCTCGACGCCTCGACCCAGCGCCTGCTGAACCGTGGTGCCCGCCTGACCGAACTGCTCAAGCAGCCCCAGTTCTCCCCGCTCAAGACGGAAGAACAGGTTGCGGTGATCTTTGCCGGCGCCAATGGCTACCTGGACTCGATCCCGGTTTCCAAGGTCGGCGACTTCGAAAAGACCGTGCTCTCGGCCCTGCGTGGCAAGTTTGCCGATCTGCTCAAGACCATCGCCACCGAAAAGCAGCTCAGCGACGACACCCGCGCCAAGCTGAAGTCGGCTCTGGACGAGATCAAGAAGACCTACGCGGCTTAAGGCCTAAGGCCCAATAAGGAGCGCACAGCACTATGCCGTCGCTAAAGGACCTGAAGAACCGGATCGACTCGGTCAAATCGACCCAGAAGATCACCAAGGCCATGCAGATGGTGGCGGCGGCAAAGCTCCGTCGCGCCCAGGAAGCTGCCGAAGCTGCCCGTCCCTATGCCGAACGCATGGGCAAGGTGCTGGCTGCACTTGGCGCCGTCTATGATGGCCAGGAAAATGCACCCGTGCTGCTGGGCGGCACGGGCAAGGACCAGGTGCATCTGCTGGTGGTCGCCACTGGCGAGCGTGGCCTGGCCGGCGGTTTCAACTCCTCGATCGCCCGTCTGGCGCGCGAGCATGCCGCCAAGCTGATCAGTCAGGGCAAGACGGTCAAGATCCTGACCGTGGGCCGCAAGGGCCACGACATCCTGCGCCGCCAGTATCCGGACCTGATCGTCGACACCTTCAACTTCCGTGACGTCAAGCAGGTCGGGTTCACCCAGGCCAGCCAGGTCGCCGAGAAGGTGCTGGCCATGTTTAACGCCGGCGAATTCGACGTGGCTACCCTGTTCTTTGCCAAGTTCGGTTCGGTGATCAGCCAGGTGCCGACCGCCCAGCAGATCATTCCGGCCAAGCTCGAAAAGCCCGCCGGCGAAGGCGTCGCCGAAGCATCGGCCGTGCCCTACGAATATGAGCCGAGCGAAGAAGCGATCGTGGAAGACCTGCTGCCGCGCAATATCGCAGTGCAGATCCTGCGCGCGTTGCTCGAAAACTCCGCCTCGTTCTACGGTGCGCAGATGTCCGCGATGGACAATGCCACCCGCAATGCCGGCGAAATGATCGGCAAGCTGCAGCTGAGCTACAACCGCCAGCGCCAGGCCCAGATCACCAAAGAACTCATCGAAATCATTTCGGGCGCGGAAGCGCTCTAAGCCTCTCAGCGAAGGACCAAACAAATGGCAGACAAAAAGGCCGGTCGCGTATCGCAGATCATCGGCGCCGTCGTGGACGTCACGTTCGACGGCCACCTGCCCGCGATCCTGAACGCGCTTGAAACCACCAACAATGGCCAGCGTCTGGTCCTGGAAGTGGCGCAGCACCTGGGCGAGAACGCCGTGCGCACCATCGCCATGGATACGACCGAAGGCCTGGTTCGCGGTGCTGAAGTTGTCGATACCGGCGCTGCTATCGCCGTGCCGGTCGGCGACGCCACCCTGGGCCGCATCATGAACGTCATCGGCGAGCCGATCGACGAAGCCGGCCCGATCGGCGAGACCGCCAAGCGCGAAATCCACCAGGACGCTCCGGCCTTCGTCGAGCAGTCCCCGGAAAGCCAGGTTCTGGTCACCGGCATCAAGGTGGTGGACCTGATCGCCCCCTATGCCCGCGGCGGCAAGATTGGCCTGTTCGGCGGCGCCGGCGTGGGCAAGACCGTGCTGATCCAGGAACTGATCAACAACGTCGCCAAGGCCCATGGTGGTTATTCGGTGTTCGCGGGCGTCGGTGAACGCACCCGCGAAGGTAACGACCTCTACCACGAAATGATCGAGTCGGGCGTGAACAAGGACCCGCACGAGAACGGTGGCTCCGCCGCCGGCTCCAAGTGCGCCCTGGTGTTCGGCCAGATGAACGAGCCCCCTGGTGCCCGTGCCCGCGTTGCCCTGACCGGCCTCACCGTCGCCGAGAACTTCCGCGACCAGGGCCAGGACGTGCTGTTTTTCGTGGACAACATCTTCCGCTTCACCCAGGCCGGCGCCGAAATGTCGGCTCTGCTGGGTCGTATCCCGTCCGCCGTGGGTTACCAGCCGACGCTGGCGACCGACATGGGCGCGATGCAGGAACGCATCACCACCACCAACAAGGGTTCGATCACCTCGGTGCAGGCCGTTTACGTGCCCGCCGACGACTTGACCGACCCGGCCCCGGCCACCTCGTTCGCCCACCTTGACGCGACGACCGTGCTCAACCGCTCGATCTCGGAAAAGGGCATCTACCCGGCCGTGGATCCGCTGGCATCCAACTCGCGCATCCTGGATGCCAACGTCGTTGGCCAGGAACACTACGACACCGCCCGTAAGGTCCAGGAAGTGCTGCAGAAGTACAAGGCGCTGCAGGACATCATCGCCATCCTGGGCATGGACGAGCTCAGCGAAGAAGACAAGCTGACCGTGGCGCGCGCGCGCAAGATCGAGCGCTTCATGAGCCAGCCGTTCGACGTGGCCGAAGTTTTCACCGGTTCGCCCGGCGTGTTCGTGCAGCTCGAAGACACCATCAAGGGCTTCAAGGGCCTGGTGAACGGCGAATACGACCACCTGCCCGAAGCTGCCTTCTACATGGTCGGCACCATCGACGACGCCGTCAAGAAGGCGCAGAAGCTGGCCGCACAGGCTGCCTAATTGCTTGTTGGGCGCGCCGCACGCGGCGTGCCCCTCTTTCCGCTAAGGGACCAAAACAATGGCTGAAGGCCTCAAGATCGAGATCGTGTCGCCCGAGCGGCTGGTGCTGTCGGAAGTCGTGACTTCGGTCACCGTTCCGGGCAGTGAAGGCTATTTCACCGTGATGCACGACCACGCGCCGTTCATGACGACGCTGCGTCCCGGCTTCATCACCGTCAATGGTCTCAACGGCCAGGACGCCATCTATTTCGTCAAGGGCGGCTTTGCGGACGTTTCTCCGGAAGGCCTCACGATCCTGGCCGAGCGCTCGGCGCCGTTCAGCGAATTCGACCACGCCGACCTCCAGGCCCAGATCAAGGCCGCAGAGACCGAGCTGGCCGCGGCCGCCACGCCGGAAGACAAGTCCTACGCCCAGGAAATCGTCTCGGCCCTGCTGAACCTGGCCATCGAGGCTGGGCAGATCAATGGTGGTCACGTCCACTAAGGATCGTCGGCTTACCTTTTCCAACGCCCGCGGGTCGCCCCGCGGGCGTTTTGTTTTGGACCGTGAACGACATGGCCCTCATGTGCACAAATAATAGGCATGCTATTGATTTGTCTATGAAAGTTGCATGACATCAACATTCGCTTAATCAAACAGCGTCAGTCTCGCCAGCGGGGAAGAGGTTTCGTGCCGCGTCCAGAAGGATGCGCAGATGCTGGAGAATTGAATGGGTTCGCTGCTGGGCAATATCCGCCTCACCTTTGCCATTGCGGCCATGGCGATCTGTTCGATCGCCGTCGCCATCGGCGCCGTCTTGCTGGGCCTGTTCGTCAGCCTTTCCAACACAGCCAGCAACGACGCGCGGCACGAAGTGGCCAGCGCCACGCGCATCACCGCCGAGATCCTGCAGGTCAACCTGCCGAACCTGGAGATCGGCTGGGACCACGCCGGCAATGTCGCAGCGCTCACCATGCGCTCCATGCCGCGCTTCCGCACCCATGACGTGATCGACACCATCGCTCTGGTGGCGGGCGAGAATGCCGCAATCTATGTCTACGACTCCGAGGTTGGCCCAGACATGGTGGTGGGGACCTCAAGCCTGCTCAAGCCAGACGGCGAGCGGCTGCTTGACGCGCCGATCGTGGCGGGAACGCCGCTCTTTGACGCCATGCTGGCCAATCAGCCGGTTCAAGCTGAGGAAATCATCAACGGCACCGGCTATTTCACCCGTTATCTGCCCATCGCTATGGCTGATGGCACCGTTATCGGCGCCTTGTTGGTCGCGGTGGCGCGGGGCCCGATCGAGGCGGTGGTGGGACAGAATCTTACCATGCTGCTGGCGGTGGGCGGCGCGGCCCTGCTGCTGATCGGGGTGATGGCATTGCTGCTCTCGCGGCTTCTGACCCGCCCCATTCCGCGGCTCTCCGACGTCATGAGTGCGGTCGCTGGGGGCGACCTAGGCATTGCCGTACCCTATACCGAGCGCCGCAACGAAATCGGCGCCATGGCCCGCGCGGTGGAAGTCTTCCGCGCCAATGCCGAACGCGTGGCGCAACTGGGTGAAGAGACTAACCGGCATCTGCTGGTGGCCGCCGACCACACGGGCCAGCTCGCCGCCATTTCCATGTCGCAGATCGTTGTCGAGTTTAGTACGACCGGCGAGGTCCTCAGCGCCAACGACAACTTCCTCCATTTGCTCGGTTATGACCGCGCCGAGGTGCTGGGCCGGCCAAACGCGGCCTTTCTGTCTGATGCCGATCCGGCGTCCCTGAGCTACCGCCAGTTCTGGCTCGACCTGGCCGCCGGGCAGTTCAAGAGCGGGGAATATCGTCGCCGCACCCGCGACGGGCAGGAAGTCTGGATTCAAAGCACGTTCAATCCCATCCTGGGGTTGGATGGGGTGCCCTATAAGGTCGTGCAGTTCGCCATCGACGTGACCGCGCGCAAGCAGGCGGTGGCCGCGGTGGGTGCCGGTCTCAAGCAACTGGCCGGCGGGGACCTGACCGGCACTGTCGACACGCCCTTCGAGCCGCAATTCGAGGATCTCCGCCATGCGCTCAATGGCACGGTGACGCGCTTTGCCGAAGTGGTAGGGCGCCTGCGTACCACGTCGCGGTCGATCAAGTCGGCCACCGGGGAAATTCTCTCCGGCGCCAACGATCTCAGCCAGCGCACGACGCGCCAGGCGGCAACGATCGAGGAAACCAGCGCCGCCATGGAAGCCTTGGCAGGCACGGTTGCCACCAATGCCAAAATGGCACGGGACGCGGCCGGCAAGGCCGGTGCGGTGTCACATGCCGCCGCCGAAAGCGGCAGTGTCATGGCCCGGGCGAACCAGGCCATGGAACGCATCACCGCGTCGTCGGCCAAGATCTCCAACATTATCGGCATGATTGACGATATCGCCTTCCAGACCAACCTGCTGGCCCTCAACGCGTCGGTCGAAGCTGCCCGGGCGGGCGACGCCGGCAAGGGCTTTGCCGTGGTGGCGGTCGAAGTGCGGCGCCTCGCCCAGTCGGCGGCCAGTGCCTCGGCGGACGTCAAGGCGCTGGTCGAGCAATCGGCCGACGAGGTCAAGGGCGGTTCCCAGCTGGTCTCCGATGCGGCGACGCGGCTTGCCGACATGCTCGAGGCGGTGCGGCAGAACAGTGCGCTGGTCGAAGCCATAGCCCGGGCCAGCGGCGACCAGGCCGTTGCCATCGACGAAGTTAACATGGCCGTGCGTACGCTGGACGAGATGACCCAGCACAACGCCGCCCTGGTGGAAGAAACCAATGCGGCGCTCGAGCAGACCGAAGCGCAGGCCCAGGCGCTCGACCAGATCGTGGACATCTTCGTGCTCGGGGAGGGCTTGCAGGCGGCAAGACCGGCGGAGGCGCGGGCCCAAGCGGCGTAGCAGTAGGGGAATTCACCGAGTCTTTACCATGCATGTCCATGCTTGGCTCCAACCCGGCTGCTGCCGTCAAGGAGATGCTTGTCATGCGTGTTACCATGCTTCGTACCGGTCTAGCCGCGCTGGTCATCGGCGCATCCGCCCTGCTTGCGGCATCGCCACAGGCGCAGGATGAATTCACCGCCCCGCTCACCGAACTGGGCAAGGGCGAAATTGCCGCCTTTGCCAGCGATCCCGTGCTGATCAGCGCCATCCAGGCGCAGAACGCGGTGACGGCCGGCTACGACCAGGCCAAGATCGATGCATTGGACACCCAATGGCGCGCCGAAGTGGGCGCCGCCAGCAAGCCGCTGATCGATGCCACCCTGGGCAATGCCGCCTCGCAGTATCTGGCCGGCGTGCAGGAGGCGTCCGCCGGCAAGTACACCGAAATCTTCGCCATGGATGCCAAGGGTCTCAACGTGGCCCAGAGCACGCTGACTTCCGACTACTGGCAGGGCGACGAGGACAAGTTCACCATGAGCTATGGTGCGGGCGCCGGCGCTGTCCATATCGGCGACATCGAGCAGGACGAAAGCACGCAGGTTTTCCAGAGCCAGGTATCGGTGCCGATCACCGATCCGGCGACCGGCGATGTCATCGGCGCCATTACCGTCGGTGTCGACGTTTCGATGCTCTGATTTCCTCACGGTCGCCACCCAGGCGGCCGTTTCCTTCTGGCGAGAAGACTTCCATGTTCAAGCTCACCCTTACCCGCAAGATCGTTGGCCTGGTGCTGCTAGCCCTGATAGCAGGTGCTTCCGCCATCAGCTATGTCGGCATCGGCCAGAATGCGGCCCTGTTGCGCAGCGAGCTTGAGCGCGCCAATACAACCGTCTCGACAGCCAGCACCGAGCAACTGGCGGGCGGCATCCGCTTCGGCAAGGCCGACGCCGTGCTGACCGCCTATGAAGGACTCAAGGCGTCGCTTGGCAATCAGTTTGCCGCCGGAGCCAGCTTCGATCTCCAGGGCAAGCTCATTGCCAGCACTGCCGAGGCCGAGGACAATTCGGCCGCCCTGGCCGAGGTTGCAGCCCGGTCGCTGGCCAGCGGCGCCGTGGAAAGCAGCGCGCAGGGAGCAATCGCCTATGTGGCGGTACCGGCCCGGTTCGGGCCGGACAAGGCCGTGGTCGGCACCGCCGCCTTTGCCTGGGACATGACCGATAGTCTAGCCCGCCAGAGCCAGACCATCGTGATGGCTGCATTGGCCGGGGTCGGGGTAATCGCGGTGCTGATCGCGGCCCTGTCGTTCTTCATCCGGCGGTCGGTGACGGGTCCGCTCCTGGGCCTGGTGCGCACGGCAAGCCGCATCGCCGAGGATCCCAACGCCGTCGATACGGTTGCCGGCACCGCCCGCTCGGACGAACTGGGCGAGATGGCCCGCGCCATTGCCGTGTTCCGCGACAATGGCGTCAAGGTTGGTGCGATGAGCGCTGACGAGGCCGCGCAGCGGGCCCGGGCACAGCGCGAGCGCACGGCCATGATGGAATCACTGCGTGCTGCCTTCGGCCAGGTGGTCGACGCCGCCGTGGCCGGCGACTTCAGCCGCCGCGTCGATGCCAATTTTCCCGATGAGGAGCTCAACCAGCTCGCCAACAGCGTCAACAACCTGGTGACCACGGTCGACAATGGGTTGAGCGAAACCCAGCGGGTGCTGGCGGCGCTTGCCGATACCAATCTTGCCGTGCGCATGACGGGCGATTATCGCGGCGCGTTCGGTGCCTTGCGCGACAGCACAAACCAGGTGGGCGAGCAGCTGACGCGCATCGTTGGCCAGCTGCGGCACACGTCGCGCTCGCTCAAGGTGGCGACCGGTGAAATTCTCGCCGGCGCCAACGATCTCAGCCAGCGCACCACCCGGCAGGCCGCTACCATCGAGGAAACCTCGGCTGCCGTCGAACAGCTGGCCGATACGGTGGGGCAGAATGCGACCCACGCCGCCGAAGCCAGCAGCAAGGCCGATGCCGTGTCCCGCTCGGCCGAGGATGGCAGCGTCGTCATGGCCGAGGCCACCGAGGCCATGACCCGCATTACCGAGTCGTCGGGCAAGATTTCCAGCATCATCGGGCTGATCGACGATATCGCCTTCCAGACCAACCTCCTGGCACTGAACGCTTCGGTGGAAGCGGCGCGCGCCGGTGATGCCGGCAAGGGCTTTGCCGTGGTGGCCGTTGAAGTGCGGCGGCTCGCCCAGTCGGCGGCGGGCGCCTCGGCCGAGATCAAGCAACTGATCGACCGGTCGGTCGGCGAGGTTGCGCAGGGGTCGCGCCTGGTCGAGCAGGCTGCCGAGCGTCTGTCAGGCGTACGCGAGGCGGTGCGGGAAAACACCGCGCTGCTCGAGGGCATTGCCCAGGCCAGCCGCCAGCAGGCGTCGGCCATCGAGGAGGTCAACATCGCCGTGCGGCAGCTCGACGAGATGACGCAGCACAATGCGGCGCTGGTGGAAGAAACCAATGCCGCCATAGAACAGACCGAGGCGCAAGCCAGCGAGCTTGACCGCATCATCGACGTCTTCACGCTTGAGGAAAGCGGTGCGAGCCCGGCTTCGCGCCGCGCGGCCTGAGCATGCTTCGGCCTGGGGATGATCGCGGCGTGGCATCCCGCCGTGACGCTTAGCCCAGTGCCGCCGCGACCAGCGCCTTGGCATGAAGGTCGGTCGTGTCATAGACCGGCAGCGGACTGCTGGAATCGTCGATCAGCATGGTGATTTCGGTGCAGCCGAGGATCACCGCCTCGGCGCCGCGCGCCTTGAGCTGGTTGATCGCGTCGACATAGACGCGTCGTGACTCGTCGCGCACGATACCAAGGCACAGTTCCTCATAGATGATGCCGTTGAGGTTGGTGCGACCCACTTCGGGAATCAGCGATTGCAGGCCGCGGCTGGCCAGGCGGTCGCGGTAGAAGCTCATTTCCATGGTGAAGCGCGTGCCCAGCAGTCCCACCGTTTCGAACCCATCCGCCAGCAGCGCGTCGCTGGTCGGATCGGCGATATGAACAAAGGGGACATTGATGGCGCTGACGATCTGTTCGGCGACGACATGCATGGTGTTGGTGGCAAGGCCGATCACGCCGGCGCCGGCCACCTCGAGGTCGCGCGCGATCGCCGCCAGCTGCCGGCCTGCACCGTCCCAGTCGCCGGACGACTGCATGGCGGCTATGGGCGCAAAATCCACGGAATGGACGATCAGCGGCGCCGAATGGAGGCCGCCGCGCCGTGCCGCCGTTTCCTGGTTGATGACGCGGTAGTAGTGGGCGGTTGATTCCCAGCTCATGCCGCCGATCAGGCCGATGGTTTTCATCGGCTAAACATGGGTGAAGCGCTGCGGGATGTCGGCGAAGGCCTCGACGACCTTTTCATAGGCCTGCTTCTTGAACGGCACGATGAGGCCGGGCGTGCGGGTCAGGCGTTCCCAGCGCCAGGCATCGAATTCGGGGGGATGCTTGCCACCGCCCGGGGAGAGCACATCGATCTCGCTGTCCCCGCCGGTAAAGGCAAAGGCGAACCAGCGCTGGCGCTGGCCCCGATACTTGCCCTTGAGCGCGATGCCGAGCGCCTCGTCGGGCAGGTCGTAATAGATCCACTCGGGCGCCTCGGCCAGGAGGCTCACCGCCGAAATATTGGTTTCCTCGTAGAGTTCGCGCAGCGCGGCGCGCAGGGGGTCCTCGCCCTTATCGATACCGCCCTGCGGCATCTGCCAGGGCGCCTCGACTTCGGTGCGGTCCTCGGTACCCTCGTCGGGCTTGCGCCGGCCGATGAAGACATTGCCTTCCTGGTTGAACACGGCAACGCCCACGCAGTCGCGGTAGGGCAGGGATTCACGGTCAGGACGGGCGGACATGGCAAAACCTATTTCATCAGCGCGCTGGCAGGCACCAGCATGATGCCCTTGGTCTCCAGTTCGCGGGCCCATTCGGCAATGGCGGCGACCGAGATGGGCAGGGCGCTGACAATACCGATTGCCTGGCCATTCTCCAGCGCCTTGGCTTCAAGGCTGGCAAGCGCTGCAAGAATGGATTGGCGCGAGGGGTTGGCATCGATGGTGAGGTCGGCGCGGGAGAAGGGCACTTTGTTGCCCTCGGCCAGCTGCTGGGCGAGGGAGCGATTGGACGAACCGTCGTCCAAATAGCCCAGGCCCCGCGTGCCCAATTCCTCCATTACAGGCGAAAAGTCGACGGCCGAGGCGGTGAAGCGGGCGCCCATATTGTTGATGACGCCGACATAGCCACCGAAGCGTGCCATCAGCCAGAACAGCTTGTCCAGGTTCGACCGCGGTGGCTCGCCGGTCAAAAGAGTCTGCGGGCCGGGGTCATTCTGCGGGAAGTCGAAAGGCTCGAGGGGAATTTCGAGCAGCACTTCGTGGCCGGCGGCGCGTGCGGCGGCCACCGTGGTGGTGAGGGTCTTGCCATAGGGCGCAAAGGCCAGCGTCGTCTCATCGGGCAAGGCATCGATGGCGTCGAGCGAACCCTGCTCGTTGATACCCAGCCCGGTCACGACAATGGCGATCCGGGGCAGGCCGGCGGCTGCGGCTGGGTCGACCGGACGGGCATAGGTGGCAAATGGGGTTTGCCCCGTGGCCGAAATGCGGGGGATCGGCCCGTCGGACGTTTCCTCGCTGAGATCGGGCAGAGCGCCGAAAATGTCGGGAATGCCGGCGATCGAATTGCCATTGGCCGTGCCCGTGGGCACCGGCGTGATCGAACCGCCGGCGGGGAACTGCTGGGGATCTGCCGTGATCGTTGCGGCGCCGGTGCTGACCTCGTTGGCCAGCGCGTTGCTGTTTTGCGTCGAGGTGATGGCCACTTCCTGGCTGGGGCGGCCACCATTGGGATCGTCGGTCAGGACCAGACGCAGCACGAAAGCAACGGCAATCAGCGCCAGCACCACAAACAGGGTTCGGGCGATCGGCAATTGCGGACGGGGGCCGCCGGCCTTGCGCTTGCGCCCTGTCAGGGGGGTCGTCAGGTCATTGGCCATCGTTGATCAGTTCCGCACGATGCAAAGACGATGGGGCGAGGCAGCGAATCAGCGGCCTCGCCCCATATGGCTTGATAACACAGCGGCGCCGCCGCCGTTATTCGGCCTTGGGCGGGAAGGCGGCGTTGGTCTCCTTGCCGTCGACCAGACGGATGGCATACTGCAGCTGCGTATCCTCCGCCTTGTCGGCGGGCACATAGACCGACGAGCCGACACTGGTTTCTTCCTGCCCCTCGATGGTGATGTGACCGGCGAGGCCGGCTTCGCCGATGATCTCGTCCCGGCCCTGGAACTCCTCGGGCACGACCTGCTTGATCTCGATGTCGGGGCTGATGCCCAGCGCCTGGATCGAGCGGTTGTTGGGCGTGTAGTAGCGCGCCGTGGTGAGGCGCATCGCGCCGTCCGGTCCAAGCGAGATGATCGACTGCACCGAGCCCTTGCCGAAGGAGCGCGTGCCCACCACGGTGGCGCGCTTGTGGTCCTGCAAGGCGCCGGCCACGATTTCGGAAGCCGAGGCGGAGCCGCCATTGATCAGCACTACCAGTGGCACGTCTGCGATCATCGCGTCGAGTGCATCGGGCTGGGCGTCGTAGCGGGCGCTTTCCTCGGGGATACGGCCGCGGGTCAGCACCACGGCGCCCTGCTTGAGGAAGGCATCGGCGACATAGACGGACTGGTCGACCAGGCCACCCGGATTGTTGCGCAGATCCAGGATGATACCCTTGGGCGCGACACCGTCGCGCTGGGCGAAGATGTCCTGCAGCGCCTTTTCGATACCGACAAAGGCCTGTTCGGAGAAGCGGCTCAAACGCAGCACGGCGACGTCGCCTTCGCCCTCGGCCTCGCCGCCTTCCATGGTCCAGCGCACGGCGCGCATGGCGATGACGGCGCGGGTCAATTCGAAGTCGAGCGGTTTTTCGACCCCTTCGCGGAACACGGTGACCTTGATCGAGGTGCCGATCGGTCCGCGCATCTTGGCGACGGCCTCGTCCAGGGTCATCCCCTGCACCTGCATGCCATCGAGCTCGATGATGAAGTCATTGGCCATGATGCCGGCCTTGGCGGCCGGCGTGTCATCGATGGGCGACACCACCTTGATGACACCCTCTTCCATGGTGACTTCGATGCCCAGGCCGCCGAACTCACCCGAGGTATCCTCGCGCATGTCGTCATAGTCGGCCGGGGGCAGGTAGCCCGAATGGGGATCGAGCGAGGTCAGCATGCCCTGGATGGCGGCGCGGATCAGCTCCTGCTCATCGGGTGGATCGACATATTCGGCGCGGATGCGGTCGAAGATTTCGCCGAACAAGTTGAGGTCGGCGTAGATTTCAAGTGGATCGCGTGGCGCGGCGGCATTCTCCGCGGCCGTCGGTTCGGGCTCTTCGCCACTGGGGGCGGGCTCGGCGGGCGGCGCCTGATCGTCGGCGGGCGGCGCGGGCTCTTCGACCGGCGCCGGGGCAGGTTCCTGGGCAACCAGGTGGCCGGCAGGCAGCGACAGCGCCATGACGATGGCGGCAACGCGAAGGGGAGTGAGGCGCATGAGGGTTCTATCCACTCTGTGTCGGGTTTGCCCACCATCCGGTCGGATCGACGGGCTCGTTGTTTTGTCGGAGTTCAATATAGAGGGTCGGCTGGGTCGCGCCAGCATTGGTGGTTACGGAGCGCCCAATTGTGCGTGATCCCATGGTGCCGACGGGCATGCCCATCTGCACGAACTGCCCGATATCCACGGTCACGGTTTCAAGGCCGGCGAGCAGCACGGTGTAGTTCTGCCCGGTATTGAGAATGACGATTTGGCCGTAATTGAGGTAGGGACCCTTGTAGAGCACCCAGCCATCGGCAGGCGCTACCACCTGCGCCTCGGCACGGGTCACAACCGATATTCCCTGGCTGATGCCGCCAAAGCCGTCGCCGGCGCCATAGTCGACCACATTGACGCCATTGGTGGGCATGGTCAGGTAACCCTTGGCAGCGCCGAAGGGGATCGCAGGTTCGGTTCGGGCACTGTTGGCCAGGGCCACCTGAATCTGCTCGCGCGTGAGCGCCGGTGCGTCGGGATCGTCGGCGCTGCTGCTTGCGTCCTGCGCCGTTGAGACGGAATTGGCGCGTTCGGACAGGTTGCCGATCAGCTCCTGCAGCGTGGTGGCGCGGGCCGCCAGGGCCACCGCTTCGGCCTCCTCGGCCGCCAGTTCCTCGCTCCGTACGGCGATGCCCTGCTTTCGCGCGGCGATCAGCGTGGCGATGCGCAGGCGCTCCTCTTCGAGCACGGCATAGTTGGCCTTGAGCGTGGCCTCTTCCGCCAGCGCCTGAGCCTTGATTTCGGTGAGCGTCTTGAGGTCGGCCGTGACGGCATCGGCCTTGGCGCGCAATTGCGGCACTATGGCCGAGATGAGGATGGCGCTGCGCGCCGAACCCAGCGCGTCGTCCGGGTCGACGATCAGCGCGGGCGGGGGATTGAGCGTGATGCGTTCGAGCGCCGCCAGCACGTTGGCGATTTCGGCATTGGAGCCGTCGAGCCGGCCGCGCACATCCAGTTCGCGGACGATCAGGTCGCTCAACCGGTCCTCGACATCGGCGACCTCGATCTCGGCCAGCTTGACCCGCTGTGCGGCGGCGATCAGCGCCGCGTTCTGCCGCGTGCGATCGCCTTCCATCTCGGCGATCTCGGCCTTGAGCGCGTCGATCCGCTCCTGGCTGAGCGTGATCGATGCTTCGACCGCCTCGAGGTCGGCAGCAGTGGGCGCTGGTTCCGCGGCTGGCGCTTCCGCGTCGGTGATCGTGCCTCTCAGCACTCCATCGACCGGTGGCTCGGCAACTGGTGTGGCCGCCGACGGCGTCGCGCTCTCGGCGGCTGGTGTCGTCGCAGCAGGCGGTTCTGCGGCTGGGGCAGGGGTCACCGCCGGCGGCGCGACGGTGTCGGTCTGGGCGTGGAGAGGCAGGGACGCGGCGCCGGCCAGCAGCGTGCCGGCGAGCAGCAGTCCCAATCTCCTGACCGGCCCGAGCGCCATAAAATCTCCCGCAAGGGCGCCTGGCGCCCGAATCAATGCCGGCACCATAGCAAACAGCCGGAAAACCGCAGGTTAACGTTGCTTAACCATAAAGCGATTGCCCAGCGATCAATCGCCGCGGTGATAGGGATGCCCGCTCAGGATCGTCGTGGTCCGGTAAAGCTGCTCGGCGAGCATGATGCGCACCAGCTGGTGCGGCCAGACCATGGGCGAAAAGCTCAGCACTAGGTCGGCGGATTTGACCAGGTCAGGGTCGATGCCGTCGGCGCCGCCGATGATGAAGCTGGTGGCGGGCCGGCCATCGTCGCGCCAGCGCGCAACCTGGTTGGCAAAGGCCTGGGAACCGATGGATTTGCCGCGTTCGTCGAGCGCGACCACGATGCCGTCCGGCAAGGCTGCCCGCAGCGCCTTGGCCTCGTCAGTCTTGCGGCTCGCCGCGGAGGAGGCACGGGATTCGCCGAGCTCGATGACGTCGAATCCAACAAGCGCCAGCGGCTTGCCGCCACCGGCGGCGCGATCGAGATAGCGGGCGACCAGTTCCCGCTCGGGCCCGGCCTTCATGCGGCCGACGGCTGCAATGGCTATGCGCATAGTGCCACGACCTCGTGGTTCGACAGGCTCACCATGAGGTCTACTCTAGACACCGCGCGAACAGTAGACCTCATCCTGAGCTTGTCGAAGGACGAGGTCGTGTCCCTGTCAGTGTGCGTCGGCCGCGAAGTCGGCCTGCCACATCTTTTCGATATTGTAGAATTCGCGCACTTCGGGGCGGAAGATGTGGACGATGACATCGCCGGCATCGACCAGGACCCAGTCGCAATGCGGCAGGCCCTCGACCCGTGGCTTGCCATAGCCGGCGTCGCGCAGGGCCGAGATCATCTGATCGGCCACGGCGCCGACATGGCGCTGCGAGCGGCCGGACGCCACGACCATATGGTCGGCGAGCGACGACTTGCCGGTGATGTCCACGGCAACGATCTCCTCGGCCTTGGCATCGTCAAGGCAATCGAGGATCACATCGATCATGGGGCGTTCCGGGGCCGCTACGGGCACTTCGGACTGGGTGATGGTATTCTCGGGCAGCGGGGCCATCAGCAACGGCCTTCCGCCCATGCCAGTGCATGGGTCATGCGTGGGGTCAGCATCCTTGGTTGTTGATCGGAATGTGCAGGCGTCTTTGCAAACGGCAAGCAGTCAGTTCCTGTTCCGGTGACGTATCACACGCCGACAATATGCGCGTTCGATGACAGTTTCGCAAGATTGGGCCTTCATTTTGGCTTAACCTGTTGCCGCCCTGCCCTTATTGCCGAAGACGACAATGTTGATTGCCGGCCGTGCAGATAGACCCAGGCCGGCGCTCTCAGACTGGCCAGCCGGGGCGCATCGTCCTCGTCGACCCGCCAGCGGGCCAGGTAGCTGGCGGCCATCGAGACTGGCGCGCGCCGGCTCGAGCCGGGCCGGACATAGACGGCCATCGGCACCATGGCGGCTATGTCGCGCCAGCGCTCCCAGCGCTGGAAATCCACCAGATTGTCGGCGCCCATGATCCAGACGAACCGCCGGTCGGGCATGGCCTGGGTGAGGAAGCGCACGGTCTGCCACGAATAGGTGAAGCCGTGCGCGGCTTCGAAGCCGGTCACCTTGACCCGGGGGTCGTCGAGCAGGTGTCGCGCCGCAATGACCCGGTCGGCGAGCGGGGCCAGCTCCTTGTGGCTCTTGAGAGGGTTACCCGGCGTCACCAGAACCCAGAGTGCATCCAGTTCGAGCCGGCGCAGCGTCTCTTCGACGACGAGGCGGTGGCCGTCATGGATGGGATTGAAGCTGCCGCCAAACAGGCCGATGCGCATGCCGCGCCCGGAGGGCGGCAGCTCGGTTATGCCCGGGATGCGAAAGGGATGGCGCAGGGTCAAAGGCGGTCAGGGCCTCGTCTGGCCGTTGCCGCGGATGCGGTATTTGAAGCTGGTCAGCTGCTCGACGCCGACCGGCCCGCGCGCATGCATCTTGCCGGTGGCGATGCCGATCTCGCCGCCAAAACCGAATTCGCCGCCATCGGCGAACTGGGTCGAGGCATTGTGCAGCAGGATGGCCGAGTCGATCTCGTTGAAGAATTTTTCGACCGAAGCGGGGTCTTCCGAGATGATCGCCTCGGTGTGGTGGCTGGAATAGTGCTCGATATGGGCAATCGCCGCTTCGAGGCTATCGACCACCTTCACCGAGATGATGGCGTCCTCGTATTCGGTGCGCCAATCTTCTTCCGTTGCCGGCTTGGCGGTGGGGATAAGCGCCATGACCTGCGCATCGCCGCGGATTTCGCAGCCCTTTGCGATCAACGCCTCGATGATGGGCTTGAGATGGGTGGCGACGACATCCTTGTGCACCAGCAGCGTCTCGGCGGCGCCGCAGACGCCGGTGCGGCGCATCTTGGCGTTGAGCGTGACGCTGACGGCTTTGGCGAGGTCTGCCGATTTGTCGATATAGACGTGCACCAGGCCTTCGAGATGGGCGAAGACCGGTACGCGTGCCTCGTTCTGGACGCGAGCCACCAGGGTCTTGCCGCCACGGGGGACGATGACGTCGATATTGCCGTCGAGCCCCTTGAGCATCTCGCCGACTGCAGCCCGATCCGTCGTGGGAACAAGCTGCAAGCATTCTACCGGCAATCCGGCAGCATGCAGGCCGTCGAGCATGCATTCGACGATGGCCTTGCTCGAATGGAAGCTGTCGCTGCCGCCGCGCAGGATGACGGCATTGCCCGACTTGATGCAGAGCGCGCCGGCATCGGCGGTGACATTGGGCCGCGACTCGAAGATGACGCCGATGACCCCGAGCGGCGTGCGTACGCGCTCGATATGCAGGCCATTGGGCCGATCCCATTCGTCAATCGTGGCGCCGACGGGGTCGGGCAGTTCGGCAATGGTCCTGACGGCCTCGACGATGCCGTCGATGCGCGCATCTGTCAGCAACAGGCGGTCAAGGAAAGCCTTGGAAATGCCCTTGGCTTCGGCCGCCGCCATGTCCTGGGCATTGGCGGCCAGGATGGCCTTGCGATGGGCGTTGATGGCGCCGGCGGCCACGGTCAGCGCGCGACGCTTCTGCTCAGGGGTCGCAATGGCCAGGGCCTTGGCCCCCAGGCGTGCGTTGCGGCCGATCTCGGCCATGACAGTGGCAATCGAGGGCAGGCTGGCCTCAGCTAAGCTCATTTGCGTCCTCCTTGGCTCCAACCAGCACCATGTTGTCGCGATGCACCAGGGCTGCGCGGTTGCCGGTACCAAGCAATTCGATCACGGCGTCGCTGCGCTTGCCCATCACGAGGCGCGCCTCGTCGCTGTCGAGGCCCACCAGGGCCCGGGCGATCTCGACCCCATCCGGGTTGACGACCGCAATGGCGTCGCCGCGTTCGAAGTCACCGGTCACCTTGGTGACCCCAATGGGCAGGAGCGACTTGCCCGTCAGCAGCGCGCGCGCCGCACCGGCATCGACCTGGATGGTGCCCGCTACGGCCAGGGTGCCCATGATCCAGCGCTTGCGCGCCTGGGCGCGGCTCTGCGCGGGGAGGAACAAGGTATGCCGCCCACCTTCGGTCAGCGACCTGAGGGGATGGGCCTCGGTGCCCTTGGCGATGATCATGGCGGTGCCGGCCAGGGTCGCGATCTTGCCGGCCTCGACCTTGGTGGTCATGCCGCCGCGCGACAGGTGGCTGGCCGCGCCGCCTGCCATGGCCTCGATGCCGGCGGTGATGGCCTTGACGACCGGCAGGTGCTCGGCGTCGGGATCCTTGGCCGGGGGAGCGGTATAGAGCCCATCGACATCGGAGAGCAGCACCAGGCAATCGGCCTCGATCATGGTGGCGACGCGGGCCGACAGCCGGTCATTGTCGCCATAACGGATTTCGGCGGTGGCGACGCTGTCATTCTCGTTGATGATGGGAATGGCGCCCAGGCCCAGCAGCGTCTGGATCGTGGTGCGGGCATTGAGATAGTAGCGCCGTTCCTCGGTGATGTTGGGGGTGATCAGGATCTGTCCGGTGACGATCTGGTGCCGCCCAAGGGCCTCTGCCCAGGCCTGGCTCAGGGCAATCTGCCCGGCGCTGGCGGCAGCCTGGCTTTGCTCCAGGGTCAGTGTCACAGCCGATAGCCCGAGCAGGCCCCGACCGAGCGCAATCGCGCCCGAGGAGACGATGACCACGTCGCTGCCGGCGGACTTGATCGCCGCGATATCGGAAGCCAGGTCAGCCAGCCATTGGCCGCGTAGCTTGCCGGCCTTGTCGACAAGCAGGGCGGAGCCGATCTTGATGGTCAGGCGCCTATAAGGCGCGAGGGCATTGGCGCTCATCAGGGGGCCCAGTTCGGCTCTGCCTTCCGGCGTTCGGCTTCGGCCTTGGCGGCCTTCTCTTCGTCAAGCACGCCGATCACGTCGTAGAGTACCTGCTCGACACCCTTGCCCGTCACGCCCGAAACCAGCAGCACATCCTGCTTGCTGACCTTCTTGAGCACCTTGAGCTTTTCCTTGAGGTCGTCCGGCTCGATGGCGTCGACCTTGTTGAGCACCACGATTTCGGGCTTTTCGGCCAGCCGCTCGTCATAGGCGGCAAGTTCGGAACGAATGGTCTGGTAGGCCTGCTTCACGTCGTCCTGCGTACCATCGATCAGGTGGATCAAAACGCCGCAGCGCTCGATATGGCCCAAGAACCGGTCACCGATGCCGGCGCCTTCGCTGGCGCCTTCGATCAGGCCCGGAATATCGGCCAGGACGAAATCGCGCTCGCCGATCGACACCACGCCCAGATTGGGGTGGAGCGTGGTGAAGGGATAGTCGGCGATCTTGGGCTTGGCGGCCGAAACGGCGGCCAGGAAGGTCGATTTGCCGGCATTGGGAAGGCCAACCAGGCCTGCGTCGGCGATCAGCTTGAGCCGCAGCCAGACCCACTTCTCGACGCCCTGCTGGCCGGGATTGGCGTGGCGCGGGGCCTGGTTGGAGCTGGTCTTGAAATGGGCATTGCCAAAGCCGCCATTGCCGCCCGAGAGCAGCACCACGCGCTGGCCAACCTCGGTCATGTCGGCGATCAGCGTCTCGTTGTCGTCCTCGAAGACCTGCGTACCCACGGGAACACGCAGTACCACGTCGGCACCATCGGCACCGGTGCGCTGCTTGCCCATGCCATGGGTGCCGGTCTTGGCCTTGAAATGTTGCTGGTAGCGATAGTCGATCAGCGTGTTGAGGCCATCAACGCATTCGAGCACGATGTCGCCACCACGGCCGCCATTGCCGCCGTTGGGTCCGCCGAATTCGACGAACTTTTCGCGCAGGAACGAGACCGCGCCGGCCCCGCCGTCGCCGGAGCGGATATAGACCTTGGCCTGGTCGAGGAACTTCATTTGTTTCGGGCCTTCCAGACGCTACGCGTCATGATTGTGTCGATATGCTCCACCTCGGCGCCCCGCGCAAGGCAGAGCAGGGTTGAGCGTCCGGTTTGGGTGAATCCGAGCTTGGTCTGGATCGCCAGCGAGGCGGCATTGAAATGGAACACGCCGGAATAGACCGCCGGTTCATCGGAGACCGAAAAAAGCCAGTCGAGGCTGGCGATCACCGCTTCGGTCATGATGCCACGACCCCAATAGGGCTGGCCCAGCCAATAGCCGATGATCGGCCCGGCCGGTCCGCGATGGAAACCGACCTGGCCAACCAGCCCCTCGCCCGGCAGGTCGATGGCGAAGTTGGTCGCCTCGGCCGGCAGGTTGGGCAGCCGCGTCTTGAGCCATGCCTTGGCGTCGCTCAGGTGATAGGGAAAGGGCACCCGCGCCAGGTTGCCCGACACGGCGATATTGTTGAGGTAGCGGGCGATCGGCTCGGCGTCGCCAACTTGGGCGGGGCGCAGCATGAAGCGGGGTGTCCGCAAAGTGACATTCATGCGCGCCTCCGCAATTGCCAATCCTGCCGCGACAGGGTGGTAACGACATGGTCGACATTGTGTTGCAGCGTCTGGCTGAACCGTATTTCGCGGCGCGCCGGCACGAAGCCGAGCTTCTTCTGCACCGCCAGGGAGGCCAGATTATCGTGATGGGCGCTGGACATGACCACGTCCCGGTCGCAGCCGGCAAAGTGCCAGTCGAGCAAGGCCGTGGCTGCTTCGGTCACATAGCCCTTGTTCCAGTGCGGCCGGGCGATCCAGAAGCCGAGTTCAGATAGCAGCGAGACGCAGCCGATAACGCCCTTGCCGGGCAAGTCGATGATCAGGGTCGACTGCTGCGGTGTGGCCGGACGCGCTTGGCGAAGCCAGTCGACCGCCATGGCCAGCGAATAGGGATAGGGCACGGGCGTGAGGAACCGCGCCACTTCATACTCGCCGATGCCGAGGGCATAACAGGGGGCATCGTCCAGGCAGGGTTGGCGCAGGATCAGCCGTTCGGTACGAATGGATATCATCTGTCCAGCTCCAGATGCATCAGCACTAGTTGCCGGCCGGCCAGGTTATTGATGGTTTCAGTCTCGTGGGCGATTTCTGCGAAGCCGGTCTTGCGAAGCACATTGCGCGACCCGGCATTGCCGACCAGCGCCCGTGAACGCAGTGCTGGAACGCCCGCGGCTTTCGCTGCCGCGACCACAGCGCATGCCGCCTCCGTGGCAAAGCCACGGCCCCAATATTCCTCGCCCAGCCAGTAGCCCAGCTGGGGCGCGCTGTCGCCGTGATAGGTCAGCCCGACAATGCCCATGAAGACGCCGTCGCGCGTGATGGCGTAGCAGGTCTCGTCCTGGCTGGGGACGATCTCCTCGACGAAGAACCGCGCGTCGGCCTCCGTATAGGGGAAGGGCAGCCGCGCCATGACCTCGTAGATGCGCTGGTTGTTGGCGAGGCGGGCGATGTCGGGCACATGCGCCAGGGTGGGGGTAGTCAGCACCAGGCGGTCCGTCGTGATCGAGGCCGGGAGGCGATCCTTGATGCTGTCCATTTTGAGCTCTGCCGAGAATGCGAAAAGGGGAACCGGCAGACCGGTTCCCCTTTACAATTCTCGCATTGCATGAACACGAGCCGGGGAACTGGTCACCGGCTGGGTTCTTGACCTGCCGGGTTATTCGGCGGCCTCTGCCGGGACGACGGAAACGAACACCTGCGAATTCGCACGGGTTCGGAACGCGACGGTGCCGTCGATCAGTGCATAGATGGTGTGATCCTTGCCCAGGCCGACGCCGGTACCGGGATGCCACTTGGTGCCGCGCTGGCGGATGATGATGTTGCCGCCAACGACAGCTTCGCCACCGAACTTCTTGACGCCGAGACGACGGCCAGCGGTATCACGACCGTTGCGGGATGAACCGCCTGCTTTTTTGTGTGCCATCTCTAGGGCTCCTTATTCCTTGTCGGCCTTGGGCGCGGCCTTCTTGGCAGCGGGGGCCTTCTTCGCCGGCTTTTCAGCAGCGGTGTCTTCGGTGGTTTCGGCAGCGGCCTTGGTTTCAGCCTTCTTGGGCGCGGCCTTCTTTGCCGGAGCCTTGGCTTCGGTGGCGGCTTCAGCCTTGGGGGCAGCAGCCTTCTTGGCCTTGGGCGCGGCTTCGCTCACGCTCTCGGTCGAGGCGGCAACGCCGGCAGCCTTGATCGTCGGCTTGGCGCCGCCGGTCAGGATCTCGGTGATGCGTACGGTCGACAGCAGCTGGCGGTGGCCATTGCGGCGGCGGTAATTGTGGCGACGGTTCTTCTTGAGAATGATGACCGTCTTCTGCTTCTTGGTGTCGAGCAGTTCGGCAGCGACAAGCGCGCCTTCGACGAGCGGAGCACCGACGGTGTCACCAACCATCAGTACCTGGTCGAAGGTGACGATGGTGCCAGCTTCGGCATCGAGCTTTTCAATCTTGAGAACGTCGTTGGCGGCAACCTTGTACTGCTTGCCACCGGTCTTGATCACGGCGAAAGTCATTGCTTAACCGGGAGCGTCAAACGCCCGGTCCCATTGTGTCGCGCTCTGTGGCGCCGCAGGCACAATGCCCATATCCTGCGGTCTTCTTGCATGCGCCTGATATCAATCCGGCGGGCAGCCTCGAACAGCGTTTTCAAACAAAGAAAAGCGCGCCAGGAGGCCCGGCGCACGTTTCCGGTCGGGCTTATCGCGGCAAATGCCGCCGGAGTCAAGACTTTCGCTAGGATTGGGAGCCGCCTGGATACCAGTCGAGCAGGCGCAGTTCGGTATCTGGCCCAAGGCGCTTTTCGAGGATCGAGAGGTCGCTGTCGCCGTAATGGTAGGGATAGGCAATGCGCGGCTTGAAGACGTTGAGCGCCTCGACGGCCTGGTCGGGTGACATGGTATAGGGCAGGTTCATGGGCAGGAAGGCAATGTCGATGCCACGCAGGGCGAGCATGGCGTCGGTCGGCTCGGTGTCACCCGCTATATAGACCAGCTTCTGGCCCAGCGTGACGACATAGCCGTTGCCCACCCCCACCGGATGGTAACGCATCCGATCCGCCGTCATGTTGTGCGCCGGCACGGCCCGAACGATCATGCCGTTGAGGCTGACGTCGTCGCCATTGGCGATGGCGCTGGCATTGGCCCTGAGCGCCTCGGGCAGTTGATCGAAGACTTCCTGGCTGGTCAGGATGGGGGCTGCTCCGGCGATCGCCTCAAGCGTGGGAATGTCGAAATGATCGCCATGACCATGGGTCACCAGGATGGCGGTCGGGGACGGCAGTCCGGCATAGCGTGAAGCGCCTCCCACCGGGTCGACATAGATGGCTTCACCGCCAAAGCCGAGCACCAGGCTGGCATGTTCAACCGGATGAACGGTGATGTCACCGTCATCAGTCGCCACGATGTCGCCCTCGAGCTTCACATTGGCCTGGGCCCAGGCCAGGCTTCCACCTGCCAGCGTCGCCAGTGGCAGCGTTGCCATGCCGGCTATTACTTCACGGCGCCTCAGCATCTCGGTTCTCCCTTCAGGCTGTGTCTCCCGAACGCCGGGCCGGCGTATTGGTTCAGCAAGTGGCGGCCGTCACGATGGCGGACGCGACGACAGGCGCTGTCGCAAGGCGACGGCCGTGGCCCGCTCCTCCCCCAGAACAGCTGGCTTGTGCAGGGATGTCCAATCAGCCAGCGACCAGGCGGGAGCGCCTAATGGTATGGCCGCGACTGGCAAATAGGCGTCGGCCTGGTGCCGTTCCTCCCAAAAGGTTACCGCAATGCTTTGGCGTCGATATTCCAGGCCCTCGAAAGCGTCGAGCATGGCGAGGTCGTCCCGGGAAAGACCTTCGAGCAGCAGGCCGGGTGCGTGATCCGGGGCCGATATCACCAGGGCCGGATAGACCCGGCCGGGATAGGTCACGGCCCGATAGCCGGGCGCCATGGCCGGACGCAGGCGGGTCGTATCAACCGCACGGCCAAGCACGGCACCCAGGATGTCGGCATCCTGCAGCGTGCCATAGACGAAGAGCATGCCAAACGCCTCCAAGCTGGAGAAAGGCCATAAGGGGTGTTGCGAGCCGGTTATTGCTATGTCATAAGCCCGGCCGTGTCGACCAGCCGGCACCCGCCCGGGTGTCCCAATCGATCTCGCGGAGAGATGGCAGAGTGGTTGAATGCACCGCACTCGAAATGCGGCATAGGGGCAACTCTATCGGGGGTTCGAATCCCTCTCTCTCCGCCAGCTTCCTCCACATAAATACTTCATTTGTCGCAATTGACGCCGACGATCTCTGGTCTTCGCCCACTTAGTTGAGCCTGCTTCGCTGCATACAGCGGCTCTAGGGCCAACATCGGACCGGCAGCTTTCAGTTCGCCAAGAGCGGACCTCAGATTGCCGGCGCCTAGAATGACAACGCGGACCAAGAAGGATCTTGTCCGTAATGTTGGGAGACGACGACAAGCAGGCTCTGGCATCGCTGATCTAGACGGTGACCTCGTCACCGAAAGACCGACTATACCGCCTCATCGAGCACTGCCTGCTTGTTCGCCATCAGGTGCTGCTCCATCGCGTGCAACGAAGCGATGAGGTGACCGAACTGCCTGCCGCCCTTGCCGCCAGTTCGAGAAGCTCAGCCAGCAGCATGCACTGGCTGCTGCCCAGGCAGAGGCGGGCAATCGCACGAAATCGACATTCCTTGCCACCATGAGCCATGAGATCCGAACTCCGCTCAACGGCATCATCGGGATGGTGGATTTGCTCGTCGACGAGGAAGCCAGCGCGGCAAAGCTGTCCAAGCTCGGAATCATCCGGCAGTCCGGAGACGTGCTGCTCGAGATCATCAACGACGTGCTCGACTTTTCCAAGCTCGAGGCAGGCGACGTGGAACTTGAAACCGTCGACTACCGCCTGGAGGACGTCATGTCGTCCGTCAGGTCAGTCATTGGATCGCGGGCAGCCAACAAGATGGTCGCTTTGGATTTCCGCTATCCGGACCTCACGCTGCGCGGCGACCAGGCAAGACTGCGCCAGGTCCTGCTGAACCTGGTCGGCAACGCCGTGAAGTTCACGGAAGTCGGTTCCGTTGTTGTGTCATGCACGCTGGACCATGAGACCGGAGAACTGCATTTCAGCGTGACCGACACCGGAATCGGCATAGCTGACGAGGCCCGCATTCGGCTGTTCAAGGAATTCAGCCAGGTAGACTCGTCCATCAACAGGCGTTTCGGAGGCAGCGGGCTGGGTCTTGCGATCTGCGGTCGCCTGGTGGAAGCGATGGGTGGTGCCATCGAAGTGACGAGCACACTCGGCGTTGGCAGCACCTTCAGTATCACTCTGCCATACGCCGCAGGCTCCGCTGCGGTTCAAGCCGAGGACATCCCTCCTGCCGCAGCTCGCCTCGAGCCTGGCCGCAAGGTACTCCTGGTCGAGGACAACGCGGTCAATCGTCAGGTCGCAACCGGTTTGCTAGCCAAGCTTGGCGTCGTCGTGGAACTGGCTGAGAACGGCCAGCAAGCGGTCGAGATGGTTCCAGGCGGTGGGTTCGACCTTGTGCTCATGGACATGCAGATGCCGGTGATGGACGGCTTGGCCGCAACCCGACAGTTGCGCTCGGCCGGGTGTGCCGTTCCCATCGTCGGCCTCACCGCCAACGCCTTCGTGTCCGACCGGGAAGCCTGTCTTGCCGCCGGCATGAACGACTTCATGACGAAACCGGTCAATCGGGATAAACTTCACACCATGCTCGTGAAGTGGCTGGCGTCGGAACCCGCTGATGCATTGCCGAAGCCCGAGGAAGGCGACACCCCGGACCTGATCGACTTGCTTCAGCAGCGTTCGCTCGAAGCAGAACTCGGGGTCGATACCATGAGCACGCTCAAGGCAGGATTCTGGTTGGACGCTCATGCCCAGTTCGACCAGATCCGACATGCCCGCAACGTCAATGACGACCGAAAAGTGGACGATATCCTACATACGCTCAAGGGCGCCGCCTACACCTTGGGCTACCAGGCTCTGGCCCAGGCCGCACAATCTGCGCGCGAGGCAACGCTCACGGAAACCGGCTTTGCGCTTTTGGAGGATACAGCTCGACAGACGAAACTCGCGGACATCGAGTCGGTGGTCTGAATATGCAGCAAGTAGCCCGCAGCGAAGGCGCATGTCGGCTTTCTGGCGCCGTCGACTTTGGCCAGACTAAAATGGGGCGCGTAGCTGTCGCGCCAATCGCTCAGCTTGCGCTTAGGGACGTACCACGAGCACACCGTGCTCGGCGAGAGAGACCCGTACCCGCTCACCGATGGCATGCAACCGGGATGGTCCTTCCTGATCGACGACGAATAGCCTGCCTATGGGGGTCTCAAGATTATATTCGGCGTGCGACCCCATATAGGTCGCTGTCAGCACGGTGGCTTCCAGCGTGGCTTGGTCCACGCCGACACTGAACCTGATGCATTCGGGGCGGATGATGACGTCCACCGGCCCCTCCGGCAGGTCGCGGTGCGGTAGGCTCAAGGCGATGGTTCCGAGTTCGACTGTTGCGCTGTCGCCGGCTTTATTGCTCAGTGTGCCGCGCACATGATTGGCGTCGCCCATGAAGGTGGCGACAAAGACGCTCTCCGGATGCTTATAGAGTTCACGCGGCGTGCCGAGCTGGGCGATTTCTGCATTGCGCATCACCACGATCTGATCCGATACGGCCAGCGCTTCGCTCTGGTCGTGGGTGACATAGACCACCGTGACGCCCAGCCGCTGCTGCAATGCCCGGATTTCCTCGCGCATGTTGCGCCGCAGCTTGGCATCCAGGTTAGAGAGTGGCTCGTCGAACAGCAGCACGTCCGGATTGAGTACGAGCGCGCGGGCCACCGCCACGCGCTGCTGCTGGCCACCCGACATCTCCGACGGCAGGCGTCCGCCAAAGCCTTTGAGGCCGACCGTTTCGAGCGCCGCTTCGGCCTGGCGATATGCATCGGCCTTGCGGACGCCGCTCGAGATCAAGCCGTAGGAAACGTTGTCGAGCACCGACATATGAGGAAACAGCGCGTAGGACTGGAACACCATGGTGACGTTGCGTTCACCGGCCGAGGCCTGGGTAACGTCTCGCCCGCCGATAGTAATGCGGCCGCCGGAGACCCGCTCCAGGCCGGCGATCATGCGCAGCAGGGTTGTCTTGCCACAACCCGAGGGGCCGAGCAGGGTGACAAGTGAACCGGGTGCAATATCCAGGTCGAGCGGCTTCACTGCGCTGACTTGACCGTAGTTCTTGCAAACGCCGCTGAGGTTGAGCGCTGCACCACCGGATGGGCGTGAGGTATTCATGCGAGCTTTTCCATGGATGGTGTGAGGATTGGTTGGGGCTGGTCGCGGCGTCCCAGCTTGCGTTCGCCGACCAGCAGGTGGATGCAGCCGACGGCCGTCATCATTACCGCAACCAGGACGGTGCAGTAGGCGATGGCCAGGCCGTAATCGCCGTTGATGGCGCGATTGATGATGTAGACCGTCGCCAGTTCGTGCTCGGCGGAGACCAGGAAGATGACGGCGCTGACCGTGGTGATGGCCCGCACGAACGAGTAGACCAGGGCGGTGAAAATGGCGGGGCGGATCAGCGGCAGCACGACGCGGAACATGGTGCGGCCAGTGGAAGCACGCAGTGTCGAGGAGGCCTCGTCGAGGCTCTTGTCGACCTGGCTGAGCGCGGCAATGCCTGCCCGCACGCCTACCGGCAGGTTACGGAACACGAAGCAAAGGATGAGGATAATCGCCGTCCCGGTCACTTCGAGCGGTGGCACGTTGAAGGTGAGGATATAGGCGACGCCGATCACCGTGCCCGGCACGCAAAAGCTGAGCATGAGGGCAAATTCGAGCAATTGGCGCCCGACAAAGCGCTGCCGGGAGACCACCCAGGCCGCCAGGATACCAATCGCGGCGGTCAGGGGCGCTGCGATCGCAGCCAAGGTCACCGTCGTGAAAAGCGAATCCCAGGCGCCGCCCGACCAGATCAACTGTCCGTTAATGCCCCAGTCGATGGCGAAGGCCTTGGCGAAGTGGCCCAGTGTGAAGGTCCAGTCCCGTCCCCAGATGGTGACGAAGCCGCCCGCAAGAGCCAGTAGATAAATAGCGATGGTCAACGTCGCCCAGATGCCCACGACGGCAGAGGCGAGCCACAGCATAGGCCGGGGCAGTGCTGCAGGACGGCCGGAATCGCCCTTGCCGGTCATCGACACATAGGATTTGCGACCCACGACTGCACGTTGCAGCAGGAAGACAGCGACGGCGAAAACCAGGAGGATCAGTGCCAGAGAAGCCGCGCGGCCGAAATCAGCCTGAGCACCGACCACGGCGAAGAAGATTTCCGTCGAGAGCACGCCGAAGGAGCCTGCCAGGAGGATCGGATTGCCGAAATCGGCCAGGCTCTCGATGAAGGTCACGAGGAAAGCGTTGACGATGCCCGGCAGCATCAGCGGCAGCGACACTTTGAGGAAGGTCCGCATCGGCGCAGCGCGCAGGGTCTCGGACGCCTCTTCCATGCTGGGCGACACCCCGGCGACCACGCCGATCAGCACGAGGAACGCCGTTGGCGTGAAGCTGAAGGTCTGCGCCAGCCAGACGCCGTTGAAGCCGTAGATCCAGCGCCCGGGTTCAATGCCGAACAGGAATTCCAGCGCCTGGTTGATGACGCCGGAACGGCCGAAGATCAGGATCAGTCCCAGGCCGACGACAAAGGACGGCGTGATGATGGGGAGGATCGTCAGCAGGCGAAGCGCCTTGCGATAGCGGAAGCCGGTGCGGGTGACGATCAGCGCAAAGGCGAGGCCGAGCAGCGTACAGGCACTGGCGGTGGCGACCGCGAGCAGGATCGAATTCCAGGCCACGCCGCAATTGCCACCGCCGGTGACGCAGGCCAGGCTCCATATCTTGGGAGCAAACATGCGAACGAGGATGGCATCGACCAGGCTGCCGTCCCGCGGTGCCGCAAAGCCTCGACCGAGCAGGGTCAGCACGGGCCACGCGGTGAACAGGGCAATGGAGGTGGCCAGGAACCCGACTGTCCCGGCGATGAAGCGGTCGCCGCCGAAAAGGCCACGTCGCGCCAGGTCGCCGGTGAACAAGAACAGAAAGCCGATGAAGGTTGCGACCGCGCCAAGTCCGATCCCAGGCTGGCGATCGGCAAGCTCGCCGAACAGCGCGTTGAGCCAGGGCATGGTCCAGCCCCTCAGTCCTATCGTGGCGGCCTGGAGTACGATCGCGGCGAGCCCCACGACACCGGCATAGCCCAGCCAGTTTTGCCGGGCCAGGCCCAGGGCCGGCAGCATAGCTGCCACCAGCACCGGCCAGAGCCACCAGCGGTGATGCATCAGCGCCTGGTTGAGCGCCGAGCCGTTCGCGACATCGGTGCTGAACAGGGCCAGCAGATCCGAGGCCGCGAAGCCGTGGCCCTGGGCATGCCAGGGCAGGACGGCGACGCCAAGCAGGATCAGCAGCCACCACAGAGGTGTCAGGTCGAGGCGGGTCATGTTGGATTGTCCGTGCTTGAACCGGGAAATCGAGACGGGACGGCCGATATCGCCGCCCCGTCTCGCAGGGAGGACGCCTACTGCGGCATGGCGCCGATTTCACTGTCCCAGCGGGAAATCAGGTGGGTCCGCGCGGCTTCTGCGCCGAAGGTGCGGAAGTCGTAGTCGATCAGGGTGATCTTGCTGAGATCGGGCGCGTTGGGCGGCAGCGGCGCATCCTTGTTGGACGGCATCTGCAACTGCTTGGCCACTTCGTAGCCCAGGCGTTGCGCCTCGGCGGTCAGGGCATAGTCGTAGAAGGCGCGGGCATTTTCTTCATTGGGTGCGCCTGAAATGATCGACATCGAGCCCACTTCATAGCCCGTCCCTTCGCAGGGGATGGAGTAACCGACCGGGAAGCCGGCGTTGGCCTCCGTGACCGCGTCATGCACGAACGAGATCGATACCGAGGTCTCGCCGCGACCGACCGCCTTGATCGGGCCCGTGCCCGACCGCTGGTAGGTGTTGATGCTGCTGTGCAGCGCCTTGAGATAGGCGAAGGCTTCTTCCTCGCCCATCAACTGCACGAGCGTGGCGATGACGACATAGGCGGTACCGGAAGAATTGGGGTTCGCCATCTGGATTTCGCCGGCATATTCCGGCTTAAGCAGGTCAGCCCAGCACTGGGGCGGCTCAACGCCCTTGTCTGCCAGCAGTTCGGTATTGTACCCGAAGCCGATCGCTCCCGAATAGATGCCCACCGAGCGTCCGCTGGCGGCGCCGTATTGCTGGTGGGCCCATTCGTGCAGGTTGGCCAGGTTGGGCGACTCATAGATTTCCGTCAGCTCGCTGGCCGCAGCGATAAGGTGGGGGTCGCCGGTGCCGCCGAACCAGACGTCGCCCTTCGGGTTCTCGCCTTCGGCGATGATCTGGGCCAGTACTTCACCCGAGCCCTTCTGGGTCATGTTGACGTTGACGCCGGTGGCCTTCTGGAATTCGGTGGCGATGGCCTCGCACCATTCGACTTGAACCGAGCAATAGACGTTGAGGTTGCCTTCCAGCGCCATGGCAGGCGTCGCGGCAACGCCGAGCATGGTCATGGCCGTCAGTGCATTGAGTAGTCGCATTCAATCCTCCCGGGATGATGTTAGAAGTCCACTGGCTTGCTGGCCACACCTCCCAGTGTGGACAGAAATCTGCATCGATCAGGGAATACGAATGTGCGATGGCCGGTCCGGCCGGCGACGCCTGCTCCCCCGGATCGGCGCCTGTATTCAGGTCTTGCCGATCTTGATGGAGGTAGTGTGCCGGGGCGTTGTGAACCGGTGATTTCACGCTTAACCGGGCGCTTGTAACATTGTTCACAATGCCGGAGGGCTGACGCGTTATAGTCCGTGTGCATTCCGCTTCGGTCGGCAACGAACTCGGACGTGGCGGGAATGACCGACTTCGGAGGAGGCCGGCCGTGCAGTTCCGCATAGCTGTCGTCGAGGACGATCAGATCGTCAGCTCGACGGTCGTCGATATTTTGCAGACGGCGGGATTCACCGCCATCGCCTGCCACACCGCGGAAGCGCTGCTCGCGTTGATGCGGTCAGGCAGGCCGCCCGATCTCATCTTGCTCGATCTGCAGCTGCCCGATCAGGACGGTATTGCCCTGGCGACGAGTATCCGGACGACCAGCAATGTTCCCATCATCATGCTGACCGGACGATCGGGTGAGATTGACCGTATCGTTGGCCTCGAAATCGGGGCGGACGATTATGTGGTCAAGCCGTTCAGTAACCTGGAGCTCCTGGCCCGGGTCAAAGCCATCCTGCGGCGATCCAAGGCGGTGCAAGCAGCGGTGCAGCGGCGAGAAGGCTTCCGCTTCGAAGGCTTTTTTCTTGACCTGCAGGCCCGCAGGCTGGATGCGCCAGATGGGTCATCGGTGCAACTGACGGTGGCCGAATTCGACCTCCTGCACGCGCTTCTCCGCTCCCGCGGCCGCGTGCTGAGCAGAGATCAGCTGCTGGACATGACCCATCACACCGAAGCCGACGTTTTTGATCGCACCATCGACGTGTTGATCCTGCGTCTGCGTCGCAAGATCGAGCCGGTGCCCAGTCAACCACGCTTCATCCGCACCGAGCGCGGCCTGGGCTACATATTTGCGGGCGACGTCGAAGCAGTTTCCGGTTGAGCCTGCCTCGCCTCGACGAGCGCCGCATTCAGACGATGGGCTAGGTCGGTACGAGAATACGGCTTGGTGAGCACATCGATCTCTGACGGACCATCCGTCTGGTTGCCGTAGCCGGTGGAGAGCAGTAGGGCGAGATCGGGCTGTACTTGGCGCGCCTTTTTCGCGAGGGACCAGCCGTCCTCTCCCCCGGTCAACACGATATCAGAGAACAGAATATCGAAGGGGTGCTTACGAAGTTGTCGCAGTGCCGCCTCAGCCGACGCTACCGGGACAGCGACATAACCCAGGCTTTCCAGCATGTCGGCCGTTGTCGCCCGGAGGATTTCGTCGTCTTCGACGAGCAGTACACGCTTGCCAGCATTGCCCGATGGCAACGGACGCCCGGGCATGCGGCGTCGCGCCCTTGGCTTCTTGCGGCCGATCGTGCCGGGGAGTTCCAGCCGCACGATCGTCCCGCGACCTTCGTCGCTGTCGATGGTCACGTTGCCCTCCGATTGCTGGATGAAGCCGAACACCGTGGACAGACCAAGTCCGCTCCCGGCCCCGAAGGGCTTGGTCGTGAAGAAGGGATCGAAGGCCTGCGCCAGAACCTCTGGCGGCATGCCGACACCTGTATCCCGCACTGAAAGCTCGACCCGATCGGCGCCGATCACCCTGGTGGCCAGCGTGATTGTACCAGGTCCGGCAATGGCATCGCGGGCGTTGAAGACGAGGTTAAGGACGGCGCTTTCCATCTGACCCGGATCGACCGTCACTGCGGGTAGCTCACGGGCTAACTCAGTCTTGAGGGTAATGGCAGGGTCGATACTCAGTTCGATAAGATCGACCAGTCCCGTCACCAGTTGATTGAGATCAACCACTTCCGGTTGCAATGCTTGCCGACGTGCGAACAGCAGCAGCCGCTGAATCATGGCACTGCCGCTCTCTACTGCTCCGAGCGCACGGTCCACGCGCCTATGCGTTGGCGACCCGGCGCTCGACTGGTCCTGGATCAATTGCAGGTTGCTGCTGACTGCCGCAAGCAGGTTGTTGAAGTCATGTGCGATGCCGCCGGTCAGTTGCCCCAAGGCTTCCATCTGCTGGACATGACGCAGGCGTCTTTCCAGGTGGTCCCGCTCCAGCGCGTTTGCCTTGAAGACCTTGTAGGCCCTGGCAAGGTCACCGATTTCGTCGTCGCGGTCGTCGCCGGGTAGTTCGGCAGAGCTGTCCCCCTCCGCAAGACGGCTGATGGCGTGGGTGGCGCCGACCAGGCTGCGAACGATAGCGCGCGTGAGAAACGCAGAGATCAGCAGGCCTGCGACCAGACTGGCCAACGCGCCTGCGATCAACGCAGTCTTGAACATGCCGATAAGCCCCAGCAACTCGTTGCCACGATCGAGGGCTGCCTTTTGGACCAGTACCGATAGGCCTTCTATCAATTTGGTCAGTTGTGCGAACGAGGTCTCCACCATCGCCGCGGTTGCGGCTGTGCGCTGTTCGATCGCCGATTGCTTCAGCTGGGCAAGCCCCTTGTCACCGGGGTCTGGGCTCTCGCGTAAGGCGATCGCTTCCGCGGTGATCGAAAACAGGCTCTGCGTCGTCGCGTCCAGGCGTCGCACCAGCCGGACGATCGAAGGCACTTCGGACAAATCGAAAATATCTGTCGAGGCGGGGCTGGGCAGCGCTTCGGCAAGTGCCTTGAACTCGGTCATCTGGACGGCGAGTGCGGCACGCGCTGCCTCCAATTCGGGCAACGTCTCGAAATAGCTGATCCTGGCCGAATCTGCCGCCAGCGAGACACTGCGGCCCACTAGCGATGTGATCTGCCCCAGGTCAGACAGGCTCTGCGCCTGATGGCGCTCGAGCCGCGATTCCGCGATGGTAAGCCCAATCCATGCCAGGACAGCCGCCATCACGGTGAGCGACGTGATAATTGTCAGCGCACGCCGTAGCCGTCCTCTGATTCCGCGCTGCCGCCGATCCCTGGTTTCGACCATCTGTCTCTTCCCCGCCGACAAGGCTAACCCCGGGGGGCAGCGATAGCTAGAGCAAAGCCTGTTCCGACACGCCCATGTCTGGTTTGGTCCGACCGTGCCGTGCAAAATTGGCGATGGCCAACTGGAAAAGTAGGCTAGTGGATAGGGTTGCCAGGTCGCAAGCTTGTTAGACCCTCGAGCGAAGCCACGTTTCGTGAGACATCGCACTGAGGCACTCATTCCGCTGCGCGCAAGAAAGTATCATTTCTTCGCATGCACACCTCTAGTGATGGCAAAGCCAACCCGACAATATCCTCCCACCAAGGACGCGCACATGCCGTCCCGGTAGCCTGGTGGCAAAGGCGCGACTGACGTCGCTGTCAGGTTGTCCTAATGGGAGGAAATCATGATCAAGACTTTCGGGCTCGCTTCGGGCCTTGCTCTGACTTGCCTGCTGTCTACCAGCCATTTGACGATGGCGTTTGCTCAGGGATTGACCTGTACCCAGCCCATCAAGGTGCTGGCCCAGCCGCGTGATGGTTTGACTTTGCTGGAGACATACCAGGACGAATTCAAGGCGCTGAGCGGCACCACATTTCAGATCGACTATCTCAATGAGAACGATCGCCGCGCCAAATCGCGCGCTGACGCTTCGACGGTCGGCAACTACAATGTGTACTATGTGGACGAAGCCAACGTGGCTCTGTTCGCCTCGTCGGACTGGATCGTACCGCTGGCCGACTACTTTCCGGCCGAATACGACTATGCCGACTTCGATCCCGGCCGCCAGAAGGTGGCGACCTATGATGGCAAGGTGTGGTTTGCTCCGCTGACCGGCGGCGGCGACCTGATGGTGTACCGCAAGGACCTGCTCGAGGCGGCTGGCGTGGCGCCGCCCACGACCCTGGAGGAACTGCTCGCCGCCGTGCCGGCGCTGACCGATACCGATGCCGGCATCTATGGCATCGCCCTACGAGGTGCCCGTGGTTCGGGCGCCAATGTCTGGCGCTGGATGCCCTACTTCAAGGCCAATGGGGGCGAGTGGTTTGTCGACGGCAAGCCAGCCTTCAACTCCGATGCCGCCGTCAAGGCGACCGAGACCTATCTCGAGCTGTTCAAATACTCTCCGCCCGGCACCCAAACCGGCAGCTGGGACGAGTCGGTCGGTTCTTTCCTTTCTGGCCAGGTGGCTCTTCTGGTGGAATCCACACCGCTCTCGGGCATGGCGGTGGATCCCAACAATTCACTCGTCGTCGAAAACGTCGGCTTCCTGCCGCCGCCTGCGCCACTGCCCGGCGGGGGTTATGGCCACGGCCTCGCCATCGCGACCAAGGCCAATGCCGACGAGACCGCCAAGCAATGTGCGGGCCTGTTCATCGCCTGGGCAACGTCCAAGGAACAGGAACAGCGGCGCCTGGAGGCCTACCAGTTCGGCGAGCTGAACCGCACCAGCGTCATCACCAGCCAGATGTTCAGCGACATCTACGGGCCGGCTCTAGGCCAGGCGCTGGCCGATACCGGCAAGGTCACCGCGGTGAACTTCTGGCAAGACGCCCGCTGGCCTGACCTGGGCGACCGTTGGGGCATCATTCTCGAAGAGCTGATCAACGGCACCCGCACCGACGTCAAGGCGAGCCTGGACGAACTCGAAGCCTACGCGAACGAGCTGCTGACCCAGTAACGCTCGCGATCAAGCGCCCGCCCGTTCCGATCTCCCGACGGGAGCGGACGGGCGCCATCGCATTGGAGGAGCCCGCCATGCTGAGCAAGACCAGCCTGCCCAAGGTGTTCACCATCCCGACCATGGGCATATTGCTCGTGCTGTCGATGGTGCCCACGATCTTTGCGGTGATTATCGCGCTGCAGAACCGGGTCCTCGGCCAGCCCGAGATGGACTTTGTCTGGCTGAGCAACTTCATCGACCTGTTTTCCGATCGGCGCTTTCTCAATGCGGTCTGGGTGTCGGTAAAGTGGGAGTTCGTCACCGTTATCGCGACAATGACGGTGGCCATCGTGCTGGGCGTGCTGATGTTCCAATACGCGTCCCCGCGCATGCGCAATTTCTACTGCCTGCTGTTCATCGTGCCGGTGCTGCTGCCGCGCGTATCGGCGGCCTTCGTTTGGAAATTCGCCTTCCATCCGCTCTACGGCATCGTGACCTATCCGATCCGCGCCATCACCGGCAAACCGGTGGACCTCCTGGGCAACGCCAATGCCGCACTCTACGTCGTGGCCACGGTCGACGTCTGGCAATGGGGCCTGCTGTTCGCGGTCATCGTGCTCAAGCTGCTCGAAACGCTGCCGCCGCAGCCGCTGGAAGCCGCGCAGCTCGACCATGCCAAGGGCTGGCAGATCCACTATTTCATCACGCTGCCCATGCTGCGCGCGCCGCTGATCAGCTTGACCTTCGTCAAGATGATCGAGTCACTACGCTCCTTCGACCTCATCTACGTAATGACCCGCGGCGGCCCCGGCGTCGCCACAGAAACGCTCGACATGTACGCCTTCTCGCAGGGCTTCATCGAAGCCGGCAAGGTTTCCTATGCCAGTTCCATGGCGGTGCTGATGATGGTCGCCACCGTGGTCATTTTCACCATTCTGTGGAAGCGGGTGCAGTCATGAAACTCGATCGCATCCTGGGCAATCTCGTGCTCGCCATTTTCGGCTTCATCGCCCTGTTCCCCCTGGTCTGGACGGCGCTCAACGCCTTCAAGAAGAATGTCGATATCATCTCCAAGGTGCCCAAGTTCTTCTTCACCCCGACCCTGGAGAACGTCACTTACGTGCTGGGCCGCCACAGCGTCATGGCGGGACTGACCAATTCCATCATCGCCTGTGGCACATCCGTGCTTGTCGGTGTCGTGCTTGGCCTGCCGCTGGCCTATGCCATCGCCCGTTATCCGAACAAATGGTCGGCGGACATCCAGTTCTTCGTCCTTTCCATCCGCTTCCTCCCACCGGTGGCCGTGGCCATCCCGCTGATGGTGATCTGGTTGCAGATCGGGCTCTATGACAGCCTTGTCGCCCTGATCGTCACCTATTCCCTGATCACCATCTCGGTCACCGTCTGGCTGTCCATCCCGGCCTTCCAGCGCGTGCCCAAGGAGGTCGAGGAGGCCGGATTCGTCGACGGCTATGGCGCCTATGCGGTGTTCTGGAAAGTCGCCCTGCCGGTTGCGCTGCGCTCGCTGGTCGGGGCCATCGCCTTCAGCTTCGTGCTGATCTGGAACGAGTTCCTGATGGCACTGATGCTGTCGAGCACCAATGCCAAGACCCTTCCCATCGTGGCTTCCGAGTTGTCGCAGCAGGGCATGAACGTGCCCTGGGGCATCCTCAATGCCTCGGTGGTCCTGCTGTCGCTGCCGCCCCTGCTGTTCCTGGGCGTACTCAGCGGCTTCCTGAGTTCAGCTTTTACCCGACGGACCTGACATGACCAAGCCGATGCAAGCACTGGTGCTCGAACGCAAGGGCGAGCTTTCGCTCCGCGACGTCACCATCACCGAAACGCTCGGACCCAGTGATGTCCGCATCGCCATCCACACCGTGGGCGTGTGCGGCAGCGACGTGCACTATTACACGCATGGGGCTATCGGTCCCTTCGTCGTCAAGGCGCCCATGGTGCTCGGCCATGAGGCGTCCGGCACGGTCATCGAGGTGGGCGAAGCGGTGCGTCACCTCACGGTCGGGGACAGGGTCTGCATGGAGCCCGGCATCCCCGACCTCAATTCCCGCGCCGTGCGCGAGGGCATGTACAATGTCGATCCCGCCGTGCGCTTCTGGGCGACGCCGCCCGTCGACGGCGTACTGCGACCCGAAGTCGTCCATCCGGCGGCATTCACCTACCGGCTGCCTGACAACGTCTCGTTTGCCGAAGCCGCGATGGTGGAGCCCTTCGCGGTCGGTATGCAAGCCGCCGTAAAGGCACGGATCAAGCCCGGCGATGTGGCGGCCGTGATTGGCTCGGGAACGATTGGCATCATGATCGCGCTGGCCGCTCTCGCGGGCGGTTGCTCCCGGGTATATGTCTCGGATTTCTCTGCCGGCAAGCTGGCCATCGCCGGCGGCTATGACGGCATCGTTCCGGTCGATCTCAACACGACGACACTGGCCGACACGATTGAGCGCGACACGCGGAGCTGGGGCGCAGATATCGTGTTCGAGGCCAGTGGCAGCGCCAGGGCCTTCCCGCAGCTGACCGACGTAGTGCGGCCCGGTGGCGCCATCGTACTGGTTGGGCTGCCGGTGGACGACGTGCAGATCAACGTCAATGCGGCGATCGGCAAGGAAATCCGCATCGAGACGGTGTTCCGCTACGCCAATGTGTTCGACCGCGCCTTGGCACTCATCGCTTCGGGCAAGGTCGATCTCAAGCCGCTGATTTCGGCGACTTTCCCCTTTGCACGGAGCATCGAGGCCTTCGAGCGCGCCGCGCAGGGCCTGCCCAGCGACGTCAAACTCCAGATTACCCTTTAGGGAGCGCAGCAATGTCCACCATCGTCTGCACCAATGTCAGCAAGTCCTATGGCGACGTTCCCGTTATCCGGGACTTCAACCTGGCCATATCGGACCATGAATTCGTGGTGTTCCTGGGTCCCTCGGGATGCGGCAAGTCCACCCTGCTGCGCATGCTTGCGGGGCTCGAAGATATCAGCGGCGGCACGGTTGCGATCGGCGAGGCGGTGGTCAACGAGCTGCCGCCACGCGACCGCGGCGTCGCCATGGTGTTCCAGAACTATGCGCTCTATCCACATATGAGCATATTCGAGAACATCGCCTTCGGCCTGCGCCGGCAGCGCGTGCCGGCCCATGAAATCAAGCAGCGTGTCGAGGCCGTCGCCGGCGTGCTGGGGCTCGAACCCTTCCTCGAGCGCAAGCCGGCGGCTTTGTCCGGCGGCCAGCAGCAGCGCGTGGCCATCGCCCGCGCCATGATCAAGACGCCCAAGGTTTTCCTGTTTGACGAGCCGCTGTCCAATCTCGACGCCAAGCTTAGGCATCATATGCGCGTCGAAATCGCTCGACTGCACCAGACGCTCAAGACCACCACCGTGTATGTCACCCATGACCAGCTCGAGGCCATGACCCTGGCCGATCGCATCGTGCTGATGCGGGCGGGCAACATCGAACAGGTCGGCACGCCCCAGGAAATCTACGAGAACCCACGCAGCCTCTTCGTGGCGGGCTTCATCGGCACGCCCAACATGAATTTCCTCAAGGGAACCGTGCATCTGAATGGGTTGGGAGCAGTGGTTGCGGTCGGCAGTGACGTTATCCCACTTCAGGCTGGCCGCTTTGCCGTGGCCGACAAGCAGGAGGTGGTGCTTGGCTTCCGTCCAGGCGATGTCACGCTCACAGCCGGCGAGAAGGATACGCGCGGCACGTTCGGTGCGACCGCCGGGCTGATCGAATATCACGGCCACGATACGCTGGTGTCGATGAATTTCCAGGGTCAGGGGATAGCCGCACTAATCCCGTCGCAGCAGCGGGTTACCCAAGGGGACATGGTCCGCTTCGCGATCGCCAGCGACCACTTACACCTGTTCGACGTGACCAGTGAGCGTTCGCTGCGCATTGAGGACGTGGCCCCAGGCACCGAACCAGCCCAGGTGCATCAGATTTACCAGTAGGCGAACTGCGTGCGGCGTCAGTGCCGCACGGCCAGCTCCGTCTGGCGCGCGCCCTCTAGTCGCCGCCGTTCCTCCGACCGGTTGCGATAGTCTCGCGGCGTCATGCCGTAGCGTTCCCGGAACCGGCGATTGAAGTTGGAAATATTGGTATAGCCGGCCAGAAAGCAGATGTCGGTGATCGAGTGCTGGTCTTCGGCCAATAGGCTGCATGCCTTGTGCAGGCGCATCGCTGTCAGGTAGTCGGTGAAGGTGTTGCCGGTATTTTTCTTGAAGAAGCGCGAGAAGCCGCTCTCGGTCATGTCCATGAAATCGGCCACTTCGCCCAGCGGCAGTTCATTGGTGAAATTCTCCGAAATGTAGATCAGCGCCCGCTGCAGCAGGGCCAGCGTCTCGCCATCCTGGTCGGGCATGAAATGGGCCGATGACAGCAGCACATAGTCCTGAGCGCTGGCCATCATCTGCAACAGCTCGAGAAACGCCACCAGCCGCTGCAGGCCGGTCAACTCGCCGATGTGCGTCAGCAGCGCAGCGCCATCGCGCGCCGTCGGTCCGGTGAAGGCAACCCCGCGCTGGATGCGCTGCATGAAGCCGTCCAACTCGGCGAGCTCGGGAATCTGCTCCCGAAAGCGAAGAATGCGGCCGGCGTCGAATTGCAGGATGGTGTCGCGCCCCTCGATGCGCTGGCCGGGATTGAGCGTCGTGACCCAGTCATGCGGCAGGCCGCCACCGACGACAGTCAGATGCCCTGGCCCGAATTCGCCGATGTGGTCGCCGACAAACGCGATCCCACTGGCATCATTGATGAGGTGGATCTCCACCTCCGGATGATAGTTCCAGACATTGCGTTCCCAAGGATAATCGTCGCGCCGCCACAGGAAGCTCTCATCCTCGCGCGTGACGATACGCTCGAATCTGGGCGCGTCCGACTGCTTTGGTACTATCGTGCTCATGCATGACACCTTATCACAATAGTCTGCGGCAGTTATCGGGAAGTATTCGAGAACGTTTGATGTCCGCAAATGATGGTGAATTGGTCTTCAGCCCTTCTCAACGCAACAGCCACCTTAACCTCAATCTAGGTGCCGCTTAGAAAGAAACACTTTGGGGAGTTCCCGGTTATTTCCCTGTTTTGACGGTACAGCCGCTTCCACCACAGAAAAACGCAGAATACCGTCACGACGGAGTCGCCCTGTCGTCGGCAATGGCACGGCTATGGCTCGCAAAGCGGCTGGCATCCGCAGGCGCCGGGCGGTCGGCTTCGTTAGTGTCCTGTGGCTATGCGGCCGTCTTCGGCTCCAGACAATTTACGATATCTCTAGTGGCCCGTTTTTGAGTGAGGCTCCGCCACCGGTTTGGATTCCGGCGAGCCTCGGTATCGCAGGATCACCGACAGCACGACCAGAACGGCGGTAGAGAGGAACTCCGACTGCCAGTTCTGAAATGATTCAAACCATAGAAGCGGGTCGGCGAGGTGCTCGATGGCGGAATGCGCGGGCTGGCCATGCAGCAACGCTTCCTCGTTCGCAGCTGCCGCGCTCTGCAGCCAGTGCAGGATGAACGACGCCGCGAAAAGAGCCAGCAAGGCGATCCCCAGCGAATATGAGTAGAGCGCGGACCAAAGTCCGCCGGCTTTGATCGGCCATGGCGCATGCTTGTTGCGGCGCTTTTGTTGCGGGTCAGCATCTTCCGGATTGACCTTGTCCGGGTCCTTGGATTCAGCGGAGCCGCGCTGGAAAAGCATGGCTGTCATGATGACGTAGGCCGACATCTGCAGAAACTCGCTCTCCCAGTTCTCGAACAGCGCCGACTGAAAGGAAGCGCTCAAGAAATAGTCGAGCACATCAATCGCCGGCCTTCCGTGCTCGGCAAGCGTGGCGTTTTCCTCAAGCCATCCGGACCACACCATGCCCAAAATGCACAGGCAGAAGATTGCCATTAAGGCTAGCGTCAGCCCGTTGTCCCGAAAGAAGCGATTGAGCTTGTCCATCCATTCACCTGCGTGTCCTGCTCGCACGCGCAGAATGGGCAGGCGCAAGAAGCGTTCCTGCGTCCCGCCAGACATTTCCCCGCAACCGGCGCCCGACCAGTCGTTTGGACAACCAACAGAGGCGGTCGCTTCGGTATCTCCACCCAAGATCCGGCTGAGCCTTGCCAGAACTGGGCTCGGAGGCAGGGACAATTATTGCAGAGCAACACCCCCCATGTCGGGAACTTTCAACCCCACCCTCCTCGTTTCCAATCTTGATCTCCGCGCGCCGGGAGAAAAAGTCGCAATGGTGGACTTCGACCTCCGTGCAACGAGCGAGTTCGGGCCTGGAACGGTCGTCGAACGGGATGGTCGCCCTCGGCGTAGTCAACAATGCAATTGGACGGGTAATCTGGTTTGGAGGTCTAGTTGCTTGATTCTGGGGGACATGCAGGCATGAGCCGACTGATCGAGGGTGGCCAATGCGGCGCTTTGGTCCGATCGCTGGATTGGTCCGGAAACTCCCTCGGCGCTATTGCCGCGTGGCCCCAGTCGCTGACCGCAGCAATCAACCTCATGTTGAATTCCAGCCAACCCATGTTCGTCGCCTGGGGGCCCGAGCTCAATTTTATCTACAATGACGGCTATGCGCCCATACTTGGCGGCCGTCATCCCAAGGCGATGGGCAGGCCGTTCAAGGATGTGTGGCCAGAGATCTGGCACGAAATCTGGCCCCTGATTGAAAAGGCCCTGTCCGGCCAGGCCACCTGGATGGAAAACATGCACCTGGTGATGGAGCGGCACGGCGCGCCGGAAAACACCTGGTACACTTTCTCCTATTCGCCCCTCTTTGACGACACCGGCGCCATCGGGGGAATGGTCTGTTCCTGCATCGAAACCACAGCTGAAGTGCTAGCGCAGCGGCTTGCCGATTTCCGCCTGGCTCTCGATAGCGAACTCAGAAGGGCGGCGGACCCTGCCGAGGCGATGTTTCGGGCTTCCGAGCTGCTCGGATCGAGGTTGGGTGCGGCCCGCGTGGGCTACGGCGACATAGACGCATCAGGCGAATTTGTCCTGGTCGAGCGCGACTGGACTGATGGCACGATCCCAACTGTGGCTGGGGCTCACCGGATGGAGGCCTTCGGGCCGGCCATTATCGCTGAATTGCGGGCCAACCAGACCATGACCGTCGATGACGTCAACATCGATCCCAGGGTCAACGAGGGTGCTCAAGCCTTCGCCGCCATTTCAACGCGCTCGGTCATGGCGGTGCCACTCCATCGCTTCGGCTCGTTCCGCGCCATGCTCTTCATTCATCATCATTCCCCGCGCCAGTGGTCGGCAGAAGACATAGCCCTCGCCGAGGAAACGCTGATGCGGACCTGGGACGCGGTGGAACGCGCTCGCGCCGAGCTATTGCTGCGCAGCAGCGAGGAGAGGCTCCGGTTTCTCGATGAGCTTGGTCAGGCGACGATCGCGCTCACCGACGCCAACGAAGTCCTGGCGATCACCACCAAGCTGGTCGGGGAACATCTGGGGGTCACCAGTTGCGCCTATGCAGACATGGATCAGGATAGCGACGGGTTTACCATTCGTGGTGATTGGTCGGACAATGGTTCAACCATCGTGGGTCACTATCGCCTCGCCGATTTCGGCGAACTGGCGGTGGAACGCTTGGGGGCGGGACAGCCCCTGATCATCAACGACAATGAAGTCGACATCGCGCCCCACGAAGCCGCGACCTTTCAGGCCATCGGCATCCGCGCAACCATCTGCATGCCGCTTGTCAAAAACGGCAAGCTGACCGCGTTGATGGCCATCCATGACCGACTCCCCCGACGCTGGACCGACCGCGAGCTGACGCTGCTGCTGGCAGTGACCGAGCGTTCCTGGTCGCATATCGAACGGGTTGGCGTGATCGCGAAACTGGCCGAGATCAACCGCGATCTGGAGGCCATGGTGGCCGAACGGACGGCTGATCTCATGGCGGCAGAGGCAACCCTTCGCCAATCCCAGAAGATGGAAGCGGTGGGGCAACTCACAGGCGGCCTGGCCCACGATTTCAACAATATCCTGGCCGGCGTGGGCGGCAGCCTCGATATTATGGCCCGTCGCCTGGAACAGGGGCGCATCGCGGAAATCGGGCGCTACATTACCGGGGCTTCTGAGGCGATAAAACGCGCAGCGGCGATCACCCAGCGCATGCTGGCTTTCTCTCGCCGTCAGACGCTCGATCCGACCCCCACCAATGTAGCCACATTGGTCGAGGGCATGATTGAACTGATCACCCGAAGCGTGGGGCCAGCGGTTGCCGTTTCCACCGAAATGGATGAGCGGCTCTGGCCCACCTTTGTGGATGTCAGCCAGCTGGAAAACGCCCTCCTCAACCTCTGCATCAATGCGCGCGACGCCATGCCAGAGGGCGGCTCGCTCACCATCAGCGGCGAGAACATGCACGCGCATGGCGCCAAGGCCAGCAAACTGGGCTTGCCGGAGGGCGACTATGTTTGCCTGACCGTCGCAGATACCGGGACCGGAATGACGCCGGAAGTCGTGGCGCGCGCCTTCGATCCGTTCTTTACGACCAAGCCGATCGGCCGTGGCACAGGTCTGGGCCTCAGCATGGTCTACGGTTTTGCAGGACAGTCCGGCGGCAACGTGGAAATCGAGACCGATCTCGGCGCTGGTACAAGGATCACGCTTTACCTGCCGCGCTTTGCCGGAGAATTGGAGACGCCCAGGCCAGAGTCACCGGGCGCAACGGTCGAGACGCGCAAGACCGACACGACAGTGCTGTTGGTTGATGACGAAAACCTTATTCGCATGGCCGTGGCCGAACAGTTGCGCGAGCTCGGTTTTGCGGTGCTGGAGGCGCCGGACGGCCCCTCGGCGCTACGCATTTTCGAAGGTGGCGCCAATATCGGGTTGCTGGTGACCGATGTGGGCTTGCCCAACGGCATCAACGGCAGGCAGCTTGCCGATGCCCTGCGCGCCTGGGCGCCGACGCTGCCTGTCCTGTTTATCACCGGCTACGCGGAAAAGGCTGTCCTGGGGCACGGTGATCTGGATGTGCGTACCCGAGTGCTGACTAAGCCATTCACGGCTGGATCATTGCAGGAGACCGTTGTGAACCTGCTCCAGTAACACCGCCTAGCGCGACTGGGATCCCCGGCTTGCAGGAATGGGGCCGGGACGAACGGGCATGGACTGAGCGATCCGACAATCCAATCTCCTCCTTTCGACATCACGGTCGACGCCCCATCGATTTTTGAACTCCATTTGACATAATAAATCCTCGGTGTCAGTGTGAGCGCTGGGTGAAGGGTGACGCCATGGTGTTGCGGGGGACAAATCAGGAGCAGGCGCGGCCTTACAACCGGCGCATCGTGCTCGAGTGCATCCGCAATGACGGGCCGCAGACGCGTGGTGAGATTGCCGAGCGCGTGGGCCTGACCGTGCAGACGGTTTCCACCATCGTCCGCGAACTGGAAGAGCAGGGCTATTTGCTGTCCTCCCGCCGCGCTCCGAAAGGCCGCGGCCTGCCTGCAACCATTCTCAACATCAATCCAGATGGCGGCTACGCCATTGGCCTGACCGTCACCCCGCTCGGGGTCGAGGCGGCGCTGATGAACCTGGCCGGGGACCTGCTGGGAAGCGCAGGTCGTGCTTGCCCGCATCCCACGCCCAAGCAGGCGTTTGAATTGATCGAGGAATTGGTGGCCGAGGTTCGTGCCTTTCGGCCAGCGGGCCGCATCCTGGGCGTCGGGTTCGCCATGCCTGGTCCGTTCGACGTGCAGGCCATGAGCTTTGTGGGTCCCACGACGCTGGACGGCTGGGCGGGGGTGCCGGTACGGGCGCGGCTCGAGGAAGTGACAAAACTCCCCACCTTCATTGCGGTCGATACGGTAGCGGCTGCACTGGGCGTTCGCCTCTACGGAGAGGGTGCCTCGGTGCGCCAGTTCTATTATCTCCATCTGGGCGCCGGACTGGGTGGCACCATGATGCAGGACGGCGTGCCGCTGCGCGGCGCCTGGGGCAATGCCGGTGAGATCGGGCACATCCAGGCCATTCCCGGCGGACTGCCCTGTCCTTGTGGCAATACGGGATGCCTCGAGCGCTACCTCTCGCTTGACAGCTTCAGCAACCGTCGGCAGGGCCAGAGCGAAGCCGATTGGGTGAAAGAGGTGACGCCGATCTTTCACAGCGCCATCCGCACTATCGAAAACCTCTTCGACCCCCAGACGATTGTGTTGGGCGGGATCGCACATAGCGAGCTGATTGCTGCCCTGGTGGCGACGACAGAGCAGCTGCAGACGTCCATTTCCAGTCGCTACGATCGGACCACGCCCCGGGTCATTGCCTCGTTGGCCAACCAGTCAGTGCTGCGGGGCGCTGCTGCCCTCGCTGTTTCCGGAGTGCTGTCGCCACGCCAGGAACCCACGTCTTCACCCGGTCGCGCCCGCAAGCGCGATCCGTTCTCGAACGGAATGGCCGCATGACCGAAGAACTGCTCACGCTCGACAACATCACCAAGAGCTACGGCGCCGTACAGGCCCTGCGGGGCGTTTCGTTTTCCATTGCCAAGGGCGAGGTCATCGCCCTGCTCGGCGACAATGGTGCCGGCAAGTCGACGCTGGTCAAGATCATCTCGGGAGGTCTGGAGGCCAGCTCCGGCAGCATGCGCTTCGAGGGTCGGGACTTCCGTCCCAAATCACCGTCCGAAGCCAAGGCGGCGGGTATCGAGACCGTCTACCAGGACCTGTCGCTCTGCACCAACGTCGATGTTGTCGCCAATTTCTTCATGGGCCGCGAGCTGACCCGCCCGGTCATGGGCATCAAGGTGCTCGACGAGGCGCGCATGGAAGAACAGGTGGCCAAGGCCCTGGCGAGTGCGGGCACGCGTATCCCCTCGCTTCGCACCAAGGTGGAACACCTCTCGGGCGGGCAGCGGCAGGCGATCGAACTCAATCGCTTTGTCCATTGGGGCGGCAAGCTGGTGCTGCTCGACGAGCCCTTCGCGGCGCTGGGGGTGGAGCAGACCAAGCGCGGGCTCGAAATGATCCGCCAGGTGGCAGCACAGGGCATTGGCGTGGTCATCATCACCCACATCATGCAGCAGGCCTTCCAGGTCGCCGACCGGATGGTGGTCATTCGCCAGGGCGTGGTCGCAGGCGACGTGCCGACCAAGCAGACAAACGCGGACGCAGTGATCGGCATGATCACCGGCGAAACCCTGGCCGGTGCCGGACCGGTCGCGGGCGCGGGGGAATAGCCATCCGGCTACAGGGAGCGACGAATGAAGCAGTTGTTGAAACACGGCATGGTTCTTCTGGCCGGTACGGCCGCCTTGCTGCACCCCGCCTACGCCCAGGACAAGGGCATGGTCTATTACATGGTCCCCACCCTGCTCGATGAGTTCCAGACCGGCTCGGTCAGCGCGCTCGAAATGTTCCTCGAGCAGGTCGGCTATGACCTCACCACGCTCAACGCCGACAACAAGACCGACCTGCAGCAATCGCAGATGAACGACGTCATCGCCTTGGCGCCAAAGGCGATCATCCTTGCCGCCGTCGACTTCAACGCCCTGGCCCCATCGGTCGATGCCGCCCGCGCCGCCGGCATTCCGGTGATCGAGTTCGACCGCCAGATTTCGTCCACCGTCTCGGACTTCACCTCCGTCGCCGGCACGGTCGAGATCGGCTATGTCGCCGCCGAGCAGGTCGAACGCCTGCTCACCGAGAAGAACGGCTCGGTCAAGGGCAAGGTGCTCCAAGTGCTGGGCGACCCCGGCGACCCCTATACCCTGGACATCCAGAAGGGCTTCGAGGAGCGCATGGCGGCCTTCCCGGAAGTCACCATCATCAGCCAGCCCGCGATGATGTGGGAAGCCAGCAATGCCGGCACGATCGTGTCCGACCAGCTTCTGGCCAATCCCGACATCGACATCGTCTTCAGCCATGCCGCCCATCTCTCGGTTGCGGCGGTCGCCTCGCTTGAAGCGGCCGGCAAGCAGCCGGGCGACGTCTATGTCATGAGCTCGAACGGCGCGCCGGTGGCCCTGCAGATGATCCGCGATGGCTGGATGCAGGTCGAAGTCGAACAGCCGCTCTATGCCCAGGCGGCTGCCGTCGCCATGTTCATGGACAAGCTGGTCGCCAAGGAGCCGATCGAACCCGGCGAATATGACGTGCTCGGCCTGCCCTCGGTGGTAACGGACGAAGCCTGGGGACCGACGATCAAGATTCCGGGCGCCGCGATTACGCCCGAGAATGTCGACGACCCGTCCTTTTGGGGCAATCTCAAGCCGCCGGCCGCACCGGTGACGTCGGTCGAGTAATCCGCAACGGCTCCTTCCGCCCCGCGGGAGGAGCCTCCCCGGCACCCATAATATCCCGAGAGATCGCGATGCAGCCCAGCCAACGCCGCAGCCTTGAATTCGTGCTCGACAATCTCGTCTGGTTCATGCTGCTCGCCGTTCTCGCCATCTTCTCGGCGACCGTGCCCAACTATTTCCAGCTCGGCATCTTCGCCAACATCATCGAGCAATCCTCTGTGCTGGGGGTGATGTCGATCGGCCTGGCCCTGGTCATCATTGCCGGGCACATGGACCTGTCGGTGGAGTCGGTGGCAGCGCTTAGCGCCATGGCGGCGGGCATCCTCTTTGCCTCCTCCGGCATTGGCATGGGCATCACGTTTACGCCCGGCTGGCTGGTCGTTCCGGCCTCGCTGCTGGTGGGGCTGGGCGTTGGCGCGGTTGTCGGGGCCCTCAATGGCTTTCTCGTCATCAAGGTCAAGATGAATGCCTTCATCGTGACGCTGTCGAGCTTCATCTGGGTACGCGGGCTCGTCGTTGCGGCATCCGGCGGGCGCTCGGCGCAGAACCTGGCGGATGAGTTGCGCTGGCTCGCCATTCAGCGGTTCCTCGGCATTCCGCTCACCGCCTATATCGCCATTGCCTGTTTCATCGGCTTCTCCTTCATGATGGCCAAGACGCGTTTCGGCCGGCACCTGATCATGATCGGCGGCAACGAGGCGGCAGCCTTTCGTGCCGGCATCAAGGTCGACAAGGTGCTGATGATTGCCTTCATCCTGTCGGGCACCATCGCGGCCCTGGCCGGCTGGCTGCTGGCCATCCGGACTTCCGGCGCAACGGCGAACCTGGGCGCCGGCATGCTGTTCAATGCCTTTGCGGCAGTGGTGATCGGCGGCGTCAGCCTCAAGGGTGGCCTTGGTGCCTTGCCCGGGGTCTATGCGGGCGTGCTCTTGCTCAGTTCGATCAACACCGCGATCAACCTCATGGGCCTGCCGGCGCATTATACCCAGGTCATCCATGGCCTGCTGGTGCTTGCCGCCGTGCTGCTCGATACGCTTAAGCAGACGATCAGAAAGAAACTGGCATGACCGGACGGCTGGCAGGCAAGACCGCAATCGTCGTCGGCGCGTCGCGCGGCATCGGCAAAGGTACGGCGATCCGCTTCATCGAAGAAGGCGCCAATGTCGTTCTCGCCGACTGGGAGCCTGAAGCCGGTCAGGCGACGGCCGACGAAATCGGCGCCACATTCATCCAAACCGACATATCCAAATATGCGGACGCCGAGGCTGCGGTGGCCCTTGCGGTCTCCAAATTCGGTCGCCTCGATATCATCGTGCAGAATGCCGGCATCTATCCCTGGCAACTGATCGAGGACACGTCGTCCGCCGACTGGGACCGCGTCATGGGGGTCAACCTGCGCGGCAGCTTCCATGCTGCCAAGGCCGCCTTCAAGGTCATGAAAGCGCAGAGGTCGGGCCGCATCCTGTTCACGTCTTCGATCACCGGTCCGTACGTGACCAGCCCGGGTCATGGTCACTATGGGGCCACCAAAGCCGGCATCAACGGCTTCATTCGGTCTGCGGCCTTGGAATTTTCCAGCTTCGGCATCACCGTCAACGGCGTCGAGCCGGGAAACATCATGACCGAGGGTATCCAGGAAGGGCGCGGAGACGCCCACATCGCCTCGATGCTGGCAGCGATTCCCCTCGGGCGGCTGGGCAGCGTGCGCGACGTGGCCAATGCCTTCCTGTTCCTCGCCTCCGACGAGGCAAGCTACATCACCGGCACGACGATCGTCGTGGATGGCGGCCAGCTTCTGCCCGAAGGCAATGATTTCCGTCTCGTCCCCACCGGCAATTGAGCTCCGGCTCCGTCAGCCCAGCTCCAAGGTCGAAACGCCGAACACGCTGTCGGCGCGGATGGATGGGGCGCGACCGCGGTACATCCTTTGCGTCTCGAAGCCCCGCTCGAGGCCAAGGCGCGACAATTCCCTGATCCAGCCGGTCTGGTAGGCGGGAACGTCGATATGGATGGGCCCCGAGCGGATCGCGAGCAGTTCGAGCGCCGCCTCGACGCTCTGTGCAAACAGCGGACCGATCTTGTGACCTTCCTGGCAGGCTCTGGACACGGCATAGCCATCCAAGACACCATCCGTTCGGCGGCTGCTGCACATTCGCGGCGCGGCAACCCAGCGACGCAGAAATTCGTCCCGGCGTGCTGGAAAGCATTGCCGGTCGACCGCACCAATCTCCTCGAGCTGCACGGAAGGCAACGGGCGATCTGGCGTGGTCAGCATCCCGCTCATGCGAATTGTCCGGTAGGCACCGGCAAAACCCATTCTGGCGTAGTTGGCCTGCTGTTGGGGAACGCCATCAAGACCGATGGTGCGGTCGCCAAGATAGGCCATGGCCGCGTCCCATACCGCCCTGGCGTGTCCCTGTCCCCGCCAGCGCGGATGGCAGATGTAGAGCCCGATGAAGCCGAAATGTGCATCGTAGGCCACAGCAGATATGCCGGCGACCATGACGTCGTCGACGAATGCGCCGATGAAGCCGTTCGGATCGGCCGCCTGGAAAGCAACAGCGTCATCAAGGCCCGGATTCCACCCTTCGGTGGCCGCCCAATTGAGCAGTTCCTGGATCTCTGACAGTTGCAGCCTTCGGATAATTCGGTTCATGCTGGCGCGAACTCGGATAGCGCACCGTGGTACCGCTTGGCCAGTGGGGCGGCATAAGCGCCGCGCTTGCTGGTCTTCAGCCCAAGCGACACCAAAGCCTCCGCCTGCTTCACCGCTGCGCCCACGCCATCGATGACCGGCATGCCGAACTCGGCCTGAAGCGTGTGGGCGAGGTCGGCCATGCCGGCACAGCCGAGGACAATCGCCTCGGCATTGTCCTGGGCGATGGCGGCAACGATCTGGCTGCGCAGCCGGTCACGGGCGCCGGAATTGGGATCCTCCAGCGACAGTACGGCAATATCCGCCGCCCGGATGCGGGCGCGTCCGGCCATGCCATAGCGCTGCGCCAGTTCTTCGATCGGCACCCGCGAGCGTTCCATGGTCGTGACGACGGTGAACCGCTTGGCAATGAAGGCGGCTGTCGCAAGGGCGGCCTCGCAGATGCCGACAACCGGCATACGCACCATGGCCCGGGCGGCGTCCAGCCCGGTATCATCGAAACAGGCGATCACCGCCGCCGCTGCGCCCTCGCGTTCCGCATGGCCGATTTCGCGCAGCAGGCCGGGCAGGGCAAAGGCTTCGTCGTAATAGCCCTCGATGGATACCGGCCCCATGCTCGATGTCACCGCGACGATCTCGGTGGTCGGCGCCGCCACCAGCCGCGCCGCGTGGGCGATGGTGGCAGTCATGCTCGGTGTCGTATTGGGATTGATGACGGCGATGCGGGTCATGCATTGGCCCTGCGGCGATTGACCCAGAGGATGGCGCCTAGCGTCACGAGAATGACCAGGAACGAGAAGACCGTCGTAACCGTGCCCAGGGCATAGAGAACGGGCGTCGTGACATTGGTGGTCATGCCGTAAATTTCGAGCGGCAGTGTGTTGGAACTGCCCGAGGTCATCAGCGTCCGGGCGAATTCGTCATAGCTCAGCGAGAAGCCGAACAGGCCTACCCCGATCAGGCTGGGGGCGATCATGGGGAGCAGCACATGGTAGAAGGTCTGCCATGAACTGGCGCCCAGATCGCGGGCGGCCTCCTCATAGGCGGGCGAGAAGCGGTTGAACACCGCGAACATGATCAGCACGCCGAAGGGCAATGTCCAGGTCAGGTGCGCACCGAAGCCGGAACTGAACCAGTTGGGCTGGACTCCGATCTGCTGGAACAGCACGCCGATGCCGAGCGAGACGATGATCGAGGGTACGACCAGGCTGGCCACGGTGAGGTAGAAGAGCGGCGAGGCGCCGACGAACCGGCGGCGGAAAGCCAGGCCTGCCAGCAGCGACACCAGCACCGTCGCCGCCATCACCATCAGTCCCAGCGCAAGCGAGCGGCCAAAGCTGGCGCCGAAATTGCCCACGGCCTGGGTCTCGAACAGGTTCTGGAACCAGCGGATGGAGACGCCATTGAGCGGAAAGGTCAATCCGCCCTGCGGCCCCTGGAAGCTCAGGATGAACACCGCCGAGAGCGGACCGTAGAGAAACAGGACAAAGACCACGAAGAAGGCGGCCAGGATGTAGAAGCCTGGGCTGCGTTTTCCCTCGGTCATATCAAAGCTCCTTGCGGATATCGACGAGTCGGAGAATTCCCGCGACCATCAGCAGCACCAGTGCCAGGAGGACAATGGCGTTGGCCGCGGCAGCCGGATACTGCAGCAGCGACATCTGGTTGCGCATCATCAGCGCCACCGACGCGGATTGCCCTCCACTCATCACCTGTACGGTCGAGAAATCGGCCATCACCAGCGTCACCACGAAGATGGTGCCGATGGCGATGCCCGGCTTGCTCAGCGGCAGGATGACGTTCCAGATGATCTGCCAGTCCCTGGCACCGGCGTCGCGCGCCGCCTCGACCAGCGATTTGTCGATGCGCATCATGGTGTTGAAGATCGGGGTCACCATGAACAGGGTGTAGAGATGCACCATAGCCAGGATCACCGCGAAATCGGAATAGAGCAGCCATTCAATGGGCTGGTCGATCACGCCGGCACCCACCAGGCTCGAATTGATGAGGCCATTACGGCCGAGCACCGGGATCCAGCTGATCATGCGAATGATGTTGGACGTCAGGAACGGCACGGTGCAGACGAGAAACAGGATCATCTGCGTGGTGGCGCTGCGGACGTGGAAGGCCAGGAAATAGGCCACCCAGAAGCCGACAAAGGCGGTGATCGCCCAGACGATGACGGCAAACTTCAGCGTGTTGCCATAGGTCTTCCAGGTAACCCAGCTGCCCAGCGTCTCGCCGTAGTTGAAGGTGACGAAATCGGGATACATCCCCGCAAAGTCGTAGTCCCAGAAGCTGACGACCAGCAGCATCAGGATGGGAATGGCCAGGAAGAAGCCCAGAACGAGCAGCAGCGGCGTGGCCTGGATGTAGGGCGTGGCGCGGGCGATGAGGTTGTTCATGGCAATATCCCGGGCATCGGAAGCATCGCGGGTGGGTGGCGCTCGCTCTGAGCCCACCCACCCGCTGGGTTTAGGCCGCGATGAACTCGTTCCAGCGGCGGACCATGTAGCGGTCTTCGTCCATCACCGAGTTCCAGCAGGCGACCTTGCCCATGCGCTCTTCGAACGAGCCGCCGTCACGTACGGCGCCGGCCTTTTCCATTACGGTGCCATCCGGCGCAACGATGTCGCCCTGGGCCGGCTTGCCCTCGATCCAGAAGCCCCATTCGTCTTCGGACATGTACTGCTTGGCCGTTTCCATGGCGGCGGAATAGTAGCCCTGGCGGTTGAGGTAGCCGCCGACCCAGCCGGATGTGTACCAGTTGATGTATTCGTAGGCCGCGTCGAGCTGGGCGCCCGACAGGTGCGCCGCCAGCCCGAGGCCACCGCCCCAGGAGCGGTAGCCTTCCTTGAGCGGCTGGTACTTGCATTCGATGCCCTTGGAGCGCACGGCGGCGACGGCGGGCGACCACATCGACTGGATCACCACTTCGCCCGAACTCATCAGGTTCACCGACTCGTCGAAGCTCTTCCAGAAGGCGCGGAATTGTCCGTCCTGCTTGGCCTTGATCAGGAAATCGATGGTCTTGTCGATCTCCTCGGTGGTCATGTTGCCCTTGTCGCCATAGGTGATGTTGCCCATGGCTTCCATGATCATGGCAGCATCCATGATGCCGATGGACGGCACGTTGATGATGGCGGTCTTGCCCTTGAAGGCCGGGTCCATGATATCGGCCCAGGTCGAGATCTCGCGGCCGACCAGGTCGGGGCGAATGCCCAGGGTATCGGCGTTGTAGATGGTGGGCACCATGGTGAACCAGCCGGTTTCGCCCTTGGCGAATTCCTTGCTGTCGGGCGAGTCGACAAAGCCAACGGTGTGCGGCGCGGTGCCCTGGGCAATCACGCTGTCTGGCAAGAGCTTGCCGGTTTTGAACAGCGGCACGATCTTGTCGTAGTAGGTGAGCTTGGACGTATCCATGGGCTGGATCACGCCGGTGGGAAAGACCTTCTTGAGGATCCAGTATTCAATATCGGCAATGTCGTAGCTGTCGGGCTGGGTGACCGCGCGCTGGGCGGCGGCGTCGGAGTCCGTGGCCGTCATCTCGAGGGTAATGCCGAGGTCTTCTTTGCACTTTTCGGCAATGGCGTTGAGGTTGCTGACGCCCGTACCGAACTGGCGCAGGGTGATGGGGTTCTGGGCCCAGATGGTCGGGAAGCCGGTGATGGCGCCCGAGCCGATCGCGGCGCCGGCGGCTGCCGCGACTCCGCCCTTGAGTACATTACGGCGGGAAATGCCGGATTTCTTGGTCGTCTCTGTCATAGCCTGATGTCCCTGTTTGCTGGCTTGATCATGAATTGGGCGTGCCCAGGATGATGGCGTCCTGGGCATCCCAATGGAGGGGCACCGCATCGCCGACCGCGACCGGGGTCGCGTAGAAGGCGGTATCGGTGATGATGGCGGTGAATTCGGTTATGCCGGCGCCTTCGATGGTGAGCTTCACGGTGGCGCCGCGATATTCGAGATTGGAGACGATCCCGGTAAAGCCGAGCCCCTTGACCGGGCTCTCGCCGATCCGGACGTGGTCTGTGCGAATGGCGGCATCGATATCGGCACCGACCGGCCGCGAAGCGCCCGAGGCCGAGAAGGTTCCCCCGCCGACAACATCGAACGTGACCAGCCCGTCCGGGCAGCCCACGACCTTGCCCGAAATGACGTTGTGGTCGCCCATGAAGCGCGCGACGAAAGCCGTGGCCGGACGCTCGAACACATCGCGCGGGCTGGCCGCCTGCTCGATGCGGCCATTGCTCATCACCACGATGATATCGGCCAGCGCCATGGCCTCTTCCTGGCTATGGGTCACATGCACGAAGGTGATGCCCAACTGCTTGTGGAGCTTCTTGAGCTCGGCGCGCATCCGGATCTTGAGAAAGGGATCGAGCGCCGACAGGGGTTCGTCGAGCAGCAGGGCCTCGGGGTCCGTGATCAGCGCACGGGCCAGGGCAACGCGCTGCTGCTGGCCGCCCGACAGTTGCGCGGGCTTGCGCGTGGCATAGGCTTCCATCTGCATCAGCTTGAGCATGTCGAGCGCCCGCGCCCGTCGCTCCGCCTTCTCGATACCCGCCATCTTGAGGCTGAAGGCCACGTTGTCGACCAGGTCGAGATGGGGAAAGAGCGCATAGGACTGAAACATCATGGCCGTGCCACGCCTGGCCGGCGGCAGATGCGTGACGACGCTCTTGCCCAGGACGATGTCGCCCACGGACACGCTTTCGTGCCCGGCGATCATGCGCAGCGTCGAGGTCTTGCCGCAGCCGGACGGTCCAAGCAGGCAGCAATAGCTCCCAGCGGGGATCTTCAAGCTGATGGAATCAACGGCGGTGGTCTTGCCATAAATCTTGGACACCGATGCGATGTCGATTTCGGCAGCTTTTGACATCCCGCGTCCCCCGTTCGTCGGGGTTGTCTATGCATCGCTCGTGCCAATTCGTCCGAAAACAAGTAACGCATTGTTTGGGCTAAGAATTTTCTCCACTAAGCAGATGGTCGATTTGTAAGCATGTTTACAAAATGCCTTCATTGTAGGCAGTGGCTGGGAAACTTGCCAAGATTGTATGCAATCATTCGGTTTAGTGTATGCGAGTTCTGGCTATCGCGGGGTCGCGATATTTTCTATGACTGGCACATGTCCCGCATATCCACCCCGTTTGACGTGCCCACCGATGTCGAGGATCGCGCCACCATGGTGCGCGACCAGCTGCGCGACGCCATCGTCGATCGCCGGCTGTCACCGGGCACCAAGCTTAATGAAGCAGAAGTCGGGTCCCTCTTCGACGTGAGCCGCACGGTTGTTCGCGCGGCTCTCCAGGCGCTCGCTTTCGAGGGCCTGGTCAAGACGGAGCGCAACCGTGGTGCCTTCGTCGCCAATCCGACGCCGGAAGAAGCCCGTCAGGTTTTCGCCTCACGCCGGTTGATCGAGCCAGGATTGGCCTTGGCAGCAGCAGAGCGCATCACGCCAAACGAAATCGCGTCGTTCCGGGAGCGCCTGGAAATAGAAAGCGGCCTGCTGCACCAGCGTGGTCCCACCGCGCGGCGTGCCGAAATTCATGCGTCCGGCGATTTCCACCTGCTCATGGCCGAGGTCGCTGGCAACGCCATCCTGCTGCGGTTCATGGAAGAGCTGGTGGCGCGCTCATCACTGGTCATTGCCCTCTACGGGCGCTCGGGCGCGTCCAGCTGCGGCCACGGCGACCACGCCGAAATTCTTGCGGCGTTGGAGCGGGGGGACGGCGAACAAGCAGCCCGACTGCTATTGGTCCACATCGACCACATCGAAGCCGATCTGGACCTCCGGGCCACCGCCAACCTCCCCCTGCGCGACGCCCTTGCCGCGGGCAAAACACCGGCCTGAACCAACGCTGCCTCGCCCATTTGCGCAGCGCGATCAGTCGCCGTGGCCGGGCACATCGTTGCCTTCGACGCGGTCCCGGAACAGGGTGGCTCTTGCCAGCAGCATGAGGGTCACGGGCGTGGTGACCGAGACGAAGGCGAAAATGGCCAGTTCGTGGACAACAAGGCGTTCGCGGGTGAGGCTGAAATAGAGTGCCGAGGCGAGCAGGACCAATCCCCCACCCATGCTGGTGCCCATGGTCGGCGCGTGGATGCGCAAATAGAAGCTGTCGAGTCGAACAAGGCCGAGGCAACCCATCATCGTCACCAGGCTGCCCAGAACGACCAGCAGCGACACCAGGATGGAGAGCCACAGTGGAAGGTCGTCGATCATTCGATCACCTCGCCTCGCATCAGGAATTTGGCCAGTGCAACAGTGCCGACGAAGCCGAGCAGTCCCATCAGCAAGGCCAGCTCGAAATAGACCTGGGAATTGGTGCGGATGCCCAGGGTCACCAGGAGCAGCAGGGCAACCACATAGAGCGCATCGAGCGCCAGGATTCGATCCTGCGCCCGTGGCCCCACGATCATGCGGAATAGCGTGCAAAGCATGCCGATGGCCAGCATGGTCTGGGCCGCGAGCAGGCTCCATTGCAGGATGGCAACGCTCATTGGAATATCTCCAGCAGCAGGTTTTCGTAGCGTGCCCGGATCGTCTCGACCCATTCGGTCTCATCGACGAGATCAAAGACGTGGATGAGTACGGTATTGTACACCCTGTCATATTCGAGCCAGGCGCTGCCCGGCGTGGCCGTGATGATGCAGGCCAGAACCGCCAGCCCGGTCGGACTGGTGAGCTCGAGCTTCATCCTGACGAAGCCCGCCTTGGGACTGGGGCGGGGGGTGAGCAGGACGAGCAGCACGGCAAGGTTGGATCGGACGATATCCAGTCCCGCCACGGCCACCAACTGAACGAGGCGATGCGGATTGCGGATCTTGACGCGATCGGTGGCCACCAGGCTCACCAGATGCGATGCCGCTATGGCAATTGCCCCGCCCAGCAGGATATGCCCGAGGCCGGCCGACTGCTGCATGCCCAGCCAGAAAGCCAGAAGCAGTGCAGCGACGAAGGGATGGGGGAGCAGGCGTCTCACGGTTGGGCTTCCCCCGGCAATATGGCGCCTGCATAGACGCCGGGGCCATGGATGACATTGACCGCGTCAAGGAAGAACCCCATCAGGGGCCCCGCCAGGAGGCTGATGACCACGCACAGGGCCAGCAGGCCAATGATGGGCGCCAGTTCCTGCCGACGCAGTTGCACCACCTCGCCGTCAGGCAAGGAGGCCCAGAATATGTTGATGCCGTTGCGCACCATTGCCACGAGCACCAAAAGACCCGACAGCATCAGGGCCCCGGTGAACCACCACGTCATTGCGGTAGGCGCCGGGGTGGCCTGGAAGGCGCCCGATATCATGGCGAACTTGGCAATGAAGCCGGGCAACGGCGGCAGGCCGGCCATAACGATGGCGGCAATAGCGAAGCACCAGCCCACAATGGCCGTCCCGGCCGGGATGGTCGGGCCCACTTCCTGGTCGTCGTCTGCCTCCTCCTCTTCATCGCCATAGAGTTCGAGCGAGACGGCGAGCACCTGTGCCTCCGAGGGCAGCATTTGGTCGATGACGTCCTTCAGCAGGAACAGCGCGCCGGCCGCCAGGGTCGCCACGACCACATAGAGCAGCGCCCCCGCCGTTACGGCCGGCTCGTTATAGGCCACGGCCAACAGCAGGGTGCCGGCCGACACGATGATGAGATAGCTGGCCAGGCGATCAAGCGCCTTGCAGGACAGTGCGCCGATACTGCCATAGGCAATCGTCGCCACCCCCAGCGCCATCATCACGTCTTGCCCAAACACGGCGCCCTCGGCGGCGCCTTGGCCGAATACAAGGGTCCACAGCCTGAGAATGGCGTAGAAGCCGACCTTGGTCATGATGGCGAACAGGGCCGCCACTGGCGGAGCCGCCGAGGAATAGGTGTTGGGTAGCCAGAAATGGAGCGGCCAGGACCCGGCCTTGATGAGAAAAGCCACGCCGAGCACTGCCGCCCCGGCCTCGAACAGGCCTCGATCGCCTTCCCGCATCAGGGGCACCGCCCTGGCAATGTCGGCCATGTTCAGCGTGCCGATAGTGCCGTAAATCAGCGCCATGCCGATCAGGAAAAGCGAGGAAGCCACCAGGTTGACCACGATATAGTGCATCGCCGCACGAACGCGATTGCGTCCGGCGCCGTAGAGCGCCAGTCCGTAGGACGCCGCCAAGAGCAATTCGAAGAAGACGAACAGGTTGAACAGGTCGCCGGTCAGGAATGCCCCGTTGAGCCCCATGGTGAGCGCGTGAAAGAGCGTGAAGAAGTGGCTACCGCGGCTGTGCCAGCGTGCCGATGCATAAAGCAGCGCGGCCAGTGAGAGGATGGCGGTGGTCAGCACCATTGTCGCAGCCAGCCGATCGGCCACCAGGACGATGCCGAAGGGCACCGGCCAGGCGCCCAGCGGATAGCTCCAGGCTGCGATGGCGCCACCCCGGGCCAGCGCCGAGAACAGAACGATGGCGGCGCAAAGGCCCAGCGAGCTGATGACGAGGTTGACCGCAAATGTATGGCGCCCGCGACGATGGTCGCCCAGCACCAGGTTGACGATCACGCCGGCCAGGCTGATCAGGATGGGCAGGATTGGCAGGTGGTTTACCCCATCCATGTCAATTCTCCCGGCCGTCGACATGGTCGCTGCCGCTGAGACCGCGCGCCGCCAGGAGCACCACCAGGAAAAGGGCGGTCATGGCAAAACCGATGACGATTGCGGTAAGCACAAGGGCCTGCGGCACCGGATCGGCATAGTCGGTCACCGCGCCAGCCGGCGTGGTGAGGATCGGAGCGGCGTCCATGCGGAGCCGGCCCATGGCGAGCAGGAACAGATTGACCGCATAGGACATCATGGACAGGCCGATGATGACCTGGAACGTTCGTGGACGCAGGATCAGGTAAACGCCCGAAGCCATGAGCACCCCGATGGCGAGGGACAGGGTCAACTCCATTTGCCTGCCCCCTCGCGGACCAGCGGCCGGACTTTGGCGGCCGGCTTGGGCTTGCGGATGGATTGGTGTGCCAGGGCGATCAACATCAGGACGGTGGCGCCCACCACCAGCGCAAATACGCCCAGGTCAAACAGCAGGGCGCTGGCCATCGGCACCTTGCCGATGAGGGGGATGTCGGCATAGGCGAAAGCCGAGGTCAGGAAGGGGGCACCGAACAACATGGCGCCCATTCCCGTCAGCATGGCCAGCGACAGGCCCAGAGCGATCCACGCCAGCGGCCGCACCCGCAGACGGTCCTCCACCCAACGCGTGCCGCCGGCCATGTATTGCATCACGAAGGCGAGCGACATGATGATGCCCGCGATGAAGCCACCCCCCGGCAGGTCATGGCCGCGCAGGAACATGTAGATGGCCATGACCACCACGGCCGGGAAAATCCAGTTCATGATGACGGCAGGGATCCTGAGGAAATCATCGACCGCATGTCGGTCGGGACGCTCATCCAGCGCGCGCTGCTGCTCGGGTGGCTCGGCGCTGTCGACCGCCGGCCGGAAGCGGCGCAGCAGCCCGAACACGGTCAGCGCCACGACCCCCAGCACCGTGATTTCGCCCATGGTATCGAAACCGCGAAAGTCGACGAGCATCACGTTGACGACATTGGTGCCACCCCCCTGGCTATAGGCATTGGCCACAAAGAAATCCGAGATGCCAGAGGGCGCGGGGCGGGTCATGATCGCGTAGCTGGCTATTGCAGCGCCGGTGCCGGCGAGCAGTGCAAGGCCGACGTCCCGCACCCGGCGGAGACGAATGCGCCAGCCGGCATCCTCGGCCTTGGGCAGTCGCTTTGGCAGCCAGCGCAGGCCGAGCAGGATAAGGACGGTGGTCGCGATCTCGACCAGCAACTGTGTCAGGGCCAGGTCCGGCGCGGAGAACCACGCGAAGGTCAAGCATGTCGCCAGGCCCGCTCCCCCCATCAGGATCATGGCAGCAAGCCGGTGAAACTTGGCCTGGTGAGCCGCCCCGATTGCGCTGAGGCCGCCCAGCAGCCAGACCAGGCCCAGTACCGGATCGAGACTGTCCGGCAGCGGCAGGCTGCCCAGGCGCGCCCAGCCGGCACCGACGCCGGCCGCCAGGGCCACCAGGATCACGATCAGGATCTGGGGCTGGAGCCTTGCGGTCCCGAACACCTTCACGACCTTGGCGGCCCATCGTCCCGTTGCGGTCACCAGCAATCGCTCGAAGACGCGCTGGCCCTTCAACCGACGGAAAAACGGCACCCCCTCGATGTCTCTCAGCCGCCGAAAATAAGGGACGTAGATGACCGCGCCGCCCACCAGGGCGACCACGCTCATCACGAGCGGCAGGTTAAACCCATGCCACACGGCGAGACTGTAATAGGGCGTTTCCTCGCCCAGCACCGATTGGACCGCTGCCGCCAGATAGGGACCGATCGTCAGACCCGGGATCATGCCGACCGCAAGGCATGCCAGCACCAAAATCTCGATGGGCCGGCGCATCAGGGCAGGGGGCTCGTGCGGTACCCGGTCGAGTTCGGTGGGCGGCGGGCCGAAGAACACGCCATGCACGAACTTGATGGAATAAGCGACGGCCAGCATGCCGGCGATGGTGGCGCCGATGGGCAGCGAAAGGTTGACGAAGCCGTTGGGGTCGAACTCGGCCGTCTCGGTGAAGAACATCTCCTTGGAGAGGAACCCGTTGAGCAACGGAACGCCCGCCATGGCGCCGCTGGCGATAATGGCGAGGGCTCCCGTGAACGGCAGGTATTTGCGCAAGCCGCTGAGCTTACGAATGTCGCGGGTGCCGGCCTCATGGTCGATGATGCCGACGGCCATGAACAGCGAGGCCTTGAATGTAGCGTGGTTGGCGATGTGGAAGATGGCGGCTACGGCCGCCAGGGGCGTTCCCATGCCCAGCAGCGTCGTGATCAATCCCAGATGGGAGATGGTCGAATAGGCCAGCAGTCCCTTGAGGTCGCGTTGGAACAACGCGCTATAGGCACCGAAGATGAGGGTCACCAGCCCCGTATAGGTCACGACCCAGAACCAAAGGTCCGAATCGGACATGACGGGCCAGAAACGGGTCATCAGGAAAACGCCGGCCTTCACCATGGTGGCCGAATGGAGGTAGGCGGACACCGGGGTCGGGGCCGCCATGGCATTGGGCAGCCAGAACTGGAACGGAAACTGCGCGCTCTTGGTGAAAGCCGCGAACAGGAACAGCATCAGTGTCAGCGGATAGAGCGGACTCTCGACGATGCGGTCGCCCGATGCCAACACGACATCCAGTTCGTAGCTACCCACTATGTGGCCAATCAGCATCATGGCCACCAGCAGCGCCAGTCCGCCTGCCCCGGTCAGGATCAGCGCCATGCGAGCGCCGTCGCGGGCGTCGCTGCGGTGGTACCAGTAGCCGATGAGCAGGAACGAGACGAGGCTGGTCAGCTCCCAATAGATGGCCAGCTGGATGATATTGCCCGACAGGACCAACCCAAGCATGGCACCCATGAAGGCCAGCAGTAGCGAGAAGAACCGGGCGATCGGATCCTTGGGCGACATGTAGTAGCGGGCATAGGCCACGACCAGCAGGCCGATCACCGTGATGAGGATGGAGAACAGCCATGCCAGGCCATCCATGCGCAGCGTCAGGTTGAGGCCCAGCTGGGGGATCCATTCGATGCGGTGCACCACCGCGCCACCACCCGCGACCTGGGGAAACAGGGCGATCGTAACGATGGCAAGGACCGCTGCCACGCTGCCCGCGATCCAGGCCGAGATATTCGTATCTGCCCGCGGCAGCGCAATGACCACCACGCACGACAAGATCGGCAGCAAGCACAGCGCGGACAGGGCCAGGGGGATAGCAACGGACAGCAGCGATCGTTCCTCTTTTGGGAAAATGGCACTCTGGAACACGCGACTGCGCTAGACAAGGCGTCGATGTGACGCCCCGCAAGTTGCGCGAACGCACTTTCGTCATGGCGGCCGTCCGTGCCTACCGGCAGGCGTTTTGCTAGATTGGCAAGTAATGTCGCGGCTCAGACTGTAGTCTGAAGTATAGATCGCTTCGCCCGCGCACGGCATTTCATTTCGAACCAAGCAAGCGAAATGTTCTACGAAGGGAAATTCGATACCTGAAATCTCTTACGGACAAGGACCGGCTGGCTTGCTCCGCGGCACGTCTGCTTGACTTAATTTTTTCCCCGCCTATCTTGAGCGCATGAACCCGTTTTTCAACATCCTCCACGCGATTGCTCGCCGGGCGACACCGGTCGAAGGATAGTTGCCCCTAGGCTTGCGTGCGTAATCGCACGCCAGGCTTAGGGTTAGGGATCATTCCACATCACATCATCACCACCATCAGGCGGGCTTCATCGGCTCGCCCGCGCCAGTACATGCGGAGGCAGACCATGCGCACTCACACGCTTAGACCCCGGATCACGGTTGGCCGGTCCGAGCACCAGCAGCTTCTTGCGCTGGCCGTTTCCGGTAACGGAAGCGCGGCGGAAAGCCTGTGGGCCGAAATGGATCGCGCCCATGTGGTGGCCGACGTCAAGGTTCCTGGCGACGTCGTGCGGATGGGCTCCAGGGTCCGGTACCGAACCGAAAGGGATGACGAAATCGAGGTGACGCTGGTGTTTCCGGTTGCTGCCGACATTTCCGAGGGCAGGATCTCGGTGCTGACACCCGTCGGCGCTGCCCTGATCGGCTTGCGGACCGGTCAGTCCATCACCTGGGAGGCCCGCGACGGGCGACGGCACGCGCTCACGGTCCTGGCAGTCCACCAGCCTCATCAGGCACCGGTCGAGGTCCAATAGCGATGCCGCACAGTCAAAGCAGGCTCCGCCAATACCGGTCGGCGCCCCTGGTCCGCTAAGCACAAGCATCCGGACCAGGGGTAGCCAGCCCTTACCTTCTGTTTCGGAGATCATCATGACCGATGGCAATGCCGTCATACTCACAGCTCGAGATCTCACCCTGCTCGAGAGCCTCGTCCACGATTGGGGGGAGCCGTTTCCGGGTGGCTACGAGCAGATAAGGCGCAAGCTCGCCGATGCGACGGTGGTGTTCCCCGAGGACCTGCCAGCAGGAGTGGTGGCGCTCCATAGCCGCGTCCGCTTTCGCGTGGGGACCGGACTGGCGGAAGAACGAACGATCGTCGGAGGCCCGAGCGAGGCCGTCTACGGCATGACCCTGACCTTGGCGTCCCCCAGGGGCGTGGCCCTGATCGGTGCTGCGGTCGGGCAAGCTGTGCGGGCTCTTCGTCCTGACGGCTCGTCCGAACTCATCGTGATCGACGCCGTGCCGTACCAGGCGGGACGACCGCGCGCCGCAGGCGGGCTCAAGATCGTGTCGCTCCAGGAGTGGGTCCATCGGCCACAGGTCGTTGCATCCGCCGCCTTCGTGGGCACTGCGTCCCGCTTCGGCGATGACGATGACCCGGGGCCAAGCGCGGCCTAGTTGGAGGTTGAAATGGGATTGTTCGGACCAGTTCTCCCGCCCATCATGGTAGGAGAAGCGGACCGCCATGCGCTGGTGGTCCTTGCCTTGGGTGGCATCGGCCACACCGCGGACCAGGCGGACGACCTGCTCTACGAGCTGGGTCGCGCCGCGGTAGTGCCCGACGACGCCTTGCCGACCGATGTGGTGCGCATGGGCTCCGAAGTGGTCGCGCGCATCGACGGCGGAGACGTCCGATACGTCTCGCTATCATATCCGGACGACGTCGGACCCAATGGCCTCTCCATCCTCTCTCCACCCGGAATCTTGCTTCTGGGCCTCCGTGCCGGTCAGTCGATGACGTGGACGGACCGCGACGGCAAAAAGCACGAAGTTCGCGTCCTCGCGGTGAGCAACCGCGGACTTGGGTAGATGTGGATGCTGCATCGCCGTCGCGTTTACGTACTTCCGCCTGGGTCGGTTGGATGTAGGATGGGTTTCCAGTTGCAAGGGAGAGGCAAGATGGCGTCAGAGACAAGAACGACCAAGGGACGGGGACGGCTTTACGAGAGCATCGTCGAGACGGTGGGCGATACGCCGACGATCCGCATCAACAATCTGAGCGTGCCGGGTGTCACGATCTATGTGAAGGCAGAGTTCTTCAACCCGGCGAGTTCGGTCAAGGACCGGCTGGCGCTCAATATCATCGAGGCGGCCGAGCGCAGCGGCGCGCTCAAGCCGGGACAGACCGTGGTGGAGGCCACCAGCGGCAATACCGGCATTGGCCTGGCCATGGTGTGTGCGCAGAAGGGCTATCCGCTCGTCGTGACCATGGCCGACAGCTTTTCCATCGAGCGGCGCAAGCTGATGCGCATGCTGGGCGCCAAGGTGGTGCTGACCCCGCGGGCGCAAAAGGGCCTGGGCATGTATAACAAGGCTGTCGAATTGGCTGAGGCCAATGGCTGGTTCCTGGCGCGCCAGTTCGAGACCAGTGCCAATGCCGATATTCATGAGGCCACCACGGCGCGCGAGATCATCAACGACTTTGCCGGGTCGCGGCTCGACTATGTCGTGACCGGCTATGGCACGGGCGGCACGGTGACGGGCCTGTCGCGCGTACTGCGCCGGGAGCGTCCGGAAACCAGGATCATTCTCAGCGAGCCGGCCAATGCGCAACTGCTGGGCAGCGGCCAGGCGCAGGAACGCAGCGCCGAGGGTACGCCGACGGCCAGCCATCCGGCTTTCACGCCACACCCGATCCAGGGCTGGACGCCGGACTTCATTCCCCTGGTGCTGCAGGAAGCTGTCGACGGCGGCGGATATGACGAACTGATTCCGGTCGCCGGGCCGGATGGGATGGAATGGGCCAGGCGCCTGGCGCAGAAGGAAGGCATTCTCACCGGCATTTCGGGTGGATCGACCTTTGCGGTGGCGCAGCAGGTAGCCGAGCGCGCCGCGCCGGGCTCGGTTATCCTCTGCATGCTGCCCGATACCGGCGAGCGCTACATGACGACGCCGCTGTTCGAAGCCATCCAAGCCGATATGGATGCGGAGGAATTGGCCTTGTCGATGTCGACCCCGGGATATCAGCTGCCGCCAGCCTGACCTTGGTCGGGATGGCGTTATGCCGGCATCGGCAACGCGGGGGGCGGTGGCTGCCGATGCCGGGCACACGGGGCTGTGACGGTCGGGAACGGCATGGGATCACGGACGTCAACGCGCCTACCATTAACAGCCATGGGGTGAGGGAACCGTGACGGGTCCCGTCAGCGTTCTGTAAGCGAGGGGAGACTATTGAGGCAGGAGAGAATGCTCGCTTGATGGCTCGCCGAGCCACATGGCGTCCCGATAGCCTCACATGGAGCAAGGCGCGCGATGCGGGTGCTGATTGCCGAAGACGACAACCGGATTGCCGAGACTCTCGAGACCTCGCTCAGCAAGGCCGGCTTTGGCGTGGAGCGCGAACGGGATGGGGAGATCGCCTGGTTTCGCGGCGATACCGAACCCTTTGACGCCATCGTGCTCGATCTGGGCCTGCCGCAGATCGACGGCCTAACAATCCTCAAGCGCTGGCGCAGTGCCGGACGAACCACCCCGGTGCTGATCCTGACCGCGCGGGGGCAGTGGGAAGAGCGCGTCGACGGCATCGAAGCGGGGGCCGACGACTATGTCGTCAAACCCTTCCACGTGCAGGAAATCGTGGCGCGGCTGCGGGCGCTGGTGCGGCGGGCCAATGGCCTGGCCACCTCAAGGATCCCCTTCGGCAAATATCTGCTCGACCTGCGCACCATGGAGGTTACCGAGGATGGTGTTCCGATGGACCTCACGCCCCAGGAGTTCAAGCTGATCTCCTACCTGGTGCATCGGCGGGGACAGGTGGTGTCGCAGCTCGAGATTACCGAGCACATCTACAACCAGGACTATGAGCGCGATTCCAATGCGGTCGAAGTGCTGGTGGCGCGCGTCCGCAAGCGCCTCGGGGCCGATGTCATCAAGACCCGCCGTGGCTTTGGCTATGCGCTGGGTGACGGATTTTGAAACTCCGCTCGTTGCGCCTGCGCATGATGGCGCTGGCCGTCGTCTGGGTGGTGGCCTCCCTGATCGCAGCCGGCCTGGCCTTGCAGTATCTGTTCAGCGTCAATATCGAGCGGATGAGCCGGGAGGACATGGAAGCTGCCATGTCCAGGCTCGCCGCGGTCATCGTGCCGGAAACGCCGGTGCCGAGCGTCAGCGTGCCGCTGCCCGATCCGCGTTATGCGACCCCCTTCGGCGGGCGCTACTGGCAGATCGAGGCCCTCGATAATGGCGAGATCGCCCGTTCGCGATCCCTGTGGGACGTGGTGCTGGATGCCAAGCCCAGTGAGTCCAGCGTGCACTATGAAAATGGCCCCGATGGCCAGCATCTTCTCTTGCTTTCGCGCCGGCTCGAAATCCAGGGCAATGAAGGAAAACGCGCCTACCTGGTGACGGTCGGGCAGGACCACGGCCCCCTGCACGAGACGACGCTGCGGTTCGGCCGCGATCTGTCACGCGTATTGCTGTTGTTGGGTGGCCTCATCATCCTGGCCGCGTGGCTGCAGATCAAGCTGGGCCTGGCGCCGATCCGGGGCGTCCGGACAGCCATCGAATCGGTCAGGCGCGGTGATACCGGCCGGCTCGAGGGGCGGTTTGCGTCCGAGCTCGATCCGCTCGTGCAGGAGGTAAACGGCCTGCTGGAGGCCCGCGACACCATGATGGAACGGGCGCGGGCCCGCGCGGCCGATCTGGCGCATGGCCTCAAGACGCCGCTGGCGGCGGTCGACGGCATTGCCGACAGGTTGCGGGAAAAAGGCGGCGATGCCGATGCGGACCTGCTGCAGGACCTCACCTTGGAAATGTCCGAGCGCATCGACTATCAGCTGCGGCTGGCGGCCCTGCGGGTACGCACGTCGGCGCATGCCGCGCGGTCCTCGCTCAACACGGCGGTGATCCGAACGCTGACGGTCCTCAAGAAAACCGGTCGGGGGGAGGGCCTGCACTGGATCGCCGAACTTGCCGACGATTGCTGGGTCGATATCCACCGGCAGGACCTGATGGAACTGGTGGGCGTCACTCTCGAGAATGCTGCAAAGTGGGCCTCCAGCCGGGTAACGGTGCGGACCGCGCGTGAGGCCGGCGAGGCCGTGATCGAAATCTGCGATGATGGCCCGGGCATACCCCAGGAGCAGTTGCAACTGCTGGGGGTGCGGGGGCGGCGTCTTGACGAGACACTGCCCGGCTCCGGGCTTGGCCTAGCTATTGCGGGGGAAATTCTCGACATCAACCACGGCAGCATGAGCTTTAGCCGCGCCCAGATCGGCGGGTTGATCGTGACGTTGCGCCTGCCATTGGCTTACCAATCGCCACCCGCCCAGGGCAGCTAGCCCTGGGGCTGCTGGGTATCCAGGCCGGCCATCGACCGGATGTCTTCGGCCTGGTTTTGCGCGCTGGCGATAAGCCCGGCGGCGGCGGCGCAGCAAGCCGAAATTGAGATGGCGAACATGATGAGCGTAATCATTTTCTCTGACCTCAATGCGCACCCGGCGGGCCACGCGATCGTTAGGGGGAAGCCGTGGCCTACTGGGTCACGGTAACGTTGGGCAGGTCGACATTGACGTTGTCGCCATTGCTGGAGATGCCGCCATTGGCCAGCCAGAGGATCAGCAACACAGCAATCACGGCTGCCACGATGGCCCCGATGATGCCGAAGGGATTGCCGCCGCCGACAACGACGGTTTCGCTGGGGCTACGTTCGATGATTGTTTCGCGTTCGACTGGCATTTGTGCCTCCGTATTTGCTTTGCCCAAACAACGCCATTTGCCGCAGTTGGGTTGCGTAAGGCTTTGAAATTTAAAGTTAAAATCTGCCGTTGCGAGTTGTTATCGAACCGTAAGCTTGGGTCGGGAATAGACGGGCAATGAAAGGGGCGGCTCTGGGGCCGCCCCTTCTGGCTTACTGCTGTGCGGGTTGCGCGTCGGGGAGCGGCGGGCACTGGCCGTCCACCATCACCTCGGGTGGGCAGGGTGGTTTCTTGCCGGGAGCGGCCTCGGGTTCGGCAGGGGCTGCTTCCGCTTCGGGGGCAGGCTCGGCCGCGGGGGCGGCCTCCGGCTCAGGCTCAGGCGCCGCTTCAGGCTCGGCGGCGGGTGCAGGCTCGGCAGCCGGTTCAGCGGCTGGTTCGGCGGGTGCCTCAGCTTCAGGTGCTGGAGCTGCCTCGGGCTGCTCGGCAGGCGCTGCCTCTTCGGGCTGGGCAGGTGCTGCCTCGGGCTGCGTCGCCTCATCCTCGGCAAGCGGCGGGCACTTGCCGTCCACCATGACTTCGGGAGCGCAAAGCAGGTCGTCCTCGGCGGGCGTCGCCTCCGCATCGGCGGGTTCTGCCTCGGTCGCCGGTTCTGCGCTGTCCGGTGTCTCGGCATCTTCAGCCTCCGGCTCGGCAGGCGTGGCGGGAGCGGCCTCTTCCCCTGCGGCAGGGGCATCAGAACCGGCTGCCGGCTGCTCTGCCGAAGCGTCGCTGGTCGGAGTCGCCTCGGCCGGCGGGGCTTCTACAGATGCATCGGTCTCGGCCGGCAATTCGGCCGTCGCGCCGGCAGTGCCGCCCTCGGACTCGATGGTTGCGGCGGCGTCCGCCTCTTCCACGGCTTCAGGTGGTGCAACTTCGTCGGTCGGTTCGGCCAGGTCCTGGTCGAAAACCACGATGGCCTGGGCATCGACATCGACGGCCTGCGCTCCGGGGGCATCTGCGGCTTCGGGCTGGTAGGCGATGACCTGCTGGCCCGTGGCCTGCTCGATATAATTGACCTCGATCACGTTGTTGATGACGAGGTCACCCTGGACGACGACCGGACCCAGGAACTGGGTCTGGGCGAAATAGTCGGGCTGCTGGCTGCCGATGACGATGTTGACCGACAGGTCCGGCTCGACAAAACGCTCGGTCGGTACGAAGACCCAGTAGCCTTCGGGTAGGTCGCGGCGCGAAACCTCGATCGAAATGGCGTAGCCATCGTTTTCTGGCGGCAGCGGCGCCCAGCCGATCACCGAGTCGCTGCGGCGCCAGCTGACCCAGGCCGGAGCCCACTTGGTACCAGGGACCCAGCACCAGCCCAGGGTGCGGTCGGCAAACCAGCGGCCATAGTGATAGGTCGCCCACGCAAAGGGTTCATCGGAAGCGAAATACCAGCCGCGATCCTGCAGGTAGAGCCAGCGGCCGTGACTGTAAGGGCGCCAGCTGGCGTCGACGCCGGTGGGGCAGAACACATAATTGTAGCGGGCATGCCGCACCCATACGCCATGCGGCTCCAACTGATCGAAGAACAGGTTGAAGCTGACACTGGCGGATTGGGCCTGGGCCGCGACGCTGCCCAGGGGCAGGCCGGGTGACAGGGCGGCAATGGGCAGGCAGAGCGTGGCAAGCGCCACGCCGGCGAGAAGGCGGGATTTTAGCATGACATTCCTCGTTTCTGGCGCGCCCCCGCAATAGAAACGGCCGCCCCGGAGGGCGGCCGCTGGCGGATCAGTTGGTGGCAGCCACCACGATACCGGGCGAATAGACGACCGTGCGGTCGCTCAGGTTGACGAAATACACGCGATCATTGGTGTAGAAGTAACCGTAGGTCGCATCGCCCTCGATGGCATGGAGTTCGATCTCGGCGGGGACTACGTAGCCGACGTCGATGTCACCATCGATCACCACCGGAGTGGTGGGATTGAGCCGGACATACTCGACCGAGGACGCCTCGACGCCTGCCGAAGCGCCGATCGTGGCGCCGGTAAAGCCACCGATCACCGCGCCGATCGGCCCGAAGATCAGTCCACCAACCACTGCGCCAGTCGCGCCGCCGGCGGTGCCGCCGACAACGGCGCCGGCATCGGCGTCAGCATTGGTCGACTGGGCATAAGAGATGGCGGGCGTGCCCAGCAGAGCCAGGGCGGAAACACAAATCAGCAGTTTTTTCATTTTTGATTTCTCCATGTCGAATGGGTGAGACCAAAATGATCGGCCGCCTAGCTCGTTCCCGTTCGTCGCGATTTTTTCATTATATGTCAAAGGGATAACGTTGCCTGTCAGCGTCGTGTCAGCTGGCCCGGTGGCGCAGGCGAGATGAACGCGACCTAAACGCGGGGTTCACGCCAGCGTGAAACCGGGCTGGCTATTACCGCCTCATCAAGAACCAGCGCGTCCCCAACGGATGCCAGAAGAGGAAAATGATTATGACCAAGACTGTTTCACTGACCATTTCGCTTGCCGCCGCCCTGCTGTCGATCGCCGCATCGACCGCACCGAGCCAGGCTGCAACCCGCCTGATGAGCAGCTCGCTCGAAGGCTTCCAGTATCGCTGCGAGAACCATGGCGGCGCCTTCGCGCTGGAGGGTGCGGTTGTCAGCTGCCAGACCCCGAGCGTGCCGGTGGCCTGCGAATATTTCGACGACCGCCAAGCCGTTTGCCAGTGGCCCGGCATCGAGCGCCAGATCGACGTGATCCGCGTCATCGGCACCCTGCAGGCCGGCTATGAGCCCTCCAGCAGCGGCAATTCCGGCAATGGCGGCGGCAATGGTGGTGGCAATGGCGGCGGTGGCCTGCAGGGTCCCAAGGACATCAAGGATGCCCCGAACAACAATCCTGATCCGAAGCCAAACTTCGACGGCCCCAAGGATATCCAGGACGCGCCCAATGACCCCAAGCCGAACTTCGACGGCCCGAAGGATTTCCAGATGGCGCCCGATAACAACCCCGATCCGAAGCCGAACTTCGATGGCCCCAAGGATTTCCAGATGGCCCCGTAAGGGCCGCTGCCAGAATTCGCAGAAGCCCGGCGCGTGCCGGGCTTTTGTCCTTGCGGCCTGCTATCCGCGCAGCGTGATCCAGGCGGGCGCGTGATCGCTGGCCCCTTCCTCGCCCCGCACATCGCGATCGACCCCGGCGGCAGTCAGCTTGCGCGCCAGTGCCTTGCTGAGCAGCAGGTGGTCGAGACGGAGGCCGGCATTGCGGGGCCAGCGGTTCCGCATGTAGTCCCAGAATGTGTAGACGGTTTCGTCGGGATGCTTCTTGCGGATCGCATCGGTCCAGCCCTGTGCCAACAGCCGCGTATAGAGCGCGCGGCTCTCCGGCTGGACGAGCGCATTGTCGCGGTAGGATGTGGTTTCGTACATGTCGGCCTGGGTTGGCACGATATTGTAGTCTCCCGCCAGGACGACGGGCAGTCCGGTGTCCCACAGCCCTTGGGCATGGTCGAGAAAGCGCTCCATCCAGCTCAGCTTATAGGCGAATTTTGGCCCGGGCTGCGGATTGCCATTGGGGGCATAGAGGCAGGCGACGAGTACGCCATTGACCGCTGCCTCGATGTAGCGGGCCTGTTTGTCGTCCGGGTCGCCAGGCAATTCGGCCTGCGTCAGCACCGGCTCGCTGCCCTTGGCGAGGATGGCAACGCCATTCCAGCTCGATTCCCCGCGCCACACCGCGCCATAGCCGGCATCGGCCAATGCCGTGGCCGGAAACTGCCGGTCGGTAGCCTTGAGTTCCTGCAGGCACACTACGTCCGGCGCTGCATCGGCCAGCCAGGCCATCAGGTTGGGCAGGCGCTTGTTGATGCCGTTGATATTGTAGGTGGCGATCTTCACGTCGCTTCAATTCACTTGGCGGGACGCTGCATCCAGTCGTCGATCGACTGGGCGATGGTCTTGAGATGGTCGCCGGTGGAGAAGCCGCTCAACGCCTTGCGCGGCTTGAGATCATGGTCGCCGTCTTCGAGGAACTGCACCGTGATCGCCGGCGACAGGGTGTAGCTGGCGATTTCCTCAGGTGAGCCGAATTCGTCGCGGGTGCCATGGAAGATCATGGTTGGAGTCCTGAGCGCCGCCAGATGGGCGGTGCGCAGGGTTTCCGGCTTGCCCGGTGGATGGAACGGATAGCCCAGGCAAACAAGGCCCGCGATGCGGCCTGCATCGAACAGTGCATCGGCCACCATGCTGGCGACGCGGCCGCCCATGGATTTGCCGCCGATCACCAGGGGGCCGTTCGTAGGCCCCAGATCATCCACCGCGGCGATGAATTCGGGCATGACCTTGTCGGCCCGCGGCGGCGGCTTTTTGCCAATTTCGGTGCGGCGGCCGGCCATGTAGCCGAACTCGAAGCGCGCCACGCGGAAACCTTGCGCCGCCAGGGCCTTGGTCGTGGCGTTCATGGACGCCGAATCCATCGGTGCCCCGGCGCCATGCGCGAGGAGGATCGTCACCCGCGCGTCTTCGGGGCCGTCGAAGAGGAAGTTGGTGGGCATGAAAGAGTCCGTGGTTTTGCCCACTCTAGCCGCCGACTTACCGGTCGTCACCCTCGGGCTTGAGGCGACGTTCAAGCATCAGCCCGCCTTGTTCAGCATCCGGTTGGCGAGCCCCACGCCTGCCCGCGCGCGCCGGGCCCAGTCGCTGGTGCCATCCAGTTCCAGGTACCGAAGCCACCATTGCCGCGCAGCGCCGAGGTCATGTGCGTCATATTCAAGCGCCGCCAGGTTGTAGATGGCGTCGGCATAGCTGGGATCGATGGCGACGGCCCGCCCCAGATGCTCGCGGGCGGCCTGGATGCGGCCCATGTCGCGCAGCACGCCGCCATGGTTGAACCAGGCCTCGACGAATTCGGGGTCGCGCTTGATGGCGGTAATATAGGCCGTGGCGGCTTCGGGCAGATGACCCAGCGCGCGCAGGCAGTTGCCGAAATTGAATGCAGCCACCGCGTCGGTCGGGTCCATGGTGGCGCAATGTTGGTAAAGCGTGGCGGCCTCAGCGAAAAGCTGTGCGGCCTCCGCGGCTTCGGCAGCGCCGAAATAGTCCTCGGCATCCTCGTCCACTTCGGGCAGCGGCAGGAGGCGCTGGCCATCAAGCTCGGCGAGGGAATGGGCATCCTTGGTCACGATGCGGGCCGGACCATCAGCCTGGAGCGTCAACGCGGTCAGTGAACCGACCGGGCCGATCTGGTGCACCGAGCGGGCAATGGCGCTCCAGCTGGCGCCCGACGCGACCAGCCCGGCATATTTCTTGGCGAGGATCACGTCGCGAAACGAAAAGGGCTCGGCGTGATGTTCGAAGGCGTCGAACAGGGCCAGCAGGTCCAGCGTATCGCCATCGAGGCGGGACTGGTCGAGCATGGACTGGCGGGTAATGTTCGCCGTCGGGACGGGCGACAGGCTGCGCAGCAGGCGCAGGAAGCCGTTTTCGCTCAGCAATGGCACGGCTTTTTCTCGCGCATTGCTGACTGCTTGCTCGATGTTTGCCTGCGTCTTGCTGGCCAGCAGCTTGCGACCCAGCACCGCCGCGGTGGTGCCGCGGGTGATGTTGCGGTGGAGACGTCCGCCCAGCGCCTGGACACGGCGGGTGGCAAGGCGGAGCGGGAAGGCCTGCAGGGCGCCGATAACGCCGTAGCTCTCCCCGCTTGCTCGCATGGTTTAGGCCTTCTTCTTCGATGCCGCCTTTGGTGCTGCGGCCTTGGATGCCTCGAGGGCGGCCTTGAGCGATGCCTTTGCGGCCGATTCCTTGGGTGCAGCCGGGGCCTTGGCCTTGCTGGGAGCCGCCGGCTTGGCTTCGCCGAGGCTGGCCTTGAGCGCATCCATCAGGTTGATAACATTGCCGCGTTCGGGCGCCGCTGCAATGATTGGTTTGTGACCCTTGAGCTTTTCCTTGATCATGGCCATCAGCGCCACTTCATAGCGGTCCTCATAGGCCTTGGGATCGAAGTGGGTGACCTTCTGCTCGATCAGCTTCTGCGCCAGGTCGAGCATTTCGGGATCCGGCTTGCCCACTGGGACATTGCCGAAATATTCGGCCGTGCCGCGCACCTCATTGGGGTTGCGCAGGGTGGTGACGAACATGCCGTTTTCGCGGGCGCCGATGGTGACGACGCGTTCGCGGCTCGACAGCACCAGGCGGGCAATGGCGACCTTGCCGGCCTTGCGCATGGCTTCGCGCAACACCACGAAGGTTTCCTCGGCCATGGCGCCGTCAGGGGCCAGGTAATAGGGGGCGTCCTGGTAGATCACGTCCACTTCGCTCTCGTCGACAAAGGCCTCGATGTTGAGCGTGTGGTTGGATTCGATGCGGACGGCGTCGAGGTCGGAGTCCTCGATGATGATGTATTGCTTGTCTTCGTATTCGTAGCCACGCACCAGGTCGGATCGCTCGACCAGGCCCAGTTCGGGGTCGACCGGCTTCATGTTGATGCGATTATGGGTGTCCTTGTGCAGCTGGTTGAAGCTGATGCGCTCGGACGTCGATGTCGCCGGGAACATCTTGACCGCGCAGCTGACCAGGCTCAGTCGAATATGGCCTTTCCAACTTGCCCTTGGTGCCATTGTCGCCTCCTACGCAAATACTATCGACGAAAAACAAATACTCATGGCGCCAGATCCCGTGCTGACTCGTTAATGTCGGCCCAGGGGTCACCTGCCGTGGTTAATAAACCCGGAAGAGTAGAGTAATTCAGGTCCTCCGGAGAGTCGATGGACTCCAGATCGCGCCAGTCTATTGGGGTCGATGCCGGCAAGTGCGGCCGGGCCCGCAACGAATAGGCGGCGACGGCGGTCGCGCTCCTGGCATTGCGGTGATAGTCGATGAAGATGCGGCCCTTGCGGTTCTGTTCGCCCATCGTGGTGGTGAAGGTGTCCTTGCCCGTCTTGGCCAAGGCCACCGCGATCGTCGCACAGGCGGCGTGGGCCTGCTTCCAGGTCAGCTTTTTCGTGGTCGGCACGACGATGTGGACGCCCTTGCCGCCCGACGTCTTGACGAAAGGCTTGAGCCCCATGCCCTCGAGTTCGCCACGCAGGTGCACGGCCGCGTTGACCACGTCGCGCCAGGCGATGCCCTCGCCCGGATCGAGGTCGAAGATCACCCGGTCCGGCTTGTCGATATGGCTGGCATGGGTGCCCCAGGCGTGGAATTCGATGACACCGAACTGGGCCAGCGCCAGATAACCCTTAGCGTCTTCGACCGAGATATAGACCTGGCTTTCGCCTTCCGAATTCTGCGTCTCGAAGCTCTTGAGGGTCGTCGGCATGCCGGTAAAGGGGTGGCGCTGGAAGAAGCAGTCACCCGGCTTGCCGGTGGGGCAGCGGAACAGCGAGACCGGCCGGTTGAACAGGTGCGGCAGCATGTAGTCGCCCACCGCGGCGTAATAGACCGCGATATCGAGCTTGGTCGGGCCGGACTTGCCGAACAGCCGGCGGGTCGGGTTGGTGACCCAGATGCCGGCCAGGTCGGCATCGGAAATGATGCGCTTGACCGGTGCTGAAATCGGCGTCGTCAGCTCGGCCTGGCGCAGGCCCTTGAATACGGCGTGGCGCAGCATGCCGTCTGACGTCATGGTGGCATACTGCACGCGGCCGGTGAGGATGGGCCGTACCGCGATGATTTCCTTGGGTGCGCCTTCGAGCTTGTCATCGATGCGCAACTGGGCGAGGCGGTCGACCATGGACTTCATCGTCGCTGCATCAAAGCCGGTGCCGACCTTGCCGCGGTAGACCAGCTCGCCCTCGACCCATTCGCCCATGGCCAGGGCGCCGATGCCGCCGTTGGCCGCGCTCTCGCTATAACCGGCGATGACGAAATCGCCGAGCTTGAGCGCCTTGACCTTGAGCCAGGTGGAGGAACGGCCGGCGCTATACCGGGCATCGCTGCGCTTGCTGACAATGCCCTCGAGACCCTGCTCGGACGCCATGTCGAGGAGCGGCTGGCCGTCGCCTTCGACATGGTCGGAATACTGAATGGCCGAGCGAGGTGTTACGTGGCCGGACAACAGTTGCGCCAGCAGGGCCTTGCGCTTGACCAGCGGCGCGGCGCGAAGATCCCAGCCGTCGAGATGGAGCAGGTCGAAGGCATAGAAGACCAGCCTGTTGCCAGCGCCTGATGATAGCGCGTCCTGGAGCATGCCGAAGCGGCTGATGCCCTTGTTGTCGAGCACGACGATCTCGCCGTCGATAATGGCATCCTTGACCCCGAGCGCCGCGAAGGCCTCCGGCAGGTCGCCGTAGCGCCTGGTCCAGTCGAGCCCGCCGCGGGTGATCAGGCGGGTCGTTGTGCCCTCAACGAAGGCCAGTGTGCGATAGCCGTCGAACTTGATCTCGTGCAGATAGCCGCCATCGGCACGCGGCACCTTGTCGGCTGGCGAGGCGAGCTGCAGCTCCGCGGTTGCGGGCAATGGTGCCTTGATCGCGCCGGCCAGCTTGGCCGGCTGGGGCTTCGTCGTCTTCTTGAGCGGCGCGGTCGGTGGTGGCGGTGGGGCGACCAGCTCCTCGATCAGCCGGCCGGTCTTGACGCTTTCGGGCCGGGTCTGGAGGATATCCTCGGTGGTCGACATGAACGTGTCCCGTTCCTTGAACAGGATCCAGCTCTCCTTGCCTTTATCCTCCGGCTTGCCCTTGAGGCGGGCGAGCATCCAGCCGCCGCGGAGTTTTTCCCCGACCAGGCGAAACTTGAAAGCGCCCTTGGCGAGGCCTTCATGCGGGTCTTCCATCGGCGCCCAGGTGCCGGTGTCCCAGACGATCATCGGTCCGCCGCCATATTCGCCCTCGGGGATCACGGCCTCGAAGTCGATATATTCGATAGGATGGTCTTCCGTGCGAGCGGCGAAGCGCTTGTCGGCCGGATTGAGCGAGGGCCCCTTGGGCACGGCCCAGCTCTTGAGCACGCCATCGAGCTCGAGGCGCAGGTCGTAATGGTCGGCCGTGGCGTGATGCTTGTGGATGACGAAGCGATTGCTGCCGCTGCCAATGGCGCCTGCCGGTTCACTGGTGCGGGCAAAGTCGCGCTTGGCGCGGTAGGTGCTGAGCTTGTCGGCCATGGCGGGCAGGATAGCGCGAAGGGGTGAATGAGGGCTTAGGGCGGCGCACACCTGCTGCCTCAAACGCGATGTCACCCCGGCGAAAGCCCGGGCTCATCCTGGGATCTCAAGATGGATCCCGGCTCAAGGTCGGGATGACACCATGTTTGAGAAGAACGGCCGTGTCCCTAGCCCTGCTTCACGCTCTGCCCGATGGCCCAGGTCACGCCGAATGGATCACGCACCTGGCCGTAGATGTCGCCCCAGAATTCGGTCTTGAGCGGCGAGGTGATTTCGCAGCCGGCGGCGACGGCGCGGTCCCACCACTTCTGGGCGTCGTCGACATGAATGTGCATGTTGAAGCCCTGCGGGGCGACGGGGGCAAAGCCATAGTCGGGAAAGAAGTCGCAGACGAAGACCGGGCTGCCATTGATGTCGATCTGGCTGTGCATCAGCTTGTCGCTGTTTTCGGCAGGTATGGTTTCGCGCTCGATGCCGCCGAAGGCGGCCTTGTAGAATTCGAGCGCCTTGCGGGCGCCATCGACGTTCAGATAGGGCGTAACGCCGCCCTTGGGACGAAAATCAGACATTGGTTAGCTCTCCCTTGGTTGGTTCATGCAAGCACGACGAGTGCCGTGGCGGCAATTCGACAGCCTCGCGACTATTTTGCCGATAGCGCGGGCGGCAGCGCCGGTGGGGTCCCGAGCCGGTCGAGATGGAGCCGGATATGGGCGGCTTCGGCGGGCGAGTTAGCCAGGGCGATGGCCCGTTTGAAGGCTTCGCGGGCGCCAGCCTTGTCGCCCAGTTGCAGCAGCAGGCCGCCGCGCACGCCGTGGTAGTAGAAATAGCCCCCGAGCTTTTCCTCCAGCGGGGTCACCAGTGCCAGGGCGGCCGCGGGACCGCGCACCTTGTTCACCGCCACAGCGCGATTGAGTGTCACCACCGGCGAAGGCTGCAGAACTTCAAGCGTCTGGTAGAGCCGGTCGATGGCGCCCCAATCGGTATCGGCCGCGTGCCTGGCGCGGGCATGCTGGGCGGCAATGGCCGCCTGGACCTGGTAGATGCCGGGCTCCTGGTGGCGCAGTGCCTTTTCCACCAGGGCACGGCCTTCGGTCAGCATCTCCGCATTCCAGAGCCCACGATCCTGATCCTCGAGCAGCACGATCTGCCCGGCAGCATCGACCCGTGCGCCATTGCGGGCATGCTGCAGCAGCATCAGGGCCAGCAGGCCCATGACCTCGGGCTCGGACGGGAAGAGGCGCAGCAGCAGGCGGGCCAGCCGGATGGCTTCGTCGCAGAGCTGGGCCGCGTCGGGGTCGGAATGGCCGCGCGAATAGCCTTCGTTGAACACCAGATAGAGCATCATGGCGACAATGCCGAGCCGCTGCAGCCGGTCTTCTGCATCGGGCGGATCGAAGGATACCGGATTGGCCGCGATGCGGGCCTTGGCGCGGGTGATGCGCTGCTCCATGGCGGCTTCGCTGATGAGGAAGGCCCGGGCGATCTGGCGCAGGGGCAGCCCGGCGACGATCCGAAGCGCCAGGGCAATCTGCTGGTTGGACGGCAGGTCGGGATGGCAGCAGATGAACAGCAGCCGCAGGATATCATCGCGATAGTGGGCGCCATCGAGCCGAGCGGCGATATCGGTCTCGGCATCCTCGAGGTCGGACAGCCGCTCCTCCGGCGGCAGCGCGACATTGTTCCTGGTCTTGCGGACGGCATCGATGCCGCAATTGCGGCCGACAAACACCAGCCAGGCCACGGTGTCGCGCGGCGGGCCCTTGTCCGGCCAGGTCCTGACGGCGCGGAGGCTTGCCTCCTGGAAGGCCTCCTCGGCCGTGTCGAGATTGCGGAAATAGCGCAGCAGGGCGCTCAACGCCTGGGGTCGGGCGGCCATCAGGGCCGCGGCTATCCAGGCATTGTCGACCATCAGCCAATCTCACTGGGGTGGAATACCGCGACCGGACGGATTTCGTAGGAGCCCAGGCCTGGATTGGCCACCGCCAGATCCTTGGCGAACTGGATGGCTTCCTCGAGCGTGTCGCAATCGACCGTGTAGAAGCCCAAAAACTGCTCCTTAGTCTCGGCAAAGGGTCCGTCGATGATCAGCGGCTCGCCCGAATTCTTGCGCAGGGTGGTGGCGGAGGTGGTCGGCAGCAGCCGCGCGACCGGGCCGAGCTTGCCCTTGGCCTTCATGGACTCCTCGACCTTGGCCAGGCGCGCCATCACGGCGTCGTCTTCTTCCTTGGACCAGGCGCCGACGGCATTCTCGTCATTGTAGCAAAGCACGGCGTAGAGCATTTCGAGGATCCCTCGTCTGAAACATGACGAGCGACTATGCCCAAAACAGACAGCGGGTGAAGAGGTTTTCGTGCCTCGCGCCGACTCCACCTAAGCCACGGGTGGCGGCGAATCCCTGGCAATCGTCAGCGTCGCCCCCAGCGAGGCTATGATGACAGCGGCGATACCCGCCAGCTGGAGCGGGCTCAGCGCTTCATGCAGGATGACGAAGCCTGACAGGGCGCCGAGCGCCGGCTGCCCGCTCATCAGAATGCCGAACAGGCGCGTGGGCATGTGGGGCAGCGCCACCATGTCCAGGGCATAGGGGATGGCGCTCGAGAGCAGCGCCACGCCAAGGGCGATGGGCAGGATGGCGGGATCAAGCAGAGCCGGGCCTGCCGTGCCGATGCCGAAGGGCAATGCGATAACCGCGGCCACCGTTACGCCCAGCGCGGTAACGTGCGGCCCGCCGCCGGTGCCGGCGCGCTGGCCGAAGATGATGTAGCCGGCCCAGCAGGCACCCGCCGCAAGGGCCAGCCCCACGCCGGCAAGGCCAATGTCACCGGACCCCTGGCCCAGGGGCAGCAGGGCCAGGAGGCCCGCCACGGCCAGCACGATCCAGCCGAAGTCGAGCGGTTTGCGCGAGCCGGCCAGGGCAACGGCCAGTGGGCCGGTGAATTCGAGGGCGACCGCGACGCCCAGGGGAATGGTCTGCAATGCGGCGTAGAAGAAGAGGTTCATGGCGCCCATGACGGCGCCATAGAGCAGTACGGCGCGCCACTGCTGCGCGGTGATTTTCTGGCGCCATGGCCGGAAGACCAGCAGCAACACCGTCGCCGCCAGCGTCAGCCGCAGCGTCGTGGCGCCGGCGGCGCCGACAAAGGGGAACAGGCCCTTGGCAAAGGAGGCACCGGTCTGGGTGAAGACCATGCCAAGCGCTACCAGGGCGACGGAAAAGACGACGGATTGCGGCCGCAAGGGAAGGCTTTCGAATGGATGCGGCCCTCCTAGCAGGCCGCGCCGGCTCCGTCACCGATGGCTTCAGCAGAAGTTCCGAAAACCGACGAATGTGCCCTTGTCGTCGGTGAAGTGCTTGAGCACGTAGCCGGCCGGGCTGTTCTGGCCCGGCGCGATGTGGCAGCGCGTGCCCTCCGGCGTGTCCTGGCAGGAATCGATCATGAAGCATTGGCCGGCCGTGGTTTCGCCAAGCTTGTCGCTGGCCATGCTGGGCCGGGCCCGGATGACCAGCGGATGCAGGCCCTTGACCCAAAGCGGGAAGGCCGTCGGCACGGCAATGTCGCTGCCCGATGCACAATAGCCGCTATCGGGCAGGCGGATGCAGTTCTGCGCGGCGGGGCTGTCGAGGCTGGCGACATTCTGGCCGTTCAGCGGCGCCAGGACGACCGGCGCGCCGTCGGCAAAGCGCCCATCGAGGGCGCGGCCATCGGGGGAGAAGGTGGCGACGACATTGCCGTCAAAGCCGAGCAGGTGGACATTGCCCGCATCGCTTTTCCAGCCATTGACCATGGCCAGCGGACCCAGGCATCCGAGGCTGGTCGCCCAGAGACCAAAGGTGCCGCTATTGGTGGCAAGGTCGATGCGGCACATGCCGGTGCCGCCATCGCCCGACGTGGCCTGCCATTGGCCGGCGTAGCGCTTCGTGCTGTCCTGCGCGAACCCGGCCTGGATCGACACCAGCAGCAGCACGGCGAGCAAGATACTGTGACGCATGGTTTTCCCTCTCCCGATGGCGCGAAACTGCCGCAAATCTTTCGATTCTGCGAGAGCATGCGGCAGCGCCATTGACCAGACTCTCGTCACCCCTTACCGCTACCGCGGTAGAACAAACGAGGAATGGCGATGGAATACCGTTATCTCGGCCGGTCCGGCCTCAAGGTGTCGACCCTTACCATGGGCACCATGACCTTCGGCGGGTCCGAGAAGGTCGGCCATACCGAGCAGGACGATGCTACGCGCCAGATCGACCTGTGCCTGGATGCCGGGATCAACCTGCTCGACACCGCCAATGTCTATAATGCCGGCGTCTCCGAGGAGATGATCGGCCATGCGCTCAGCGAGAACGGGCGCAGGGAAAGGACGCTGGTCGCGACCAAGGTGCGGTTCAAGATGGGCGACGGTCCCAACCAGATCGGTCTCTCCCGCCACCACATCATCGAGCAGTGCAAGGCCAGCCTCAAGCGCCTCAAGACCGATGTCATTGACCTCTACCAGGTGCACGAATGGGACGGCATCACACCGATCGAGGAAACGATGGAGGCGCTCGACACGCTCGTACGCCATGGCCATGTGCGTTACATCGGGTGCTCGAACTATTCGGGCTGGCATATCAGCAAGGCTCTGGCCGCAGCCGGAGCGCGGCAGGGCGAGCGCTTTATCTCCCAGCAGATCCACTACACCCTCCATTCGCGCGAAGCCGAGTATGAGCTGGTGCCGATTTCGCAGGACCAGGGGCTTGGCATCCTGATCTGGTCGCCGCTGGCTGGCGGGCTGCTGAGCGGCAAGTATCGCCGCGACGGCGGGCCGAAGTCGGGCCGGCATGTCGGCGGTTTCCGCGAGCCGCCGGTCTATGACTGGGACAAGCTCTACGACATCATCGACGTGCTGGTTGCGGTGGCCGAGGAACGTGGCGTTTCCGGCGCGCAGGTCGCGCTGGCCTGGCTGCTGGGCCGGCCCGGGGTAACCTCGGTGATCATTGGCGGGCGCAGCGAGGAGCAGTTCCAGGACAACCTGCTCGCCGCCGAGCTCAAGCTGGGCGCCGAGGAGCGGGCTCGGCTCGATGCGGTCAGCCAGCCGCCACTGCTCTATCCCTATTGGCACCAGAGCTTCACGGCGCAGGATCGGCTGGGCAGGATCGACCTCGACCTGATCGGCCCCTATGCCGAGGAATTCAAGCGTGGCTGATGTCCTGTTCGAGCCCCATGCGCCCGTGACCATCCCGATCGCGCGGGGCGGCCTGTTCGCGGTGCGCCGGGTCTATTGCGTCGGGCGCAACTATGCCGAGCACATCCTCGAGATGGGCAATGACACGCGCGAGCCGCCGTTCTTCTTCGGCAAGCCGGCTGACGCCATCGTGGTTGGCGGTGCGGCTATCCCCTATCCGCCGCAGACCAGTGACCTGCACCACGAGATCGAACTGGTGGTCGCCATCGGCAAGGATGGCGCCGATATCGCTGCCGCCGATGCACTGGACCATGTCTATGGCTATGCCGCCGGGCTCGACATGACGCGGCGCGACCTGCAGGCGGTGGCCAAGAAGGCGGGGCGGCCCTGGGACATGGCCAAGGGGTTCGACTATTCCGCGCCGATCGGCACGATCGAGCCGGCCAGTGCCATAGGCCATCCCGCCAAGGGGGCGATCACGCTTGCGGTCAACGGCGTCGAGCGCCAGCGCGGCGACCTGGGCGACCAGATCTGGAATGTGAGCGATACCATTGCCTTTCTCAGCCGTTTCGTGACGCTCAAGGCCGGCGATATCGTCATGACCGGGACGCCGGCCGGCGTGGGCGCGGTGGTGCGGGGGGATGTGCTCGAGGGCAGCATCGAAGGCGTCGGCACGGTCAGGACCAGGATTAGCTGATGCCGGTCTGGTCACCCCAGCAGGACGCCGCACTGGTTGCGGTGTCCAATTGGCTCAAGGACAAGAACGGGCCGCAGGTGTTCCGGCTGTTCGGCTGGGCCGGCACGGGCAAGTCGACGCTGGCGGTGCACCTGGCGCAGGATGTGCGCAACGTCAAGTATGCCGCCTTCACCGGCAAGGCCGCTTTGGTGATGCGCAAGCGCGGCTGCAAGGGGGCGCAGACCATCCACAGCCTCATCTATACGCTGGTAAGCGAGAAGGAGGGCGAGCCGCGCTTCGTGCTGGACGACGAGAGCCCGGCCGCCGACGCCGATCTCATCGTCATCGATGAAGTGTCGATGGTGGATGAGCAACTGGGCAAGGACCTCCTGAGTTTCGGCGTGAAGGTGCTGGTGCTGGGCGACCCGTTCCAGCTGCCGCCGGTGCAGGGCGCTGGCTTCTTCACCGCCGACGAGCCTGATGTCATGCTGACCGAAATCCATCGCCAGGCGGCCGACAATCCGATCATCCACCTGTCCATGCAGGTGCGCGAGGGCGGCTACCTGGAGCGCGGCTCGTATGGGGATTCCATCGTGGTCGGGCGCGACAATGTCGATCGCAACGCGGTGCTGGAGGCCGACCAGGTGCTGGTGGGCCGCAACAAGACCCGCCTACAATACAATGACCGCCTGCGCGAGCTGAAGGGGCTGCCCTTCCACGAGCCGGTCGAGGGCGATCGCATGGTGTGCCTGAGGAACAATCCGCGCAAGAAGCTGCTCAACGGGCAGATCTGGATCGTCACGGAAACCACCAAGCGCAGCAACGGCAAGTGGAGCCTGTTGCTGGGGGCCGACGAGGGCAAGGGCGAGGCCCGCGTCCTGACCCACAAGGCGTTCTTCTCGGGCGAGGAGGATGCCATGAGCTGGCCGGAGCGGCGCCAGTTCGACGAATTCACCTTCGGCTACTGCCTGACTGTCCACAAGGCGCAGGGCAGCCAGTGGGACAATGTCTACCTGTTCGACGAGAGCTTCGTGTTCCGCGAGGAGCGGGCGCGCTGGCTCTATACAGGCATCACCCGCGCCGCCGAAAAGATCACGGTCGTCTCGTGACCCTGCTCCAGGTGCGGCATGAGACCGTCTATCGCTATGGGCGACCCGTGCGCTTCGGCGAGCATCGCATGCTGCTGCGGCCGCGCGACAGCATGGAGCAGACGCTGGAAAGCTTCGGCCTCGCCATCCGCCCTAAGCCGGCCACGCTGCGCTGGATCCACGACGTGTTCGGCAACGGCATTGCCATTGTCGGTTTCGACGAGCCGGCCGAGGAGCTGCGCATCGTCGCCACCATGGTGCTCGAGCATAAGCCGGAGCTGACCCCGGCCTTCGAGATCGACCAGCGCGCCAAGAGCTATCCGTTCGACTATGGGGACGTCGACGCCATCGACCTGTCGCCGAACCTGCGCCGGCAGTTCCCCGAGGAGACCGAGGTCGATGCCTGGGCGCGGCGTTTCCTCGACCCGCGCGGCGTCACCAATACGGGGCATCTGCTGGCCAATATCACCATGGGCATCAAGGAGAGCTTCCGCTACCTGCGCCGCTACGATCCGGGCACGCAGCGACCGTCGAAGACCCTGGCAACGCGTCAGGGTACCTGCCGGGACTTTGCCCTCCTGATGATCGAGGCCGTGCGCTCCCTGGGCCTGGCGGCACGCTTCGTCACCGGCTACCTCTATTCGCCGGCGCGCGACGGCAACCATCGCGGCGGCGGCGCCACCCATGCCTGGTGCCAGGTCTACCTGCCCGGCGCCGGCTGGGTCGAGTTCGACCCCACCAATGGCATTATCGGTACCCGCGACCTGATCCGCGTCGGTGTCGCCCGCGAACCGCGCCAGGCCATTCCCATTGCCGGCACCTTCATGGGCAGCAAGGAGGATTATCTCGGCATGGAGGTCGAGGTGGTCGTCGAGCGGGTCACCAGTCTGCAGGACGGCATGGGGTAGGGCGAAACTCCACTCTACTATTCCCGCACCACGCTGACCGCATCCGTCGTCCATTCCTCGTTCTTGTCGCCATCGATCGCCTCGCTCCACACCTTGATGGGTTGGGGCAGCACCTGGCCGTAGATTGTGGCGAAGGCCGTGTCGGCGGCGTCGCGGCCGCAGCCGATGCGCACCATGCCATCAAGCGCGGCCATGCGGGTGGGATCGAACAGGTACCATCGATCGCCCAGATAGGCTTCGAACACGGCGTGGAAATCCTGCGGTTCCAGTTGCCAGGCGTAGCAGGAGACAAAGCGCGCCGGAATGCCGAGGGCGCGGCAGAAGGTGATGCCCAGATGGGCGAAGTCACGGCAGACACCGGCGCGCAGGGAAAAGGTATCGGCGGCCGTTGTCGTCGTGTCGCTGGTGCCCGAGAGATAATCGACCTCGGCATTGATCCAGTTGCAGATTTCGACCACCCGGCCGAAGCCCGGCTCGATGCTGCCGAACTGACGAGTGGCAAAGCGGGCCAACTGGTCGGAGGGGCAATAGCGCGAGGGATTGAGGAAGGGCAGCGTTTCGAGCGGCAGGGTGGCAATGGGCACCTCGTCGAGCTTGGCCGGCGCCTGGTGCAGCGGGTCGAGCTCGATTTCTGCGGCATAGCGCAGCTGGACCAGTCCCTTGGGCGCCGTCAGCCGCAGGTAGCGATTGCCGCTTTCCTCCGAGGTCTTCTCGTCGGCGGCGATTTTGGGGGTGATGGTGAGCGTCTCGCTCAGGACGCGCTGACGGCCGCCATGCATGGCCTCGATATTGAAGATCAGCGTCGCGCTCTCGGCGACGTCGTAGCCAATCTCGCATCCCACCGAAAAGCGCACCGCAAGCCCCCGTGTCGTGTTGCCCCTCAACCGTGTCGCCCGCCGGGAGGTTCCGTTCAGGCCGGCGTCATAACAATGCCAAACTTGCGCCTCTGCATGAGTCGGTGGGAGCATTCTCGCCAAGTAGGCCAAATTGCTGACACTTCTTGTGTCGGCTCTGCTTGCGGATCGCGGGCCAATACCCCATCTTGGCCGTAGAGATTTCCGGACAGCATCAGGTCGATAACCCGCCACGGAGGCAATATGCAGCACGATACCCCCCTGATCACAACGATCGTCGCGGGTCTGGTGCTTGCCTATATCTTCGGGATGATCGCCAATCGGCTGAAAATGCCGCCTTTGGTGGGCTACCTGTTTGCCGGCATTCTGGCGGGCCCCTATACCCCCGGCTTCGTCGCCGACCAGGCGCTGGGGGCGGAACTGGCGGAGCTGGGCGTCATCCTCCTCATGTTCGGCGTCGGGCTGCATTTCTCGCTCAAGGACCTAATGAGCGTGCGGGCGCTCGCCATTCCGGGCGCCATCGTGCAGATCGGCTTTGCCACGCTGCTCGGCCTTGGCCTGGCGCTGCTGCTCGGCTGGGACATCGGCGCCGGCCTGCTGTTCGGCCTCGCCCTGTCCGTCGCATCCACCGTGGTGCTGCTCAAGGCTCTGCAGGACAGGCGCCTGATCGAATCCGAGCGTGGCCGCATCGCGGTGGGCTGGTTGATCGTGGAAGACCTGGCAATGGTGTTGGCCTTGGTGCTGATCCCCGCCATTGCCGGCCTAAATGGCGCCGATACCGGCGTGCACGATCCCTTCGTGTCCTTCGTCGAGCGCATCATGGGCGGCTCGGTGGGCATCTGGGGCGTATTGGGCCTCACCATCGTCAAGGTCGCCGCCTTTGTCGGCTTCATGCTGGTCGTCGGCCGCCGCGTCATCCCGTGGGCTCTGCACGGCACGGCCCACACCGGCTCGCGCGAACTGTTCCGGCTGGCGGTGCTGGCCATCGCCCTCGGCGTGGCCTTGGGCTCGGCCGTGCTGTTCGGCGTGTCGCTGGCGCTGGGTGCCTTCTTTGCCGGCATGATCCTTTCGGAAAGCGAGCTGTCCCATCGCGCCGCGCAGGAAACGCTGCCGCTGCGCGACGCCTTTGCCGTGCTGTTCTTCGTGTCGGTGGGCATGCTGTTCGACCCCAGCATCATCATCACCAATCCGCTTCCGGTCATTGCCACGGTGTTCATCATCATCATCGGCAAGTCGCTGGCGGCGTTTGCGATCGTGCTGCTGTTCCGCCGGCCGGTGGCGACGGCGCTGACCATTTCCGCGTCGCTGGCGCAGATCGGCGAATTCTCGTTCATCCTGGCCAGCATGGGCGTGAGCCTCGCCATCCTGCCGCCCGAGGGGCAGGACCTGATCCTGGCCGGCGCGCTGATTTCGATCGTGCTCAACCCGGTCGTGTTCTGGGTGCTCGACCTGCTCAAGCCGCGCTTTGAAGCCAGGGTGGCGCAGCGCAAGGCGGAGAAGTCCGAACGCGAGGGCGTGCGCATCGAACCCACCGAAACCAGCAGGGCCGCCGAAGGCCCGATCACGACGGATGCGCCCAGCGAGGGCGCCGTCGATCGTGGCGCCCCAGGCGCCGACGACGATACCGGCGAACCGTCGCACCAGGTCGGTCACACGGTGCTGGTGGGCTATGGCCAGGTCGGCCGTATCGTCGCAGCCGGCATCAAGGCGGATGGCGGCGGGCTCGTGGTGATCGAGGATTCCGATCATGACGTGGCTGCGGCCCGCGCGGAGAACCTGGAAGTCGTCTTTGGCAATGCGGCGAGCGCGGACGTGCTCAGGCTGGCCAATCTGCCCCAGGCGCGGAACCTCCTGGTCGCCATCTCCAATGGCTTCGAGGCGGGCTCGGTCTGCGAGTCCGGGCGCAAGCTCAATCCGGGTATTTCCATCATCGCGCGCGCCTATTCGGAAGAGGAAGAGACGTTCCTGCGCGGGCTGGGCGCCACCACGGTCATCCGCGGCGAACGCGAAATCGGCAAGGGCATCCTCGCCTTCCTGCGCGGCGACGGCAGCGTGGCGGTGCCGGTGCCGGAAGAGCCCAAGCTGCCGGTGGCCGAAAATCTCCTCGAAAAGGCGGCGGCGGTGGTGCCCGTGGCAGTCGTCCCGGCGGTCGACGCTGCCGCGCCAGCCGAGCCCCCGACGGCTGCCCAAGCCGCTCCCGAGGAATCCGCTGCCGACGTGCCAGCGGAGGGTGCTGCAACCGTCGCGGCGGACACCGTGATCGAACTGCCCGGTCCGGCGGTCGAGGCTGCGGATGCCGGCGAACCAGTGACGCCGGAGCCGACGTTGGAGGTCGCCATAGATGACCCCGTCGTTCTCGATGCGGTCGAAGCCGCCGATACCGAAAGCGTAATTGCCCTGCCGGGCCCCGATGAAGAGCCGCCGGCCGCCGAACTGGAATCGGTGGCGGCTACCCCCACCGTCGGGGAAGCCCCGGCTGCGATCGACGAGGTGGTGGCGCAACCGGCCGAGACGCAGTCGGCAGCCGAGCCGGAAGCGGCGGCTGCACCGCCGCCCGAGGAAACTGCCGCGCCCGCCGGGGCCGAAGAAGCGGCACCGGCACTGCCTGACCCAGAAGCAGATGTCGAGGCGCAGACCGAGGCGGAAGCCGAGGCCGAGACCAACGAAGGCGGCATTGCGCCGCCGGAGGGCGAAGACGAAGGCATCGACCGGACTGTTGTCCCGCCGGTCGTGCCGGAGCCAAAAAGCTAGGCCCTTGTCAAAGGCTTGGGCGCTGGCGCATAGAGTTTGAGGGCGGCTGGGCCGCCCCGATCGCGTGCGGCGCGCCCGATGGGCGCGTCGGGAGTAAGTTGGGCCGATGATCTCGCAAAAAGCCAAGTATGCCTTGCGTGCCCTGGTTTCCCTGGCCCGGGCGGGCCGCGGCCAGACCATGATGATCGGCGAAATCTCCAAGGAGCAGGCGATCCCCAAGAAGTTCCTCGAGCAAATTCTGCTCGAGCTCAAGCGGGCCGGCCTGGTTGCCAGCCGGCGCGGCCGCTCGGGTGGCTATGAGCTCTTGCGCGCGCCCGAGCAGATCATGTTCGGCGAAGTGCTGCGCCTGATCGACGGCCCCATCGCGCCGCTCCCCTGCCTGAGCAAGATTGCCTATCGCCGCTGCGAAGACTGCCGCGAAGAGGCGAGCTGCGAAATCCGCCACGTCTTCGAACGCGTCACGCTGGCCACCCGCGAAGTGCTCGACAAGACCACGCTGGCGGACTCCCTGCGGCTGGAAGATCTGCCGGTCTGAGAACCGGCCCACAGGGCAAAATAGCTCCGGTGGAGCGATTTTAGGTGAGAAGGCCATGAGGGGTATGCCCGAATGGCCCAGATGCGCCACGGGCAGGATACCTTACCTCTCCCTTTTGGGAAGGTGAAGAGCTACCCGAAAACCACCGTCTTCTTGCCGTTCAGCATCACCCGGTTTTCGAGGTGCAGCTTTACCGCTCTTGCCAGGACGCGGCTTTCGATGTCGCGGCCGGCGGCGACCAGGTCGTCGGCGCTCATGGCATGGGTGACGCGGGCGGTTTCCTGCTCGATGATCGGGCCTTCGTCGAGGTCGGGCGTCACGTAATGGGCGGTGGCGCCGATGATCTTGACGCCCCGCTCATGGGCCTGGTGATAGGGCTTGGCCCCCTTGAAACTGGGCAAAAACGAGTGGTGGATGTTGATGACCTGCCCGAAGAGGCGGGTCGAGAGGTTATCTGACAGCACCTGCATGTAGCGAGCCAGCACAACCAGGTCGGCGCCGCTCTGCTTGACCAGTGCCAGCACCTGTTCCTCCTGGGCGGCCTTGCTGTCCTTGGTCACCGGCAGGAGATGGAAGGGGATGCCGGCATCTTCGGCGATCTTTCTCGCATCGTCGTGGTTGGAGATAATGGCGGCGACCTCGGCATCCAGCCAGCCGACACGGATCTGGTAGAGCAAATGCAGCAACGTATGGTCGAACTTGCTCACCATGATGACGATGCGCTTGCGTCGGCTCTCGTCGCTCAGCGCCGTCTTCATCGAAAAGCGTTCGATCGGCGATTTGAGCGCGCGCTCGATGACCTCGCGGCCAATGCCATCGGGCGCGGTAAAGGCCAGGCGCATGAAGAAGCGATCGGTCTCGCGATCCCAGAACTGGTTGGATTCGGCGATATTGGCGCCCAATGCCGCCAGTTCGGTAGTGATGGCGGCGACAATGCCGGGACGATCGGCGCAGGACAGGGTCAGGACGAAATTGGCCGACAAGGTCAGTGTCTCCAGGAATTCCGTCCAGCGGTATCAATGGCTTGGCCGCATCCGTCAAGCGGCAATAAAAAGGGCCCCCTGGGGAGCGGCGGTGCAAAGGCCGCCCCGGGGGAGTGGCAATAAAAAGGGCCGCCCCTGGGGGGACGGCCCTTCCTGAGTCTATCGGCCTCGAAAGCCGAGGAGGCGTGTGTTAGCCGAGATCACTCCCGATCAGCACACGAAATCCAAGACCTTCTTCGAGCGCCAAAATCTCATAAGACACTGGATCACCTCCTTCACGTTGGTTGAACATGACGTCAGGATGACAGGTTTTTCGGAGATGTCCAGTCACGATGCAGTTCAGCGCTGCCGTACCAGAGTGCGGTATAGGATAGCCATGGCAGCGACATAGACGACGGTCGCGATGGCCACGATCGATGCCAGGGCGAGGGGATTGCTGTCCGGCTGCCAGCCGGCAACGGCGAGTGCTGACGACAGCAGCACACCCTCGAGCCCCCGCCGCTCCAGGAAGCTGGGCGTCAGCGGGGTACGCGAGCGAACCGGGTCGAACAGGTGTGGCAGGCAGATCCAGGCCACGGCAAAGGGAATTGCGGACAGCACCTTGAGCGTCACCAGCGCCGCTCCGCCGCCATTGAGCACACTGCTCAAGGCGAACAAGGCCAGGATCACCAGGCCAGCGCCGTATTTGCGCCCAAGCTGGTTGGTGCGGATATAGTCGGAAGGCGTGTCGCTCATCGGGCTGTCTCCTGCTGTGACGCGAAAGTCTTGTAGCCGAAAGTGTTCTAAGCGTGACCCTGGCGAATGCCTAACGGGTCGGCACCTCGGGGAGTTCATTGCCGTGACCAATCCGCGCGACGTCAAATATGCCAATGAGAGCATTGCCCGCTGGCAGGATGCGCTCAAGCAGCGGGCGATGCTGGAAACCAACAACATCACCTTTGCCTGCCTGCGGGGCTTCCTGCATGAATTGCGCGCCCGGCTCCCCCTGGCAGCGATCGCCACGGTGGGCAACCACCTGCCGGCGGTGCAACGCGGTGTGTTCTACCAGGACTGGACGCCCGACGCGCTGCTGCCGACGCCGGACTTGGCGACATTCGAAGCAGCGCTCGCGGCCCGCCTGCTGCCCCATGTGCATATGCCGGAGGGCATCGCCGCCGATGTGCTCTGGCTGATCAAGACTGAGAGCGAGCCCTTCGACGCAGCGGCAATCCGCTCGGTCTTGCCGTCTCCGCTCGCCGAAATCTGGGACCGGGCCTAGGCCCGGGCCTTTTTCGGCTTGCTGCGCAGCTGCAGGATGGTGGCGGCCAGCACGCCCAATGCCACGATGCCGATGATGATGGTGGCGAGCGCGTTGACATCGGGCGAGACGCCCAGCTTGACCTTGCTGAAGATCACCATGGGAAGGGTCGACGAGCCCGGGCCCGAGACGAAGCTGGCGATCACCAGGTCGTCGAGCGAGAGGGTAAAGCCGAGCAGCCAGCCCGAGACCAGGGCCGGGGCGATGATGGGCAGGGTGATGTCGAAGAAGGTGCGCAGCGGCGTTGCGCCCAGATCCATGGCCGCTTCTTCGAGGCTGCGATCGAAATCGGAAAGCCGCGACTGCACGACGACGCAGACATAGGCAGTGCAGAAGGTCGCGTGGGCGATGACGATGGTCAGCATGCCGCGGCCGCGCGGCCAGCCGAGCGTGGATTCCATGGCCACGAACAGCAGCAGCAGCGCCAGGCCCGTGATGACGTCGGGCATGACCAGCGGGGCCGAAACCATGCCGGAAAAAAGGGTGCGACCTTTGAAGCGGCGGAAGCGGACCAGGGCCACGGCAGCCAGCGTGCCCAGCACCAGGGCGATCGAGGCGCTCAGCGCCGCGATCTGGAGGCTGAGCCAGGCCGCGCCCAGCAGTTGCGGGTCGCTGAACAGGGCACCGTACCACTTGGTGGAAAAGCCCGACCAGACGGTCACCAGCTGGCTCTCGTTGAACGAGAAGATGACCAGCGAGACGATGGGCGCGTAGAGGAACGAGAAGCCGAGCGCGGCGGCAATAGGCAGGAACCAGCCTTTGCGCATGTTACTTCTCCACCACGGCGCTCTGGGCGCGTTGCAGCAGCATGATGGGGACGACGACCACCACCAGCATGGCCATGGCCACGGCGGCCGCGCGCGGCCAGTTGGTATTGGTGAAGAATTCGTCCCACAGCACGCGACCGATCATCAGCGTGCCTGGCCCGCCCAGCAGCGAGGGGATGACGAATTCGCCGATGGCCGGGATGAAGACCAGCATGGAGCCGGCGATGATGCCGGGCATGGAAAGCGGCAGGGTCACCGAGAGGAAGGTGCGCAGCGGGCGGGCGCCAAGGTCGGCCGAGGCCTCGAACAGCGAGACGTCGAGCTTCACCAGCGTCGTATAGAGCGGCAGGATCATGAAGGGCAGGTAGGTATAGACGATGCCGACATAGACGGCGAAGTCGGTCTGCATCATCACCAGCGGCTCGATGCCGAACAGGCCCAGGAACTGGTTGATCACGCCATTGCCGCGCATGAACCCGGTCAGCGCATAGACGCGCAGCAGGAACGAGGTGAAGAAAGGCAGCACCACTAGCATCAGCATGATGTTGCGCCAGCGATCGGGCGCGCGCGCGATGGCATAGGCCATGGGGTAGCCGATGAAGAGCGTGATGACAGTGGCGATGGCGGCGATGCGGATCGAGCTCAGATAGGCCGCGACATAGAGATTGTCGGTGAAGAGCCGGATGTAATTGGACAGGTGCAGCGTCAACTGCACGGTGCCTTCCTCGGTCGAGAGCAGTGCCGAATAGGGCGGGCGGCCGAACTGCTTGGTGGCCAGCGATATACCGAACACCACGGCCAGCGGAATAAGGAAAAAGACCAGCAGCCACAGCACCGGCGCGGCCAGCACCAGCATGCGGCCGGTAATGCCGACCCGGGCAAGCCGTCGCTCCACGGCATTCCAGGGACGCAGGCGGCGAGGAGGCGGAATGGTGGGTTCGTGCGTCGTGGTCATACCGTCAGCACCGAGCCGGCATCGGGCGCCCAGGATACATACACCGTCTCGTCCCAGGTGATGGCGTCGGGATTGCCGCGCACCGAATTGGTCTGGCTGACGCGCAGGCGTTTGCCGCTCGGCAGCACGATCTGGTAGAGGCTCATGTCGCCCAGATAGGCAATGTCTTCGACCATGCCGGTGGTGACATTGGCGCCGAACTGGCCCTCGGGCTTGTCCCGGCTCACATGCATCTTTTCGGGGCGGATGGCCCACCACAGGATCTGGTCGGGGGCGCAGTCGACGCCGTGTCCGACATAGATGTCGCAGCCCAGTTCGACCGAGCGTATGCGGACGTGATCGGGCTCGTCCTCGGTGACCACGCCCTCGACCATATTGACCGAGCCGATGAAGCCGGCAACGAACTTGGAATTGGGGAATTCGTAGATGTCGGTCGGCTCGCCGATCATGGCGATCTCGCCCTGGTTCATCACCCCGATGCGGGTGGCCAGGGTCATGGCCTCTTCCTGGTCGTGCGTGACCACGATGAAGGTGACGCCGAGCGATTCCTGGATCTTGACCAGCTCGAACTGGGTTTCCTCGCGCAGCTTCTTGTCGAGCGCGCCCAGCGGCTCGTCCAGCAGCAGCAGCTTGGGGCGCTTGGCCAGGGCACGGGCCAGGGCCACACGCTGGCGCTGGCCGCCTGACAGCTGGTTCGGTTTGCGCTTGCCATAATCCTGCAGCTTGACCAGGCTCAAGAGCTCGGCGACGCGGTCCGATATCTCACCCTTGGGCATGTGGTCGCGTTTCAGGCCATAGGCGATGTTCTGCTCCACATTCATGTGGGGGAACAGGGCATAGCTCTGGAACATCATGTTGACGGGGCGGTTATAGGGCGCCACATGCGTCATGTCCTGGCCATCGATCTCGATGGTGCCCGAGGTTGGCTGCTCGAAGCCGGCCAGCATGCGCAGCAGGGTGGACTTGCCCGAACCCGAGCCGCCGAGCAGGCAGAACAGCTCGGACTTGTAGATATCGAGCGACACGTCATGCACGGCCGAAACGTCACCGAATTTCTTGGTGACGTTCTTGATGCGCACGAACGGCTTTGCCTTCGGGTCGCGCCACGGACGGGTTTCGAATGCGAGCTGCGGCTTCTTGGCCATTGGCGGACTCTTGAAAGGCTGAAGGGGCGGCACTTCTGTCGCGTTTCCGAACCGGAAAACCGGTATCCACTTTTCCTGGAAACGCGTGGGGTGCCGCCCCTTGAGTGATCGTCTTACTGGCCGGTTTTGATGCGGGTCCAGGTGCGGGTCAAGACCTCTTCGAAGGCCGGGTCATGCGCCTTCATGACGAAGGCCTTGGCGATGGTCTCGGCCGGCGGGTAGATGCCGGGGTTGGACTTGACTTCCTCGTCCACGAATTCCAGGGCCGGCAGGTTGGGGTTGGCATAGAACACGTAGTTGGTGATCGCGGCCACGACCTGGGGCTCGAGGATGTAGTTGATGAACTTGTGGGCGTTGTCCGGATGGGGCGCATCCACCGGAATGGCGAGGAAATCGAACAGGGTCGCAGCGCCTTCCTTGGGGATCACATACTTGATCTCGACCGGAGTAGCGGCGGCGGCGCCGGCATCGGCGGCGATGAAGATGTCGCCCGAATAGCCCAGGGCGACGCAGATCTCGCCGTTACCCAGGTCGTCGATATACTGGCTCGAATTGAAGTAGCGGATATAGGGCTTGACCGAGTTGAGCAGGGCTTCGGCCTTGGCAAGGTCTTCCTCGCTCTCCGAATTGGGGTCTAGACCCAGATAGTTGAGCGCGATGCCGGTGACTTCGGACGGGCTGTCGAGCAGGCTGATGCCGCAATCGGCGACCTTGGCGGCCAGTTCGGGCTTGAAGATCAGGTCCCAGCTATCGACCGGCACGTCGGCGCCGAGCGCCTCGGTGACCTTGGCGACATTATAGCCGAAGCCGATGGTGTTGATCATGTAGGGCACGGCATGGGCATTGTCGGGGTCCTGCGCGGCGGCAGTCGCCATCACGGCCGGGTCGAGATTGCCCAGGTTGGTCAGCTTGGACTTGTCGAGCGGCAGGATGAGGCCGGCCTGGATCTGCCGTTCGAGGAAATTGCCCGAGGGCACAACGATGTCGTAGCCGGAATTGCCGGCCAGGAGCTTGGCGTCGACGATCTCGTTGTTGTCATAGACGTCGTAGTTGACCTTGATGCCGGTCTCCGCCTCGAAATTGGCGATGGTGTCCTCGGCAATATAGTCGGACCAGTTATAGACATTGAGCACGGCCTCTTCCTGGGCCAGCGCCGGGCTGGCCACCATGAGGGCGCCAAGGGCAAGTGCGAGCGACTTGTTCATCTGGATTGAGCTCCTGTTCGCGGTTCTGGTTTTTGTCGTTGCGGCCACGGTGGCGGCCGATTGGGGCGCCGGGGCGCGAGATCAGCCTCGGGCGCTTATCTCGGAGTGCCCGGATTGGTCGATCCGGCCTTGTCTGCTGGTACGGAAAAAGAGCGCTCGGAAGCGCTGGGCCTATCGGCTGGACTGGGCCCGGAGCCGGGCGCGTATCGATCGGCGCCGCAGGCGCGATCAACAATGGCGGTCTGCAGCGAAGTGCCCTTTCCACGCTGGCGTTTATGAGGGCAACCTAGAACCAAAAAGCAGGGGCGACAAGCGCCGAGCAGCGAAGTTTTCGCAGCTATTGACGCCATCTGCCAACAAGGCGCAAAACCCGCGCCAGCAGGGCCACGCGGCCCATGACAGACACAAGACCAGCGAGTGATCCGATGAGTGCCAAGGCCTATCTTTCCGTCAGTCCCGAAGTGAAGAAGGCCCTGGCCGACGGCAAGCCGGTCGTGGCGCTGGAATCGACCATCATCACCCATGGCATGCCCTATCCGCAGAACCTGGAGATGGCCAACAATGTCGAGGCTGTGATCCGCAAGCATGGTGCCGTGCCGGCCACGATCGCCATGATGGATGGTCGCTTCTGCGTGGGTGTTGCGGGTGAGGACCTGGAGCGGCTGGCGCTCGAGGGCGGCAAGGCGGCCAAGGCCTCGCGCCGGGACGTCAGCGCCTTGCTGGTCAAGGGCGCCATCGCCGGCACCACGGTCGCCACCACCATGCAGATCGCGGCGTTAGCCGGTATCCACGTCTTTGCCACCGGCGGCATTGGCGGGGTGCATCGCGGCGCCGAGGAGACCTTCGATATCTCGGCCGACCTCGAGGAACTGGGCCGCACGCCCGTGGCGGTGGTTTGCGCCGGCGCCAAGTCGATCCTCGATATCGGCAAGACGCTCGAAGTGCTCGAGACCAATGGAGTGCCTGTGCTGGGCTATGGCACCGAGGACTTCCCGGCCTTCTGGGCGCGCCAGAGCGGCCACAAGGTCGATCACCGCTTCGACGACGTCGCCGACATCGCCAAGGTCGTGGCCATGCAGATCGACCTGGGGCTGGGCGGCGTCCTGATCGCCAATCCGATCCCTGAGGCTGACGCACTCGACCCTGATGCCATCGAGGCGCGCATCGCCGAAGCGATCCGGGGCGCCGAACAGGAAGGGGTCTCGCGCAAGGACCTGACGCCGTTCCTGCTCAAGCGCATCTTCGAGCTGACCGACGGCAAGTCGCTGGTGTCCAACATTGCGCTGGTCGAGAACAATGCCAAGGTCGCCGCGCAGATTGCCGTGGCCATGGCAGCCCGCGCCACGCCCAAGCCGGCCGTCCGCCGCGCATGAGCGGCAAAGTCCTCGTCGTTGGCGACGTGATGACCGATGTCATCGTCGTCCCCGAAGGTCCCATCGTCAAAGGCAGCGATCGTCGTGCGACGGTGCGAAGCCGGCCGGGCGGCTCGGGTGCCAACCAGGCGGTGTGGCTGGGCGCCATGGGCGCCGATGTGGTGTTCGCGGCGCGGGTCGGCCACGCCGACAAGGCCATGTACGAGAACTACTTCCGCGGCCTGGGCGTGGTGCCCGTGCTGGCCGGCGACCGGGAACAGCCCTCAGGCGTCCTGGTGACCATCGTCGATCCGGATGGCGAGCGCAGCTTTCTCACCGATCGCGGCGCCAATCTCAATCTGTCGCCCGATGACCTGCCCTCGAGCCGGCTGGACGATATCGGCATGGTCATGGTCTCGGGCTACAGCTTCTTCGCTCCCGGCCCGCGGGCAGCGGTGCAGGCCCTCTTTGCCGCGGCCCGGGCGCGCGGCATTGCCGTCGCGGTCGATCCGGCGTCGGTCGGGTTCCTGGTCGAAGTGGGCGTCGCGCAGTTCCTCGACTGGACCGCGGGTGCCGACTGGATTTTCGCCAATGAGAGCGAAGCCGAGGCATTGACCGGCGCCGTCGGCTACGAGGCGCAGACGCGGGCCCTGGGCGAACGTTTCGGCACCGTGCTTATCAAGCGCGGAAGGCTTGGCGCGGCCCTGGGGGGTCGCGAGGGCGTTCGTGTGCTGCTGCCGGCACCATCGGTAACGGTCCTCGATTCCACAGGCGCCGGCGATGCCTTCGCCGCCGGCTTCATCGCCGCCCATCTGGCCGGGGATGACGAAGCGACGGCCTTGGCCAGGGGCATCGCGGCCGGGGCGAAAGCCGTGCAATCGATTGGCGGCCAGCCGAGCTGATCGAGCGGCAGGTGAAGCGCCGACATCGGAGTATCCCTTGCGCACGCCGCCGCAATTCCAACCCATACGCCAGCCAGCTTGCCCGCCCTAGCCACGGCGTGGCACACCATAATCGCGGAGACACGACATGAAGCGCCTGCTTGCCATTTTCGCCACCAGCCTTGCCTTGACCGCCACCGCATCGGCCGATGGCAAGATCTATGTGCAACTGCCCGATCTCAGCGGCTTCAGCGGTGAAGAGGCCGAGACATTCCTGAGCGAGGTGGTGCTGGCCAATGTCATTTCGTCCAACTGCGCCGATTTTGCCGTTACCGACGAGGAATGGTCGCTGCTGACCGACTCGGCCGATATCCTCGCCCACGGACAGCTGGGGATCGGCGTCAACGACTTCGACAACCTGTTCTACGATCCGGCATTCGAGACGCTGGACGAGCCGGGCGCCTGCGACAAGCACGGGCCGCAAGTGCAACCGGTTATCGACAAGCTGGTCGCGCTGGGTGGCTCGCGTGAAGCGCTGCCAGACCAGGAAGCCGCCTACCAGGCCGAGCAGGCCCGCCAGCTGGGGTGGGATGCCATGGCCCTCTCACCAGGAAAGACCAAGACAAAATGAGCGTCGTCGCCATCGTCATCGTCGCCCTCGTGGCGCTGCTGCACATCTACATCCTCGTGCTCGAGATGTTCCTGTGGACGGCGCCACAGGGCCGCAAGGCCTTCGGGCTGACGCCCGAATTGGCCGAGCAGACCAAGGCACTGGCGGCCAATCAGGGGCTCTATAACGGCTTCCTGGCGGCAGGGCTGATCTGGTCGCTGGTGCATCCGCAACCCGAATTCGCCTGGCAGATCGCCATGTTCTTCCTCGCCTGCGTGGCGGTGGCCGGCATTTATGGGGCAGCGACGGCCAGCCGGAAGATCATCCTCATCCAGACCGTCCCGGCGGTCATCGCCATGCTGGCGGTGATGTATCTGTAGGGCTGGACATTTCAATCCACCACCGCGCGTCACCCTCGGGCTTGACCCAAGGGCTCTTTACTTTCGTCGAGTTCGGTAAGTGCAGTGCCCTCGGGTCAAGCCCGAGGGTGACGATCGAGTGTGGGGAAGGCTGCGCCCTAGCCCGCCAGGCTCGCGAGCACCCGTACCCAGGAGCGGATGCCGCGGTGGAAGCTGTCGAGATCGTACTTCTCGTTGGGCGAGTGAATCTGGTCATCGACATGGGCGAAGCCGATCAGCAGCGTGTCGAGGCCGAGGATGCGCTTGAAATCGCCGGCGACCGGGATCGAACCGCCCGAACCGGTGATGACCGCCTGCTTGCCCCATTCGCCCGACAGCCCCGCCAGCGCCTGGCGCAGGTGCACGCCATCCGATGGCACGGTGATGGCCGGTGAGCCACCATGAGCGTGGAAGCTCACCGAGCAGTCGGCGGGGATCATGGCCTCGACGTGCTGGCGGAAGGCGGCGCGGATCTTGTCGGGCTGCATGCCCGAGACGAGGCGGAAGCTGATTTTGGCGCTGGCCTTGGCCGGGATCACCGTCTTGAAGCCGTCGCCGGTATAGCCGCCGGTCATGCCGTTGATTTCGCAGGTCGGCCGCGCCCACAGCATTTCGAGCACCGAGCGGGACTGTTCGCCGGCAGGGATGGAGAGCCCGGCTTCGCCCAGGAATGCCGCCTGGTCGAAACCCAGCCCCGCCCATTGCGCCTTGAGCTCGGGGCTGATTTCGGCAACGTCGTCGTAGAAGCCGGGCAGCGTCACCGAGCCGTCGGGTGCCCGCAAGCTGGCGATGACCTCTGCCAGCACCTGGTTGGGGTTGCGCGCCGCATTGCCGAACATGCCGGAATGGAGGTCCTTGTTGGCGCAGGTGATGGTGATTTCCTCGGCCACCAGGCCCCTCAGCATGGTGGTGATGGACGGGGTCTGGCGGTCCCACATGTCGGTGTCGCAGACCAGGGCAATATCGGCGGCGGCCAATTCTTCGCGATTGGCTTCCATGAAGGGCGGCAGGTTCTTGCCACCGCTCTCCTCCTCACCCTCCAGCATCAGGGATACCTTGACCGGCAGGCCGCCTGTCACCGTCTTCCAGGCGCGGCACGCCTCGATAAAGGTCAGCATCTGGCCTTTGTCGTCGGAGGCGCCACGCGCCACGATGATCTTGCGACCATTGGCGTCGGTCTTGAGTTCGGGCTCGAACGGATCGGAATGCCAGAGTTCGATCGGGTCGACCGGCTGCACGTCGTAGTGGGCATAGAACAGCACGTGCGGGCCGGCCTGATCGGGGCCGTGCGCCACAACGACCGGGTGGCCCGGCGTCGGGCGCGCTGCCGCGTCGAAGCCCAGACCGGTCAGTTCGGTGGCTATCCAGTCGGCGGCGCGCCGGCATTCGGCGGCATAGGCCGGGTCGGTCGAAATGGACTTGATGCGCAGCAGCTCGTAGAGGCGCTCGAGGCTCTGGTCGAGCCCGGCATCCACGCTGGCAAGGACGGCATCGAGTTGGCTGGTGGTCGTGGTCATGCGGCTGATTCCCTGTTTGCCGCTACACTCGCCGCCGTGCGTCCCCCTGTCCAGCACCGGTTGCCGTGCGGCTCCGGGTCGGATACTTCATATAGTAACACTAATGAGGCGCGGGGAACCGGTCACGCCGAACGGCAGGGGGGCCGCTGATGGTTACACGCGAGGTGCCGGAAAGGACGACGGGCGATCTGATCGCCTCCATCGCCGGCCGCGTGCCGATGCGCAACCTCCACTCGCAAGTGCTATGGCAGCTTGGCGTTGCCATCGTGCGCGGCGACTATCCGGAGGGGGCCATCCTTCCATCCGATTCCGACCTGCTGGCGCGCTTTTCGGTATCGCGCACCGTGTTGCGCGAGGCGCTCAAGACCCTGGCCGCCAAAGGTATGATCGAGGCGCGGGCCCGCATCGGCACCCGGGTCCTGCCACGTCAGCGCTGGAACCTGTTTGATTCCGATGTGCTGTCCTGGCATTTCGAGGCCGGGCCCGACGTGGCGCTGCTGCGCAGCCTTGCTGAAATCCGCATCGGGGTCGAAGTGGAATCGGCCGCGCTGGCCGCCGTCCGCCGCAACGAGGAACAGGCTGCGGCGCTGCTCGCCTGCGCCGACCGCATGGGCGAAGCCAAGACGGCTGAGGAATTTGCCCGCACCGACCTGCAATTCCATCGCACGGTGGCCGAAGCTTCGGGAAACCCCTTCATGGCCTCGATCAGCGCGCTCGTGGAACTCGCACTCACCGCAGCCTTCACCATCAGTTCGCCCGTCGAGGACGAAGCGGCCATGCGGGCCACCGTACGCGCCCATGGCCGTATCGCCGAAGCGATCATGGCGGGCGATGCCGACGAAGCCCGGGTCGCCATGAAGGCGGTCATCACCGAGGGCTTTGGTCGCGCCGCCGGCCGTATGGCGCTGAACGACCCGGTCGAGACCTGATCTGCGGGCCTGCTATGCGCCGAGATGCTGCAAGGTCGCCGCTGTAAACTGCCCGTTGGGCGGCAGACCGTTATCGGCCTGGTAGGCCTTCAACGCCGCGCGACTTTTACTGCCGAAAATCCCGTTGATCGAGCCAGCGTAATAGCCAAGGCCCGCCAGCTTGATCTGAACGGACTTGAGGCGGGCGATGGAAAGCGACATTGGCGCGGTCGCAGCATCGGCAGCCGAAAGCGGCCATGCGACGAGGCTCTGTACCTTGGCCAGCCAGTTGAAGCGATCCTGCAACCCCGTCGTGCCGCCATTGATGCCCTTGGTCACGCCGGTGAAGTCCCCGGCATCGCATTTGGGATTAAGCTTCTTCCAGGTCCAGAACGCGCAGGCCACCCGCAAGGCATGCTCGGGATCCAGCGCCAGGTCAGGCTGGGTTTCGAGCGGCAGCTGAGCAATGGCGCCTACCTGCCGATAGCCGTCACGCCCGGTGATCTGGATGTAGCCGCGTCCCCGGTAGGTCCAGCCATCGTCCGGCTTGGTATTGCCCATGCGCCCGCCATAGACATTGTTGGCCAGCGCGCGGGGATTGCCGGCCAAGCCATTGGTGTCGGACAGTTTCTTGAACCGCGACGGCCAGACCACCATCATGCGTGGGCCGGTATAGTTGAGGTTCTCCTCCCGGATCTTGAGGCCGCCCGATTCATGGCCGATCTGCGCCAGGAAGAAGTGCAGGCGGTTCTGCGTCTTGGATATCTCGAAAGCCGCCAGGAGTGCGGGCGCCTGCGCGGCAAACGCGTCGATGCTTTGCTGGCTGGCCGAAGGATAGAGCTGGGCGAGCAGATCGGTGCTGAGCATGGGAAATCACCTGGATTGAATTGCTGCCGTCAGGGCACGCGGGCAAAGCCGAGCAGCTTGTCGATGGCGCCCAGCGTGTAGACGAACGAGCCGACCTTGGAGGTCTTGTTGCCCTCGATGGTGCGGACGATGCCGTTGTCGTAGCTGTGGACGATGCCGATATGGCCCTTCCAGCTCGAGGGTGCCTGCCGCCACCAGACAATGATGTCCCCGGGAAGCGGTGGATGGGTATTGTCTGGCTTGACTGCCCAGCCCTTGGCCTTGAGCTGATCGAGAATATCGCGGGCGCCGACCGAGTACTTGAACGGCATGGGCTGGCCGGACGTCGAAAAGCAGAAGCTGACGAAACCGGCGCACCAGTCGTTGGGCGTGCCGACGATACCGTTGAGATAGCGCGTGACGTGCGGACCCATATTGTTGCCGCCAACTTCCCCATGGCCGGCATTCATTTCAGCGATCGCCACGGCAAGCGCAGCCCTGGCCGTTGCCGAGCCACCGGCGGGTACATTGGGCGCCGATGCGGCGGCGGAGGCAGGTGTCGTTGTCTGCCCCAGCCGGTTGGTGATGGCCCACTCGGTCACCGGTCCCACGACGCCATCGACAACCAGTGGTCGCCCCTGGCTGTCCACGTTCTGCATCTGGAAGGCCCTGACCGCCCGGCGCAGCGCGTCGTCGAAAGTGCTGGCCGGACTGCCGGGGAAATATCCCAGTTGCTTGAGGTCGCGTCCGAGCTTGGAAACGCCAGGACCCGTGTCGCCGAACCGCATTGTCAATTTCGCCTGCCCCCCCCGGGTCATTTACCCGGAGGCGACTCTATGGCCGGCGCGCATCGCTTGAATATTGGGGCCTTTGCGGATGCCGGAACGGCAGTCTCGCCTGCAGACAATGGCCGGGTGGTCGGAATGGTGGAGCTGAGCGGGATCGAACCGCTGACCTCGTCATTGCGAACGACGCGCTCTCCCAACTGAGCTACAGCCCCGTTCCGACGGGTGTTGATATGGACAAAATTCCGCTTGGGGGCAAGGGGAATTAGGCCGCCGCAGCGGGGCAGACCAGCGCGTGGACGACAAGCCCCGCCGTGGCGGTCGAACCCAATCCAGGCCGCCGCCAAGGCGGTTGGCGACGCTGACCTGGCTAGACCTTGGCCCACCCGCCGGATTTTTCGCTGGCGAAAACCGCGTCGATGACCTTCATGGAAGCGATGGCATCTTCGATGCCCCAGGGCAGGGGCGCCTTGCCCAGGACGGCCAGCGCGAAGGCTTCCGCCTGTTCGGTATACTGATCGACGGAAGGCAGGATTTCCCGACGGGCCAGCGAGCCGTCAAAGGGGGCACCTGTGTCGATGGTGATGGCGGTGCGCTCGTCGGCCGGGGCGTTGAAGGGAATGATGATCTCGAGCTTGGCCTTGCTGCCCAGGACCTGAACGCGCTGGTGGCCGGCGGCCTGGGTGGAGCAGATGAAATTGAGCTGCTTCCCACCGCCAAAATCGGCAATGACGCTGGCGAGGCGGTCGGTGCCGAAGCTTTCGTCGCGATCGACCAGCGAGACCACGCGCTTGGGTTCGCTGTTGAACAGGTAGCGGGCGGCGGTGATCGGATAGCAGCCGATATCCATGATGCCGCCGCCGCCAATATCGGCCTGGTTGCGGACATTGGCGGGGTCGGCGTTGAAATAAGTGAAAACCGCATTGATGGCGCGGACCTCGCCCAGTTCGCCCGAGCGGATGATCTCGCGTGTACGCTGCCACTGCGGGTGGAAGCGGACCATGAAGGCTTCGAGCACGATACGATCGGGCGGACACTGGCGCAGAGTTTCCGCTTCGGCGGCGTTGAGCGCGATCGGCTTTTCGCAGAGCACATGCTTGCCGGCCTTGGCGGCGGCCACCGTCATGGGAACATGGAGGTGGTTGGGCAGCGGGTTGTAGATGGCGTCGATGTCGGGGTCTGCAAACAGGTCTTCGTAGGAACCATAGGCCTTGGCAATACCCAGCTCGGCTGCTGCGGCCTGTGCCTTGGCCAAGTCGCGGGAGGCAATGGCCACCACTTCGGAGTGGGCCGATTTCTGAATCGCCGGCGTGACTTTCTGCATGCCGATATTGGCCGTGGACAGGATGCCCCAGCGTACCTTCTTGTCGCTCATTGTCTGGTCCCCCCAAATGGTGGGCAAGCTTTAGCGGCGCGGGCCGCGCTTGGCTAGTATGGAAGATGCGGGCGATGCACGCGGCTGGACGAGACCGGTTGAAACTGTCTGGGCAGTCCCCACATGCTGCCTTCAACAACGTTCAGGTGAATTCAATGCGCAGTGTCAGCTACGCCCAATTCGGCGATCCAGCCCAGGTTCTTCGGCTGGTGGAGCGTGACACGCCGCAGCCCGGACCGGGCCAGGTCCGCGTTCGGCTACTGCTGTCCCCAATCCATAATCACGACCTGGCGACAATTGCGGGGGTATACGGCGTAAAGCCGCCCCTGCCCGCCGTGCCCGGCACAGAGGCGGTCGGCGTGGTGGATGCACTGGGGGAGGGGGTCGGTAATTTGCGCGTCGGCCAGCGCGTGATGGGGGGCGTCAGCCAGGCCTGGGCGGAATTCTATCTGGCCGATGCGGCCCGGGCCATCCCGGTTCCCGACAGCGTCGACGACGCGACGGCGGGCCAACTGATTTCCATGCCGCTCAGTGCCAAGATGCTGCTGGCCGACCTGGACGTAACAGCGGGTGACTGGATTATCCAGAATGCCGCCAATGGTGCGGTGGGCAAGCTGCTCAATCAGTTCGCCGGCGACGCTGGGGTAAAGGTGATCAACCTCGTGCGGCGCAATGCCGGTGTGGCCGAGCTTGCCGCATTGGGGATCGGCAACACGGTTTCCACCGAGGCGGCGGACTGGCGCGAACAGGTGACGAGCTTGACCGGCGGCGCACCCATCGTGCGCGGCCTGGATTCGATAGGGGGCGATGGCCCCGAAGCCTTGCTCAGCGTTGCGGCGGAGCGCGCCCAGATCATTTCGTTCGGTAATCTGAGCGGGCGCAAGATCGAGTTGTCGTCGGACATGCTGCTGTTCAAGCAGGCCACCGTGCGGGGTTTCTGGGGCGCGCGTACCAACACCAAGCCCGCCGATATTGCCCGCATGATCGGGGAATTGGTGACGGCCGCGTCAAGCGGCGCGCTCAAACTCCCCGTCGAGGCCGTCTATGGCCTCGATCAGGCAGCCCAGGCCGCCAAGGCAAGCGCCGAACCTGGCCGCAAGGGCAAGGTCGCGCTGCGCGGCTGAGTGCTTGGGGGCAGTCCTGGTCGACGCGCCGAAGGCTAGAGCAGGCCCAGCATCCTGTCCTGCTCCCGGCGCAGCGCCCACAGGCGCGTCGAGGTATCGGGCTGGCTGTTGGCCGAGGTCAGCAACTCGCCCTTTTTCACGGGCGCAACCACCTTGCCGCCTTCGAGCAGACCGACCGGTACAGCCTGGGCGGCGCGGCTGTCTCCTATGGTCATGGTGTAGCTGCGATAGCAGGTCTCGCCGATGGCATCGAAGGTTTCGCCCGGTTTGAGATCGCGCTTGGCGACGGCGCAGACTTCGGCGACCGGATTGGGCAGCGGCACCATGTCGGGCTTGCCCGACAGCATGATGCGCGCGCAGGTCAGCGGGACTTCCAGGCTCGTTAGGTGATAGGGCCGGAAGAAGCTGTAATAGGGGCCGTGGCCGATATGGAGGTCGTCCATCCGCTCGATGATGCGCGGATGCTCGGCCTTGACGATGACGAAGACGCCCGGTGCGACGCCCTTGCCGATGGTGAAATCGACGACCCCCGTCGTGTTGAGGATGCCGCCGTCTGCCTTGGGGATCAGCACCCTGGCCATGTCATCGCGATCGGCCTTGGGTCCATGCATGCCGGGCACATCAGGCACCAGGCCCGTGGCATTGGCGATGGCACACATTTCCACCATTGTCTTGCTGCCATCGACGAACTCAACCAGCATGCGGGGGTTCATGTTGCGGCGGGTGGCTTCCTCCCGATAGTCGTCGGGCACGGCGTCGTGGCGGAGCGGATTGTTCTTGCCCTTGCCGGCCGCGACGATGGGCAGGCCCAGCGCCGAGACGAATTCGATCAGTTCCATGCAGGAGCTGGGCTCATCCCCGGCGCCGACAGAATAGACGACCCCCAGCTTGTCCGCCTGGGCCTTGAGGTAGGGGCCTATGGTGACGTCTGCCTCGACATTCATCATCACCAGATGCTTGCCGTGCTCCATGGCCATCAGGTCGTAGTCGGCTGCCACACCAGGCTTGCCGGTGGCATCGATGACCACGTCGATATTGTCCGTGGTGACCAGCGTCTCGGCCGAGGTAATGGCGATCTTGCCAGCCTCGATGGTCGCGAGGGCCTGGGCCGGACTATCGGCAACCCTGCCCTTGCTGTCATCGCCATAGGCAATGGTCATGGCATCCAGGGCCGTATGCGGCCGGCGGGTGGCAATGGCCGCCATCTCGATGCCCTGCATCAGGCTCATCTGGGTCACCAGGTCGGTGCCCATTTCGCCCGAGCCGATCACGCCAACGCGAATGGGCCGGCCCGTTTCGGCGCGGTCGGCAAGGTCGCGGGCAAGTCCGGTCAGGGCAATCTTGGTGGTCATGTCAGGTCCAACGCGAATAGGCGCGCTTGGGTTACCGCCCTGCCCACCGGCAGGCAAGCGAAAGTGCGGCAGTTGCAGCGAAGCTCCCATGCGGGGGGGCAGGGCCGTGGCCCGCGAGCAATGCACAGTTGCGCCACTGGTGTGATTTAGCCCTGCCGACCCGGGCGCCGTTTAGGCTTCTTAAACCGTTCCCATGGAAAGTGGGGCGTGGAGAGAACTCCGGGGGGCATGCATTCGCCATGGTCAGCCAGGCCAAGAAATCCGTCGCGTTGCCAGCAGTCATCGACCTTGACTCGCTGGATGACATTCGTGACGGCCTGATTGACGCGATCGAGGAGGGGCCGGTCACGGTTACCGCCGCCGCAGTCGAGCGCGTATCGACCAATGCCTTGTTCATGCTCATCAGCGCGGCAGAGGCCGCCCGGAGAAACCATTTCGACTTTGCTATTGAGCAGCCAAGCGCGGCCCTGGTGACCGCGATCGAGCGCCTGGGCCTGGGCGCCCAGTTTTCAGGGATGATGAGAGGATGACGACTTTGCGGGTACTGACAGTGGACGATTCGAGGACGATCCTCGCCATGCTGCACCACACCCTCTCCAATGCCGGCTTCGAGGTGCTGCAGGCCGAGGATGGCAAGCAGGGCCTGGACGTGCTCAAGAACGAGACGGTGGATGTGGTCATTACCGACATCAACATGCCCGTCATGGATGGCATCGAGTTCATCAAGAACGTGCGGGCGACGGGCAACCACCAGAGCCTGCCGATCCTGATCCTCACCACCGAAACGAGCCAGGACAAGCGCGACCAGGGCAAGGCGGCGGGCGGCACGGGCTGGATCGTCAAGCCGTTCGACCCCGAGAAGCTGATCTCGGTCATCCACCGGGTCGTGCACTAGACTTCACCCAGAAGGGTTGGACGTGTTCGCATGAGCGATCTCGACGATTTCAAGGCCACATATTTCGACGAGTGTTCCGAGCTCCTGACCGAGCTCGAGGAACAGTTCGCGGCGATCGAGGCGGGCGAGCGCGACGCGGACCGGCTCAACGCGGTGTTCCGTGCCATCCACTCGATCAAGGGCGGCGCCGGAGCTTTCGGTTTTTCGGCGCTGGTCGGCTTTGCCCATGCCTATGAAACGCTGCTCGATTATGTGCGCGATGGCCGTATCGAGATGAGCGACGACGTCGTGGCTCTGTGCATCCGGGCAAATGACATCGTGGCCGATCACGTCAAGGCGGCGCAGACCGGCGACGCCCTGCCGGCCGATTACGGCATGGACGAGAAGGAACGTTTCGACGCCCTGGCGCGCGGCGACGCAGCGCCCGGCGAGGACGACGAGGGCGGCGAGCCGCTGGAAGAATTCGATATCGACTTCACCCCGGTCATGGTGAACCTGGATGCTCCGGCGGCGCCTGCTGCCCTGGTGGATGACGAAGCGGCCCTGGACGACGCGTTCGACGCCGCTCCGATGCAGACCGAGGCGGGCCATTGGGAAGTGCGCTTCACGCCGCACCGGGCGCTTTATGCCCGCGCCAACGATCCGCTGCTGCTGTTCCGCGAACTGTCGGCGCTGGGCGAAATGCATGTCCGGGCGATCGTCAGCGAAATCCCGCCGCTCAGCGACTTCGAGCCGTTTGCGGTTTACTGCTCGTGGGAGATCACCATGATCTCCCCGGACCTCACCGAGGCCATGATCCGCGAGGTCTTCGAGTTCGTCGAGGGGGACTGCGACATCAGCGTGGCGCAGGTGGGCGGCTCTGCCCCGGCGGCCGTGACGCCTGCGGCGGCGCCGGAGCCGGTCGAAGCCAAACAGGCCAAGAAGGCCTTGCTCGAAATCAACCAGGAGCCCGATCCGGCCGACCTGCTGGCGCTGGCCGACGACGAAGTGGCAAGCCTGCTAGATTTCGACGCCACCGCGCCAACCGCTGCCACGGCGGTTGCAGCGCCCGAGCCGACATTTGTGCCCGAGCCCGCACCGGCGCCGGTCACCGCCCAGGACAGCTTCGAGGAAGCGCCGGGCCTGAGCTTTGCCGAACTGGCCGCCAGCATCGAACCCAGCCCGGTGGCGCGGCCATCGGCCCCGGCGCCTGCACCGGCGCGGGCGAGTGCCACGCCGGTCCCGCCAGCGTCGTCCGCCCCGGCGGCATCGGGCGAGAGCGAAGAGGGCAATGGCGGCAATCGCAGCGTCGGCGTGCAGTCGATCCGCGTCGATCTCGACAAGGTCGACCGCGTGGTCAACATGGTGGGCGAGCTGGTGATTACCCAGTCCATGCTCACCCAGCAGATGGATGAGACGCTGCGGGCGCGCTACACCGAACTGGTGCGCGGGCTCGAGGTGCTGGCGCAGACGACGCGCGGCCTGCAGGATTCGGTGATGGCGATCCGCGCCCAGCCGGTGAAGTCGGTCTTCTCCAGGATGCCGCGCCTGGTGCGCGAACTGGCGACCAAGACCGGCAAGAAGATCAAGCTCGAGACGATCGGCGAGAACACCGAAATCGACAAGACCGTCATCGAGCAGCTGAGCGACCCGCTGACGCATATGATCCGCAACTCGGCCGACCATGGCATCGAGACGCCGGACAAGCGCACTGGCCGCGGCAAGAGCGAAACCGGCACGATCCGCCTCTCGGCCGAACAGGCCGGCGGCAATATCCTGATCGTCGTCGAGGACGATGGCGGCGGAATCAACCGCGAGCGCGTGCTGCAGGTGGCGCGGGACAAGGGCATCGTTGCCGCCGATGTGCAGCCGACGGACGAGCAGATCGACCAGCTTATCTTCGCGCCGGGCTTCTCGACCGCTTCGGAAGTCAGCGACATTTCCGGCCGTGGCGTCGGCATGGACGTGGTGCTGAGCAACATCAAGAAGATCGGCGGCTCGGTGCATGTGCGCAGCTGGACCGGCAAGGGTTGCCGAATGACGCTGCGCCTGCCGCTGACGCTGGCCGTGCTCGACGTGATGCTGGTCAAGGTCGGCGAGAGCCCCTATGTGGTGCCGCTGAGCTCGATCGTTGAAACCATTCAGTGCTCTCGCGCCAGCTTCGAGCGTGTGCCATCGGGCGGCCAGGTGCTGCAGGTGCGCGGCGAATACGTGCAGGTCATCGACCTGGCCAAGCGCTTCGACATGGTCACCGAGACCGATCCGGAAAACCGCTTCGTGGTGCTCTGCGAGGCCGAAGGCTCGGCCAAGGTGGCGCTGATCGTCGATGACATCATCGGCCAGCAGCAGGTCGTGATCAAATCGCTGGAAGAAAATTTCGAACGGGTGGACGGCATTGCCGGCGGCACGATCCTGGGCGACGGCAATGTCGCGCTGATCGTGGACGTCCAGGGCCTCAAAACCTCGATTGTCCATAAGAACGCCGCTTGAGGCGGCGTCAAGAGAATGCCGCCTGGCGGCCTGTAGTTTTGCGTAGCCGGCCAGAAGGTCGGCAGAAAGGCAGATAGAAATGGAAGCGCTCGGTTTGCGTGACGACATGGGCGAAAAGGCCGGCGTTGCCGGTGCCAACTCGCTCCAGCTGATCGCCTTTTCCATCGGCGAACAGACCTATGGCGTGGAGATCACCACGGTGCGCGAAATCCGCGCCTGGAACGGTGCGACGCCGCTCCCCAATACGCGCGAATTCGTCCGTGGGGTGATCAACCTGCGCGGTACGATCGTGCCGATCTTCGACCTGCGCGCCCGGTTCGGCGATGGCCAGACCTCGCCCACCAAGAATCACGTCGTGGTGGTGATGAGCGTGGGCGACAAGTGGGTCGGCATCCTGGTGGACGCGGTCAGCGACATTCTCACCGTCTCGCGCGACGACATCCACAATGTGCCGGAAGGCAATTCCATCGACACCGAGCTGCTCAATGGCATCGTGACCCACGAGAGCCGCATGGTCGGGCTGATCGACCTGCATGCCGTGGTCAGCGGCGCCAAGATGGACGGCTAGGACAGCGTCGTTTCGCTGGCTCTCAAGGGCGCTTCGGCGCCCTTTTGTTTTTCCGGATTGCTTTGCGCCCAGACGTCGCCCAGCGCGTCGATCAGCGGAAGCAGCTTGAGGCCGGTTTCGGTGAGGTCATACTCGACCCGCAATGGATAGCCGGCAAACGCGGTCCGTCGCACGATGCCGGCGGTTTCCAGCTTGCGCAGCTCGAAGGTCAGCATGCGGTGGGAGACGGTTGGATTATCCCGCTGCAGGTCGCTGAAGCGCTTGGTGCCATCCTTGAGATAGTAGAGCAACAGGGTGGGCCAGCGGCCGCTGAGCACCTGCATCACCTCTTCGATCGGACACCGCGAGACCAGGTGTTTCATGGCGCCGCTCCATCGTGGTTACAAAAACATGCGTAATTTACTTAGGGACGAGAGCACCTAAGTTCCAGTCTCGCTGCGCGGCGTGATCCCTTGAATCACGGAGACTGAAATGGAACCGATCCTTGTTTATGGCTTCCCGGCGGGAAGCTCGATGGGTCTTGTCGCTGCCCTGGAATGGCTGGGGCAGCCCTATCGCCTGTGTCGCGTCGACATGCTGGGCGACATGCGCGACCCCTCCTATGCCCGCATCAATGCTCGGCATGAGACACCAGCATTCATTACCGAGGACGGCAGGACCCTGACCGAGACGATGGCGATCGCCGCCTGGATCGAGGCGCGGGATGCCGAGCGTCGAGTCAGTTTTGCGCCCATGTCGGCCGAAGCGGACCGGATGCACCAGCTGATGGGCTTCATCAATAGCGGCTTCACCGGCGCGTTCTCGCCCCTTTGGGCGGCGCTCGAAATGGAGACGCCGGATACGACACTCCAGCAAGCCTTGCGCCAATGGGGCCGGGAGCGGGTCATCGAGCGACACGACAAGCTCGAGGCAATGATCGGCGACACGCCTTTTCTGGTCGGCAACCGGCCGAGCCTGGCCGATGGCATTTTGATCGGCATTGCCCGCTGGCTGGATTATCACCAAGTGGCCGAACCAAAGCGCTGGCCGAAACTTGAAGCGGTGCGACGGCGCATCGAGGCGGAGCCGGCCGTCATCTTTGCCACGGCCATCGAAAACGGCGACACGCCTGCCGGATCAGGCGCTATGCTGGGGCAGGTGCCACTGGCCGAGGTGATTGATCGCTTCGGCGCGTAGACAAGGGGCGCCCTCGGGCGCCCCTCCCTGCTATGGCGTGGCGTCGGCCACCTTCGTCGCGTCGATGGAGCGGTAGCGCGCCTCGATCAGACCATAGGCGCCGAAGGCAACGAGTCCCAGGGCAATCAGGCCATAGAGCCAGCGTCCGAACGGCAGACTATGGACATAGTCGAGCGCTTCCGCGGTGCCTGCAGCCTGTTCGGGCGAGACCGTCAGGGCGGCGTAGAACAGGAAGCCGCCAATAACCAGCAGCACGATACCGCGGGCGATCAGGCCAAATCGGCAAACCTGATCCATCCAAGCCTTATGCTGCGCCGGCAGGGAAAGCCGCTTGCGATAGCCGCCCGATGCGCCGTACCAGATCTGCACGCCGGCCGCAGCGAGCACGCCGCAGGCGGCAAGACCAAGCAGAAACGGCCCAAATGGCTGCTGCAGCAGCCAGGCAGACGCGGTTTCCTCGCCGCCGTCGCCACCCGACCCGCCAGCGCCAAGGGCCAGCCTGGCGGCGGTGAGCATCAGGAAAAGATTGACGGCGGCGCTGACCAACTGGCCGGCGCGGCTAAGGAAGCCCTTGGCGTCGTCGTCCACGTCGTCGGCATTGAGCAGGCCCTGGGCCAGCTTCCAAAGGACGTAGCCCAGAAGGCCAACGGCAATCAGGCCGACCAACACCCGACCAAAAGGCAGACCGAGCAAGCCCGAAAGAGCGCCCGAGGTGTCCTCGGAGTTGCCGCCCCACAGGGCCGATGTCAGGGAGAAGGCGCCGAGCAGAAGATAGACGATGCCGCGCGCGGCGTAGCCCGCGCGGGCGAGGTTCTCGAAGCGGTTGTGCTGCATGAATAGTGTCTCCTGGAGCACGGCAACGCCGGGCATTGCCGTCCGTTCCAGGCGTCAGGGCGTGGTGCTGGTGCCCTGTTCGTTCTGTCCCGTGGGCTGATCCACGGTGCCCCGGCGCTGCAGGATGAAGGCGACGCTGCTGCAGAGCAGGGCCCAGGCCGAGCCCAGGCACCATCCGGCCAGGATATCGCTGGGATAATGCACGCCCATGTAGAGCCGGCTGAATCCAACGAGCAGCGTGAGCAGCAGGGCGCCGACAAGGCTGAGAATCTGCAGGGGACGCGTCGGGGCGAAGCGGGCCAGCAGCGCGCCGAGCGTCAGAAAGGTGACGGCGGACAGCATGGCGTGGCCGCTCGGAAAGCTGGCGGTGAACTGCTCGGACATGGTGGTGAGGTCGGGGCGGGGCCGGTTGTAACCCATCTTGAGCACCGTGCTGAGCAGGGTGCCGCCAAGTACCGAGACAAGCACAAAAACGGCAGCCGAGTGCAGCCGGGAAAGGTAGAGGTAGGCGCAAACACCCAGGACAAGCAGGCCGAGCAGGGAGAAACTGCCCAGGGCCGTAATGTCGCGCACCATTTCATGCACCCATGACGGGCCGATTACCGTGTCCGGGTTGGCGGGGTCGCGGAACAGCATAAGGATACTGCGGTCGAAGGCTTCCATCTCGCCCTCGACCATCTCGTCGGCCAGTTGCAGGAACCCGAGCGTCAACCCGCTGATGATGGCCAGAACCACGAGCAATGGCGCCTCCTTGACGACGAAGGAGACGACGTTGCGGGGATGAAGGGTCTCGGTCAGGCGCTGTAACATGGATCACTCCTCGCGCGGAGCAACGTACATGTCCCAACGGCGTTCCGGGCTGCGACGATGCGGCCGACCATCTCCCCGGAAATCGGGCGATCAGAACAGCTCGGCGTCGCCGTGGCTCTGGTGAGCGGCAATACCACTGAGCGCGGGGACCCGCAGCTCGTCGAGGGTGAGGCTGGACCAGATTTCGTCGTAGACGCTGTCGGGGGCGTTGGCAGGCAGGAGTGCAAACTGGCGGACGGCCAGGGCCATGTTGTGGCAGCGCTGCTCGATACGGTCCTGACCCTGCAGGGCCGTGACAATCATCTGCATGGCCTCGCGGATTGATGCATCCTTGGCCAGGTTCTTGTCGGCGAGCAGTTCGAGCGCTTCAGTGATGCCTTCTAGCATCGACGCCGTCTGGCGCGCCGTCTCATCGAGTTCTCTCGCGAGTTTCTGCAGTGACATAAAGATAGATCCTAGCCCCGTTCATCGCACCCTATCCCAGTATTTCTAAAGCTCTTCTTGCCGATATCGGGGTGGCCAGGACACTGTGTCGGCGTGGTTAGCGATTGGCTAACGAGTTTCCCGTTAGGATCGCGATACTGGCATTCTAGGGTAACTTGACGACAAATGGCTCTGCCGAATTCTCTTCCACCCGAATTCGACCGTGGTGTAGTGACGACCGTGCATCAAGGTGACTGCCATGTGTCCGATGCCGCGGACCTGACCTATTCGACGGTCCTGGGCTCCTGCATTTCGGCCTGTGTCCGGGATCGGGTCGCCAATGTGGGCGGCATGAACCATTTTCTGCTGGCAGAACAATCAGGTTCGGCCAAGGATCGCTATGGTGCCTCGGCCCGCTACGGCGCCTTTGCCATGGAACAGCTGATCAACAAGGTGCTGACCAAGGGCACCGGCAAGAAATCCAACCTCGAGATCAAGGTGTTCGGCGGCGGCAAGATCAACTCCTCGCTCGACGATGTCGGCAAGAAGAATATCGAGTTCATCCGCCAGTTCCTTGCCGATGAAGGCTATGTCGCCATGAGCGAGGATTTGGGCGGCAACTACGCGCGGCGGGTCCTATTCAAGCCGCATTCGGGACGTGCCTTTGTCAAGCGGCTCGACAGTGACGCCGGCGACAACGTGGCGCGCGAAGAAATCGCGATCGCCAAGCGCCGGGTGGTGGTGCCTGCGCCGGTGGACGATATCGAACTGTTCTAAGCAAAGCATGCTGCCGGCCAACGAGCCAGTATGCGCCTGCGGCCGACGCCGCCAGCTTTTCGGATCCTGCCGTTCTGGCTCGTCCCGAAGTGGCACAGGTATTCATCGCGTGACAATCAGACTTACCGAAGTCTTACGCGGCGGCAACAGCTTATAGAGTTGATTAACCATTGCTGGGTAAAGTCCGGCCATGTGGGAATTGCCTCTGCTGATTTGTCGATCGGACGCGCCATGGCCAATCTACGCCTGTCGCTGACCATCGCCGCATTGTGGCTGGGCACCATGGTGCTGAGCGGCCTGGTCCTGGCTGTTGCGGGCGGTGGCCTGACGGGGCAAGGCTCCATCGCCGGACTGGTCCTGGTCGCCTTTGCCGCAACCCTGCTGGTCGCGACCCGACTGGACCAGCGCGAAAGCGCCATGCTGGCCTCCGTGGCCCTGGCGGCGGGACTCAGCGACAAGCCGGGTGAGCCGCTCAGCATTGCCGGCATCGTGGGCCGGTTGGGCAAGCGGCTGGAGCGCGCCTATCATTTCAAGAGCGCCATAGCTGCACTGCACCAACCCGTGGTGGTGGTGGACGACAATGGGGTCATCCTTGCCGCCAGCGCGGGTGCGTCTGGCTTGGTCAAGGGCACTGTAGAAGGGGCAACGCTCGATTCGCTGTTCGGCGCGGGTTACCTCGCCGCGGGCGGCGGGGCGCCCGAGGAAACCATGGTGGCGCTGGGCGATGGTCGCTTCACGGTCCGGCGGCTGCCGATCGCCAACGGCCGCTACCTGCTCGAACTGGTTCCGGCCGGGAGCTATATCGAGGATGATGACCTGGACGCGTTTGCGGCGGCGCTGGCGAGCGGGCAGACCGGCTTCCGCTTCGAGGCCAAGCCGCATACCGCCCTGGCGGCGCTCAACAGCGGGCTGGCTCGCCTCGATACCGGGCTGCGCCAACTCGAAGGGCTTGCCGCCGGCCAGCAGGAAATGCCGGACGCTCTGGACGGTCCGCTTGGCTCGCTGGCGACGCGGCTGCACGATTTCTCGAACGCAATGGCGGAACAGCTTGTCGAAGAGCGGGATGCGCGGAACCGGCTCGAACAGCGGCTGGCTGCCGTCGCAAAATTGCTTGATGGCTTCGAACGGAAAGCCGCCCAATACGATGCGCTGGCCGCTGCCGGCCGCGACGATGTGGGAGAGACGGGCAAGGCGCTGACCGCGGGTGGCGGACGGCTGCGCCAGGCGCTGACGATTGGTCGTGAGGCACAGGACCTGGTGGGCCAGGCCGAACTCGCGGCGCGGCGCACCCATACCCTGGTCGGGGAAATCGACCAGATGACCTCCGATATCGACAAGATGGTGCAGGCCATCGAGGATGTTTCGTTCCGCACCAACCTGCTGGCACTCAATGCTGCGGTAGAAGCGGCGCGTGCCGGCGAAAAGGGGGCGGGCTTTGCCGTGGTGGCCGACGAGGTCCGCCAGCTTGCGCAACTGACGAACCGCTCGGCTCGCGACATCCGCGGGGTGGTCAAGCGCGGTCGGGAGCAGTCCGAGACTGGCGTGAACGAGGCGCAGGCGCTGCAAAAAATGATCGCTGCGCTCGATTTGCATTTACGCAATCTAAGCAATGAAACCGATATGGTCGCTGCGACACTGGACGAAGGTGACGCGGCGCTCAGGCGCCTCACCGGGCGGATGGCGTCGTTCGGCGAGACCGGGGAGACCAGCGCGGTACCTCCAACGCGGCGGGCGACGGCCTGAAACCGGGCCGACGAGCCGGTTGGCAATTGGGGTATGCCGCATGGAACAGGGAGAAATCTCCCTCAGCGATCGCGAGTTTTCGCGCATCAAGAGCCGGGTCTATCAGGTCGCCGGCATTTCGCTCAGCGATGCCAAGCGAACGCTGGTCATCTCGCGTTTGAGCAAGATCGTGCGGGCGTTGGGCCTGGCGGGCTTCGACGCCTATGTCGACTATCTCGAGCGCAGCGGGTCAGCCCAGGATGGGCAGGATTTCGTCAACGCGCTGACCACCAACCTCACGCGGTTCTATCGCGAGGACCACCACTTCGAACATCTGCGCTCCTATGTGGGGGGGCTGATCGCGGACAAGCCGCGCGGGTCGCGCCTGCGGCTGTGGTCGGCCGGCTGCTCGACGGGGCAGGAGCCCTATACGCTGGGCATGGACCTGTTGGCGGCCTACCCCGAACTCAAGCGCTGGGACTTCAAGATTCTGGCCACCGACATCGACACGGCCGTCATCGCCAAGGCGGCCCGCGGCGTTTACCCCGAGAACGAACTCAATGGGCTCAGCGCCGAACGGGCTCGGCTGTTCGAGAAAACCGGCGATGGACAGATCCGGATACCTTCGGCGGTACGCGAGCTCGTCTCGTTCAAGCCGCTCAACCTGATCGGGCCGAACTGGCCGATGAAGGGGCCGTTCGACGCCATCTTCTGTCGCAACGTGGCGATCTATTTCGACAAGCCAACGCAGGGTGAAGTCTTCGGCCGGCTGGGCAAGCTGCTGGCGCCCGAAGGTTTCCTCTATATCGGCCATTCCGAAAATCTGGGATCGGGCGGCGAAGGCTTCCGCCTGGTCGGCAAGACCATCTACCAATCCAAGTTGAAACAGAGCAAACGAGAAGCAGCATGAGCATCAAGGTCCTGGTCGTCGACGATTCGGCGCTGATCCGCGAAGTGCTGGCCCGCATGCTGACGCGCGACGGCGACATCAATGTGGTCGGCACGGCGGTCGATCCGAACGACGCGCGCGAGAAGATCAAGCAGTTCAACCCCGACGTGGTGACGCTCGACATCGAAATGCCCGGCATGAACGGGTTGCAATTCCTCGACAAGCTGATGCGCCTGCGGCCAACGCCGGTGGTGATGGTTTCGACGCTGACCAAGAAGGGGGCCAGCGAAACGCTCTTGGCCCTCGAACTGGGTGCGGTCGATTTCGTGGCCAAGCCGAGCGCCGAAGCCGAGGGCGGGATCGAAGCCTTTGGCGCCAACCTGCGCGACAAGATCCGCGCGGCCGCCAAGTCCGACGTGCGCGGACGTTCCAGCGGCCGGGCCGAAGCGCCCAAGGTGGCGATCAAGACCGCCGCGGCGCCGTCGGGCGCCTTGATCGCCATCGGGGCGTCCACCGGCGGCGTCGAGGCGATCCGTGCTGTTCTCGCCCATATGCCTGTCGACTGCCCGCCCATCGTCATCGCCCAGCACATGCCGGCAGGCTTTACCAGCCGGTTTGCCGCACGCCTCGACGAAATCTGCGACCTCAAGGTGGTGGAGGCCGAAGACCGCATGCCGCTGCTGGCGGGCCACGCTTATGTGGCGCGAGGCGACTATCACCTGCGGGTGGAACGGTCCTCGGGCCAGCTCAAGGCGCGGCTTACCCAGGACAACCTCGAAAGCGGGCACCGCCCGAGCGTCGATGTGCTGTTCGAATCTGTGGCCAAGACGGTGGGGCCGATGGCGGTCGGCGCCATCCTGACCGGGATGGGCCGCGATGGCGCGCGGGGCCTCAAATTGATGCGCGACGCGGGCGCCTATACCGTGGGCCAGAGCCAGGCGTCGGCCCTGGTCTATGGCATGCCGCGCGTCGCCTTCGAGGAAGGCGCGGTTGTCGAGCAGGCGCCGGTCGAGGCGATCGCGGCCCGCCTGGCCAATGCTCTGGTGCGGCTGAAGTCGGCCGCCTGAGTGGCGTCGGGCACAATGCCAACACCCGGATTGAGAGATTTGTAACGCTTCTTGCCTAGTGTTTCGGCAGAAGAATTGGGGTTTGCGGCCCCACGCGCCAGAAGGTGAAATACGACCATGCCTAAAGCCAGCGCAGTCAGCGTCCTCATCGTCGACGACCAGCAGTCCATGCGCGGTATCTGCAAGTACATCCTCACCCAGCTCGGCTTCAAGGACATCATCGAAGCCAAGAGCGGTCGCGATGCCCTGGGCAAGCTCGAAAAATCCAATGTCGACCTGATCATCTCGGACTGGAACATGGAAGACATTGACGGGCTGACCCTGCTCAAGGTCATCCGCAAGCATCCGCGCACCCAGGGCATGCCATTCATCATGGCGACCGGCCGCTCCGACAAGGAGCAGGTCAAGGAAGCCATTTCCTTTGGCGTCAACAACTACATCATCAAGCCGTTTGACGCTTCGACCATGAAGAAGCGCATCGAGGCGGTAATCGGCGCGCTGAGCTGACCGAGCACGCAGCACGCTCCTCTAGGACGGGCCACCCATAGGGTGGCCTTTGTCGTTTTGGTCGCCGCCCTACCCGGAGCAATTGCAAACGCTGATCGACAAAAGCCAAGTCGCTGGCCCGACCGTATTTATCCGTAACAAGTGATTAATTCGTCGTGTGTATCGTTTGCACAGATTGGCACCAAGCCAATGACGAGGGGGACGACTTCCACGCAAACCGGGCCAAGAAGGGCGCTGGTTTATCGCCTTGGCGCGATGGCGGGGCAGTCCGGTAGGAAAGCTGGAGCATTCGATGGGATTTTTGCCGCAACTCAAGATCGCCCAGAAGCTGCCATTGGCGCTGGTCGGATCGGCGCTGCTGGTGAGCGCGGGCGTGGGCATTGCCAGCTACCTGATCGGCTCGGCAACCGTGGATCAATTGTCACGGCGGCAGATCGAAACGATCGCCACGCAGACCTCGGCCGAACTTGGTTCGTATCTCGACGGCATTGCCAAGGACCTGACGATCACGGCGGCAACAGAATCCACCCAAACCGTTCTGCGCGATCTCAACATCAACTGGGGCCAGTTCCAGACCGGTTCGCTGGCGACGGACCCGGTCGCTGCGCTGCAGACGGCCTATATTACCAACAATCCCGATCCGGCCAATCGTGAGCTGCTCGACGTTTCGACCGCCGACAAGCGCACCAACTACGATTTCACCCATTCCAAAATCCACCCGGCCTTCCGCCGGCAGTTGCAGGCGCGCGGCTATGCAGACCTGATCGTGTTCAATCCGACCGGCGACCTGGTCTATTCGGTCAAGAAGCGCGACGACCTGGCGACAAATTTTGCCGCCGGTGGCCCCGGCGCCGAAACTGGCCTGGGCAAAGCCTTCCAGGCTGCTGCCGCAATGACCGAGGGCGGACAGGTGGCGTTCCAGGACTTCACCGCCTATGCCCCAGCAGGCGGAATGCCGGAAGGTTTCATGGCGACGCCGGTCTTCGACAACCGCCAGAAGCTGGTGGGTGTGCTGGCTGCCGCGATCTCGACCGCGCCGATCAACGCCATCATGAGCAGCAGCGAAGGCCTGGGCGAGACCGGCGAGAGCTTCTTTGTCGGGCCGGATTTCCTGATGCGGTCGGATTCGCGATTCTCGGAGGGCGACGACTCCCTGACGACCACGTTCCGCAACCCGGTCGTCGAAGCGGCCCTGGCCGGCACCGAAGCGGTCGGCATTTCCTCGGATTATCGCGGCATGGACATGATCCTGACCGCGCAGCCGCTGAGATTTGGCGGGGCGAACTGGGCCGTGGTGACCGCCGTTGGTGAGGACGAGGCCTATGCCCCGATCACCGACATGCGCAACATGATGCTGGCCATTGGCGGCGGACTGCTCGCCATCGCGGCGATCGCCGGCTACTTCTTTGCCCGCTCGGTCAGCCGTCCGATCAGCCGCCTCACCACGACTATGGAGGCCCTGGCCGATGGCGACCTCGATGTCGAGGTGCGCGGCGCCGACGGCCGGGACGAACTGGGCGCCATGGCCCGTGCGGTCGAAGTGTTCCGCGAAAACGGGCTCAAGATGGCGCAGATGACCGAGGCGGAGGCCGCCCAGATCATCCGGAGCCAGGCGGAACGTGCGGCGATGATGCAGGATCTGCAGCGCGCCTTCGGCGCGGTGGTCGACGCCGCGATCGCAGGGGACTTCACCAAACGCGTCGATGCCGAATTCCCCGACGACGAGCTCAATACGCTGGCCCGTTCGGTCAACAACCTCGTGGCGACGGTCGATCGCGGGTTGAGCGAAACCGGCACCGTGCTGGCTTCGCTCGCCCATACCGATCTCACCCAGCGCATGCAGGGCGACTATCAGGGCGCCTTTGCCCGCCTCAAGGCCGATACCAATGCGGTGGCCGAGAAGCTCACCGATATTGTCGGACAGCTCAAGGACACCTCGCGCACCCTCAAGAATGCGACGGGCGAAATCCTCAGCGGCGCCAATGACCTGAGCGAGCGCACCACCAAGCAGGCGGCGACGATCGAAGAAACCTCGGCGGCCATGGAGCAGCTGGCGGCAACGGTGCTGCAAAATGCCGACCGCGCCAAGGAGGCCAGCTCGGTCGCCTCGACGGTGACCCGCACAGCCGAAGAAGGCGGGCAGGTGATGCACCAGGCGACCGAAGCCATGGAGCGCATCACCGCTTCCTCGGGCAAGATTTCCAACATCATCGGGCTGATCGACGACATTGCCTTCCAGACCAACCTTCTGGCGCTCAATGCCTCGGTCGAAGCGGCGCGCGCCGGTGATGCCGGCAAGGGCTTTGCCGTCGTGGCCGTGGAAGTGCGGCGCCTGGCCCAGTCGGCCGCCAATGCGTCGAGCGAGGTCAAGGTGCTGATCGAACAGTCGGCCGGGGAGGTGAAGGGCGGTTCGCGCCTGGTGCTCGATGCCGCCGCCAAGCTCGAGGCCATGGTGGCCGCAGCACGCTCGTCGAACGAGTTGATGAGCGGCATTGCCAAGGAAAGCCGCGAACAGGCCGGCGCCATCGAAGAAGTCAATTCGGCCGTCCGCACCATGGACGAGATGACCCAGCACAATGCGGCGCTGGTGGAAGAGATCAATGCCGCCATCGAGCAGACGGAGGCGCAGGCTACCGAGCTCGACCGCATCGTGGATATCTTTGCCATCAATGACAGCGCCGCGGCGCACCGTCGCGCCGCGCCGATGCCGGCCTCCCCGGTCAAGGCACTGGCCCACGGCGCCCGCGAGTTGCAGGACAAGCTCAAGACCGTCGCCAAGTCCTATCTCAGCCATGGCAATGCCGCCGTGGACAAGGACTGGAACGAATTCTAGGCGCTAGGCGCGCCGAGGTCTGGATCGATGAAGCGGGGCCAGCTTGGCCCCGTTTTCTTTGGTCGCGGGGCGCAGTTAGCTGCCGGTGACAAATAAATCGAACCGGGTTTGATCAAATCGTCATCGAAAACGATACCGGCCCCGGCTTGGACAACTTTCAATTAACCGCTGTCCCGTAATTTTCTCCATCAATGGATCAGCTGGCGCGCGATGAATTCGCTCGCGCAGGCGTTCGGGGGGAAACGAACATGCGCAAGTTCTTTGGGGTCTTTGGCAACATCAGGATGACCACGGCCATCGCGGCGCTGGTACTGGTGTCGATTATCGGCTCGATCGCCGCCGTGTCGGGCGCGATCTACATGAGCCTGCACGCCCAATCGATCACCAACAGCAAGGCGCAGCAGGAAGCCAATCTGGCAGTGGCCGCGACCATCCTGGAGCGCCGCATTTCCGGCTCGGTGCTGAACTGGACCGACGAAGGGACGATGGATGCTTTCCAGAGCTGGGCCATCCCCCCATTCTATGACACCGAGATCATCGACTCGGTCACCCGCGTCACCCGGCAGGATGCCACCATCTACGTGCTGGACGGCGACACCCAGAACCTGGTCGGCAAGACGACCAGCCTGGCCGCCGCCGACGGTACGCGCGTCGCCGACCTCGTGCTGGAACCGACGAGCCCGGCCTATGCCGCCGTCACCGCGGGCGAGGCCTATGTGGGCGAGCTGCCGGTCAACGGCGTCAGCTATTTTGCGGCCCTCCAGCCCATCGAGAAGATGGGCGGCGAAGTCATGGGCGCCATCTTTGTTGGTACGCCGATGACCAATGTCGAAGCAGCGGCCACCGGCGTTCTGGGTCTAATCCTGATGGTGGGTGGCCTGGTGACCGTGGGCCTGGGCCTGCTCGGGCTGCTGCTGTCGCGCCTGATCACCAAGCCCATTCCCAAGCTTGCCGCCTCCATGGAAGCCATTGCCGAGGGCAATTACGAGGCCGACGTGCCCTATACGCAGCAGGGCAACGAGGTGGGCGCCATGGCTCGCGCCGTCGAGGTGTTCCGCCAGAACGGGTTGCGCGTCAGCCAGATGACCGAAGCCGAGGCCGCGCGCATCATCGCCGACCAGGAAAACCGGCAGAAGATGATGAGCGAGCTTCAGTCCGCCTTCGGCGAAGTCGTCGATGCCGCGGTGGCGGGCGATTTCTCGCGCCAGGTGGCAGCGGAATTTCCTGATCCCGAGCTCAATGCGCTGGCCGCGGGCGTCAACAATCTGGTTCGAACCTTCAACCGCGGCGTCAGCGAGATGGGCCAGGTGCTGGGCGCCATGGCCGATACGGACCTTACCCAGCGCATGGAAGGCGACTATGAAGGCGCCTTCGCCACGCTCAAGAGCGACATCAACGCGGTCGCCGACAAGCTGACCGAAGTGGTGGGCCAGCTGCGCCATACCTCGGGCTCGCTCAAGACCGCGACAGGCGAAATCCTCAGCGGCGCCAACGATCTCAGCGAACGGACTACCAAGCAGGCGGCGACGATCGAAGAGACTTCGGCGGCGATGGAGCAGCTGGCCGGCACCGTGCTCAAGAATGCACAGCGCGCCAAGGATGCGAGCGCCAATGCCGCGCAGGTCACCCGCACCGCCGAAGAAGGCGGCCAGGTGATGGATGCGGCGACCGCGGCCATGGAGCGGATCACCCAGTCCTCGGCCAAGATCTCCAACATCATCGGCATGATCGACGATATTGCCTTCCAGACCAATCTCCTGGCGCTGAACGCGTCGGTGGAAGCCGCCCGCGCTGGCGATGCCGGCAAGGGCTTTGCCGTGGTGGCTGTGGAAGTGCGCCGTCTGGCGCAGTCGGCAGCGCAGGCATCCAGCGAGGTCAAGGTGCTGATCGAGCAGTCGGCCGGCGAGGTCAATGCGGGTTCCAAGCTGGTCGGCGATGCCGCCGGCAAGCTGAAGGCCATGCTGGATGCGGCACGCGGCAACAACGGCCTGCTCGAATCGATCGCCAATGACAGCCGCGAACAGGCTTCGGCCATTGACGAGGTGACGACGGCCGTCCGCACCATGGACGAGATGACCCAGCACAATGCGGCGCTGGTGGAACAGACCAATGCGGCCATCGAGCAGACCGAGGCGCAGGCGACCGAACTCGACCGGATCGTGGACGTGTTCCGCATCGACGACCACGAGAACCCCGCAAGTCGCAGCGAACGTCGTCCGGCCGCGCCCGCGGCGAGCGGCGCCCGCGACCTGCAGCAGCGGCTGGCCGCGGCTTCGAGCAACCTCATGACCCACGGCAACGCCGCCGTGGCGCCGGACTGGAACGAATTCTAGTCCAGGGCATCTGCCACCCACGTCAAACCGCGCGGCTCAGCCCGCGCGGTTTTGTTTTGTGGGTGTGTCTCGGCTCTGGGCGGAAAGTGGCCCGAAAGGCCCGGATTCCCGGCAATAAACACTCGCTTAAGCCTGTGCTGATATTTATCGGGTCGGTGCAACCGGGTCTCGGGCGCGCATAGTTTTTGGGGCAGACTGGCATGTTCAAGCGCGCTGGCCACTTTGTCGGCAATATCAAGCTGACGACAATGATCGCCATGTTGGTGATCTCGGCAATCATCGTCTCGGTTCTGGTGGTGACGGCCGCGATCTATCTCAATCTGAGTGCGTCTACCCGGGCCACCGCGTTCAGCGAACAGAACACCAATCTGAAGACGGCGGCGACTATCGTGCAGGGCAGCCTGCCCGGCGCCGAGGTGACCTGGAGCGAAACCGGCGACATTGCCGAGATTCGCACCTGGGCCATGCCACGCCAGTTTCTCAACCACGACATCGTCGATTCGATCGCCCGCATCACCGGCGAGGCGGCCACCATCTTCGGATGGGACGAGGCCAGCCAGGACTTCGTGCGCATGACCACCACCATTGTGGGGGAAGACGGCGAGCGCATCGTGGGTACGCCGCTGGGCCAGACCAGCCCCGCCTACGCCCGGATCCTGGAAGGCCAACCTTATTTCGGCGAGGCCAATATCGCGGGCAAGCCGTATTACACGGCCTACCAGCCCATTTTCGACCAGACCAACAAGCCTGTCGGCATCGTCTTTGTGGGCATCGACAAGGCGGCTATCGAGACCGTCGTCTATGATGCGCTCAAGATGCTGCTGGTGGTCGGCCTGGTGACACTGGCCGTGCTGGGCAGCCTGGGCTACCTCCTGTCGCGGATGATGATGGGACCGGTGCCGCGCCTGGCGCAGACCATGAAGACGGTGGCCGAAGGCAACTACCAGGCCGAAGTTCCCTATGTCGACCGGGGCAACGAAGTGGGCGAGATGGCTCGCGCGGTCGAAGTGTTCCGCGAGAACGGGCTCACCATGAGCCAGATGACCGAGGAAGAGCGTGCCGCCTCGGTGCGTCGCCGGGTGGAGCGCACCGACATGATGGTGGCCCTGCAGGCGGCCTTCGGCGAAGTGGTGGATGCCGCCATAGCCGGCGACTTTTCCAAGCGCGTGCATGTGCAGTTCGCCGACCCGGAGCTCAACTCGCTGGCTGGCAGCATCAACAACCTGGTCGAGACGGTGGACCGTGGCATTGCCGAAACCGGCCAGGTCCTGGCCGCGCTGGCCGATACCAACCTCACCAAGCGGATGGAGGGCGACTACCAGGGGTCGTTCGCCAAGCTCAAGGGCGACACCAATGCGGTGGCCGACAAACTGACCGAGGTGGTGACCCAGCTCCGTTCGACCTCGCGCACGCTCAAGACCGCCACCGGTGAAATCCTCAGCGGCGCCAATGACCTGTCCGAGCGCACCACCAAGCAGGCCGCAACCATCGAGCAGACTTCGGCAGCGATGGAAAAGCTGGCCGGCACCGTCGCCGAAAATGCGCGCATGGCGGAAGATGCCAGCGGCAAGGCACAGTCGGTGTCCGACAGTGCCGCCCATAGCGGCGCGACCATGAGCGAGGCCAACCAGGCCATGGAGCGCATCACCGCTTCCTCGGCCAAGATATCCAACATCATCGGGCTGATCGACGACATCGCCTTCCAGACAAACCTGCTGGCGCTCAATGCCTCGGTGGAGGCAGCCAGGGCGGGCGATGCGGGCAAGGGTTTTGCCGTGGTGGCGGTCGAAGTGCGACGTCTGGCGCAGTCGGCTGCCAGCGCCTCGGCCGACGTGAAGTCGCTGATCGAGCAGAGCGCCAATGAGGTGAGAGGCGGCAGCAAGCTTGTCTCCACCGCCTCCGAACAGCTGATGGCGATGCTCGAGGCCGTCGATGCCAATGCCAGGCTCATGCAGTCGATCGCCCGCGCCAGCCGCGAGCAGGCTGCCGCGATCGACGAAGTTTCGGTGGCCGTCCGCACCATGGACGAGATGACCCAGCACAATGCGGCGCTGGTGGAAGAAACCAATGCCGCCATCGAGCAGACCGAAGCGCAGGCGACCGAACTGGATCGTGTGGTGGACATCTTCACCATTGAGGAGGGTCGAGCAGTGGCACCCAGGCGGGTCCAGGCTCCACCCGAGCGCGGGTCGGCGGACCGGGTCCGTTCGGCTGCGCAAGTCTATCTCAGCGACGGAAATGCCGCCCTTGCCAAGGACTGGGCCGAGTTCTGAGGGCTGAAGGCGTGAGGTCGACAAATGGGCGCCGCGGGGCGCCCATTCCATTTTTTCGCCTCGTGGAACGTATGGTTTACCGCCCCTTAACGCGCATCTGCCAATTTCTTCCGCGGACGCACTTAACTTTGGCTTGCCAATCCCAATCGCGCGGATCGCAGTCGCGCCCCTTCAGGAGTCCTTCAATTGTCCCGCTTGTTTGCCGGCAGCATCGCCCGGCGCCTCTATAGCCTGCTGTTCGTCTTTGCCCTGGGTTTTGCCGGCGTCGTAGCCTACCAGCTCTATGCCCTGCGGCAAAACCTGGATGCCTTCAAGCGCACCGAAATCCAGAGCGTCGTGCAGGCCGCTGTGGGTGTCGTGCAGCATTACTACGACCTGACAGAAGCGGGCACCTTGACGACGGAAGCGGCGCAGACCGCGGCGCTCGATACCCTGCGCGCCATGCGCTACCAGGGCGAAGAATATCTGTTTGTCGACAATTTCGACTATGTGAACGTGCTTCACACCTACCAGCCGGAAAAGGAAGGCACCAACCGTCGCGAGACCAAGGACGCCAATGGCAAGCTTTACATGGCCGAGATGATCGACGGCGCAAAGGCCAATGGCTCCTACTTCGTTTCCTATGCCTTCAAGGACAAGGACGGGCTCTCCAAGGACAAGGTTACCTATGCGCAGGCCTTCCAGCCATGGGGCTGGACCATTGCCAGCGGCGTCCTGATGACAACCGTGCAGGCTATATTCTGGCAGGCCGCGATCACCAGCGCGGCCATTACGCTGGGCGTGATGGCAGTGGTTCTGGCCTTGGGCGCCTTGATCGCACGGGCCATTCGCCGGCCGATCGCGGCCTTGACGACCGACATGGTGCGCCTCGCCAACAATGATTTCGACGTGGCGCTGGACGGCCAGGATCGCAGCGACGAGATCGGCGACATGGCGCGCGCGGTTGCCGTATTCCGCGAGAATGGCCTCAAGGTCAGCCAGATGACCGAGGCGGAAGCAGCGCGCATCATTGCCGAGGAGCAGAGCCGGCGCGCCATGATGGCCGACCTGCAGGCGGCCTTCGGGCAGGTGGTGGATTCCGCGATTGCCGGTGATTTCAGCAAGCGGGTCGACACCGAATTCCCCGACCCGGAGCTCAATGGACTTGCCGGCAGCGTCAACTCGCTGGTGACCACGGTGGATCGTGGGCTGGACGAAACCGGGCGGGTGCTGACCGCGCTGGCCAATACCGACCTCACGCATCGCATGGAGGGCGATTACCACGGCGCTTTCGCGGTGCTCAAGACCAACACCAATGCCGTGGCGGACCGCCTCAGCGAGGTGGTGACGCAGTTGCGCGCGACCTCCAGCACGCTCAAGACCGCAACAGGGGAAATTCTCTCGGGCGCCAACGACCTGAGCGAACGGACCACCAAGCAGGCCGCGACCATCGAAGAGACGTCCGCAGCGATGGAACAACTGGCCGCGACAGTGCTGCACAATGCCGAGCGCGCCAGGGAAGCCAGCGTCAATGCCGGCGAGGTTACCCGCACCGCCGAAGAGGGCGGAAAGGTCATGCAGCAGGCCAACGAGGCGATGAGCGCCATCGAGGCCAGTTCGGGCAAGATTTCCAACATCATCGGATTGATCGACGACATCGCCTTCCAGACCAATCTCCTGGCCCTCAACGCCTCGGTCGAGGCGGCGCGCGCCGGCGATGCCGGCAAGGGCTTTGCCGTGGTGGCGGTGGAAGTGCGGCGCCTGGCGCAGTCGGCGGCCAGTGCCTCGGCCGACGTCAAGGTGCTGATCGAGCAGTCGGCCGGCGAGGTGAGCATGGGCTCGCGCCTGGTTTCGGATGCTGCGGCGCGCCTGTCGGCGATGCTGGATGCGGCTCGCGCCAACAACCAGCTCATGGAAGGCATTGCGCGGGAAAGCCGGGAACAGGCTTCAGCGATCGAGGAGGTCAACATCGCCGTCCGCACCATGGACGAGATGACCCAGCACAATGCAGCCCTGGTGGAACAGACCAATGCTGCCATCGAGCAGACCGAGTCCCAGGCCACGGCGCTCGATGCCATCGTGGCGGTATTCAACACGGGCGGTCAGCCGGTAGCGACCAAGGCACGATCCGCCGAGGCGCCGTCCAGGCCAGCCAATGTCCGCAAGGCGGCGCAGACCTATCTCAGCCAGGGAAACGCCGCTATCTCCGCGGACTGGAACGAGTTCTAAGGGAAAAAAGCCGGCTCCCGACTGCATGGCGCGGGAGCCGGCACTCATTGCCTGGCGGCTGGAGTGCTTCCTTAACCATATGAGGGATATGATCTATTTGTCCCGTGGCTGCCAAGGGCGGCCGCGGGCATGCAGTTCCCATAGCTCCGGAAGTACCTACACATGAGCGCGCAGCTCAAACTTGCCTTCAAGCTGCCGGCGATGGTTGTGGCCATTGCCCTGGTCACCGGCGCCAGTCTGGCCTTGGCGGGGTACTTCACCAGCAACGCCATCGTCACCATCCAGGCCGAACAGCGGCTGAGCGCCGCCGCCGCCAATGCGCGCTCGATGCTCGAGGCCTATCTGAACGAGGTTGCCGAGGACCTGACGCTGTTTGCCGGCCGGGCGGAAATCGCCGCCGACATCGACCTGTTCTCGGGTGCGATGCGATCGCTAGCCGGGCAGGGCGATCCCACCGAACTACTGCAGGACGCCTATATCACGCAAAATCCGAACCCGGCCGGCCAGAAGTTGCTGCTGGACACGTCCGACAAGCTACCGGTCTATGATCTGCATCACCGCGCGCTCCATGCCGATTTCCGCGACCTGCTGGAAAAGCGCGGCTACTACGACATCTTCCTGTTCGATACCGACTTCAACAACGTCTATACGGTCTTCAAGGAGGCCGATTTCGCCACCAATTTCGCCGAAGGCGGCGGGCCCTGGGCCGATACGGACCTGGGCAAGGTCGTGCGGTCGGCAATGGCGGGCGAGGAAGGGCAGGTTTTCCTCAGCGACTTCGCCCCCTATGGACCCAGCGCCGGCGCGCCCGCCAGTTTCATCGCCACTCCGGTCTTCGACCAGGGATTCCTGATCGGCGTGCTTGCCTTCCAGATGCCCACGGCACTGATCGGCGACGTGCTGGTGCGCACCCAGGGCCTGGGCGCCAGTGGTGAGACCTATCTGGTGGGCCAGGACGGACTGGTCCGCAACGACTCCGCCAAGACCGAGGGCAATGACGTGATGACGCTGGCGCTGCAGGGCGATGCCGTCACGGCGGCGCTGGCTGGGGAATCCGGCCTCGGCACCTTGATTCATCACGATGGGGCAGCCTTTGTGGCGGCCAGCGAGCCGTTGACCTTTGGTGGCGTGGACTGGGCCGTCGTGGCACTGGAAAGCCAGGCCGACATCGCCGCGCCATCGACAGGGCTGCGCAATTCACTGCTGATCATCGGCCTGGTGCTGCTGGCCCTGGCTGCTGCCAGCAGCCTGGCGATCGCCCGCACGATTACCCGGCCCATTTCGCGTCTGACCGGTGCCATGGCCGGCATAGCCGGCGACAGGCTGGACATCGCGGTGCCGGGGCTGGACCGCGCCGACGAACTGGGGGCAATGGCCGAAGCGGTGGAAGTCTTCCGCAGCAACGGGCTCAAGATGCGCGACCTGCGGGCCGCCGAACTCGACATGAGCGACGAACGGGCCGCCCAGGTCAGCGTCATCCAGGGTTTGCAACAGGAGATCAGCGCGGTCGTTGGCGCGGCTATCGATGGCGATTTCTCGCGCCGCGTCGGCACCGATCAGCAGGATCCGGAATTGCGGCAGCTGGCGCTCGATGTCAACGACCTGCTGGCGACTGTCGATCGCGGGCTGGCCGAGACGGGGAGTGTGCTGGCAGCGCTGGCGCGCGCCGATCTGACCCGCCGCATGAATGGCGACTACAGGGGCGCCTTTGCCCGTCTCAAGTCCGATACCAACGGCGTGGCCGAGCAACTGGGCGACATCATCACCCAGCTGCGCAGCACGTCGGGTTCGCTCAAGACGGCGACAGGAGAAATCCTCACTGGCGCCAATGACCTCAGTGAGCGCACCACGCGGCAGGCGGCGACGATCGAGGAAACCAGCGCCGCCATCGAGCAGCTCAGCCGCACCGTGGTCGACAATGCCGCGCAGGCCGAGCAGGCCAGTCGCGAAGTACGGGCTGTGTCCGACCAGGCCGAGGCCAGCGGCGAGGTGATGGGACAGGCTACTGGCGCCATGGAACGCATCACCGCCTCTTCGGGCAAAATTTCCAACATCATCGGGCTGATCGACGACATCGCGTTCCAGACCAATCTCCTGGCCCTTAATGCGTCGGTCGAGGCGGCGCGCGCCGGTGATGCCGGCAAAGGCTTTGCGGTGGTGGCGGTGGAGGTGCGGCGCCTGGCTCAATCTGCCGCCAGTGCGTCGGCCGATGTCAAGGCGCTGATCGAGCAGTCTGCTGCCGAGGTGCAGGGCGGGACCCGCCTTGTGGCCAGCGCCGCCGAGCGGCTGACCATGGTGCAGGACGCCATTCGTGCCAATGCGGCGCTGCTCGATGGCATTGCCAGGGCCAGCCGCGAGCAGGCCGGCGCCATCGACGAGGTCAATGTGGCGGTGCGCCAGCTCGACGAAATGACCCAGCACAATGCCGCTTTGGTGGAGGAGACCAATGCCGCCATCGAGCAGACCGAAGCCCAGGCCCATGAACTGGATCGCGTGATCGGGGTGTTCACGCTGGCGGCGCAGGACTGGAATGCGCCAAGACCGAAGGTTGCCGCCGGAGAGCGCGTCTGAGGCGCTGTACCGGGTAACTGGCGTCAGGCGCCGGTTACTTCGCTGTTCCTGCCCAGTTACGAGACGCTTCTTCACGCTCATTTAACCATGGGCGGGTAGCTTCATGGTCGGACGCAGATCATGTTTAGACACGGTGGTGGGGATCGCCGTGACACGCAAACGATCGACCATGCCCAGATATTTTTCATTGCGAAGACCACCGACGACCGGCCTGGTGGCCGGCGGGCGATGGCATGGTATCGCCGTGGGACACCTGCTGGTACGCAGAACCCGCAATGCGCGTCGCAAGCCCCGCTTAGCCATTGCTTTTTTACTCTTCTCGCGGACGCCAAGAATTTGCGCGGGCAGGCTGGGGGCCTATTTCCAATGACTGGTTTTTTCGGCGGCAGGAACGATGACCGCGCCAAGGTCGACGCCATTATGCGCAGCCAGGCGGTGATCGAGTTCAAGCTGGACGGCACGATCCTGGATGCCAATGAGAATTTCCTCAAGGCGCTAGGCTACGAGCTGCATGAAATCGTCGGCAAGCATCACCGTCTGTTCGTCGATCCGGTTGACGCCAACTCGGCTGAATACAAGCAGTTCTGGGCTGACCTCGCTCTGGGCAAGTTCCAGTCGGCGGCCTATCGGCGCATCGCCAAGGATGGCCGCGAAATCTGGATCCAGGCGACCTACAACCCGGTCTTGGACAAAGCAGGCAAGCCCACTAAGGTCATCAAGTTCGCCACCGATATCACCGACCAGAAGAACCAGGCGGCCGATCACGAGGCACAGATTGCCGCCATTTCGCGGGTACAGGCCGTGATAGAGTTCAACCTCGATGGCACGGTGCGCGATGCCAACGACAATTTCCTGGCCACTGTCGGCTATGACAAGGACGAAATCGTGGGCAGGCATCACCGCATGTTCTGCGACCCGGCCTATGCCAACAGCGCCGACTATACCAGGTTCTGGGAGCGCCTGCGGGCAGGCGAATATGTCGCCGCCGAATTCCAGCGTTTCGGCAAGGGCGGCAAGGAAATCTGGATTCAGGCATCCTACAACCCGGTCCTCGATGCCAATGGCAAGCCGGTCAAGGTGGTCAAGTTCGCCACCGACATTACCGAGCGAAAGCGGGCCGAGGGCATCATCGATCATCTCACGACGAGCCTTGCCAAGATGGCCGAGGGCGACCTGACCGGTCACATCGATACCCAGTTTACCGGCCAGTACGAGCAGTTGCGCCTGTCGTTCAACCAGTCGCTGGGCCGGCTGCTGGACATCGTGGACGGGCTGCAGCAGACGTCGCGCTCGCTCAAGACGGCGACCAGCGAAATCCTTACCGGCGCCAATGACCTCAGCGAGCGCACCACCCGGCAGGCCGCGACGATCGAAGAGACTTCGGCCTCTGTCGAGCAGCTTTCCAACGCGGTGCAGGAGAATGCCACACGCGCCGCCACGGCCAGCCAGAAGGCCAAGGCCGTTTCGGCCGGCGCGACCGAGGGTGGCGTGGTGATGAACGACGCCAACGCCGCCATGGCCGCCATCGAGGTCAGCTCGGGCAAGATTTCCAACATCATCGGCCTCATCGACGACATCGCCTTCCAGACCAACCTCCTGGCGCTCAACGCCTCGGTCGAGGCGGCGCGCGCCGGCGATGCCGGCAAGGGCTTTGCCGTGGTGGCGGTGGAAGTGCGGCGGCTCGCGCAGTCGGCGGCTGGGGCATCGGCCGAGATCAAGCAATTGATCGAGGCGAGTGCCGGAGAGGTCAAGAATGGCTCGCGGCTGGTGGGCCAGGCCGCCGAGAAGCTGCTGGACATCCTCGAGGGTGCCAGGGAGAGTTCGGCGCTGATCGACTCCATCGCCCAGGCCAATGGCCAGCAGGCCGGTGCGCTGGACGAGGTTGCGGTCGCCGTGCGGCAGATGGACGAGATGACCCAGCACAACGCCGCGCTGGTCGAACAGACCAATGCGGCCATTGAGCAGACCGAGGCCCAGGCCAGCGAGCTCGACCGTATCGTCGAGGTGTTCAAGGTGGACGATGGCGCGCGGGCGACCCGGCTCGTACGCAAGCCGCCGCGCCGGGCGCCGGCGCTGCGCAGCGCGGGCAACACGGCGGTCGCTCAGGACTGGAACGAGTTCTAGCAAGGGGCTGCTGACTCGCGTTGTCAGCAGCCAATGGCACAAGCACCGGGCGTCAACCCGGAGCCAGCCATGCTCACTTCTGCGATCGATCCTGTCTATTCCCGCGATTTCGCAACCTTGATCGCGCCATTGCCGGCGCCGGTAGCCGAATTGACGGCGCGACTGGTCGCGCTGGTGGCGGCGCATCCGGGGCTCACCGGCAAGGTGATGAATGGCTGGAAGTCGGTCAATTTCCGCCATGCCGGGGCCGGCCATGTCTGTTCGGTCTTTCCGCAGGTGGACCGTGTGTCACTCTATTTCGAGCATGGGCGGCTGCTCGAGCATGGCGAGGGCCTCCTGGCGGGCGACGGGCTCAAGAAAGGACGGTACCTGCGGCTCGTGCCCGGCGACGACATTCCGGTGGACCGCATCGGCATCCTGCTTAGCGAGGCCATTGCTCTTTTCGCCTGAAGCATGCTTGAAGAAATCTTGCATCCGGAGGGCAGCATGGCGCGCATTGGCCTGGTGGCACATGACGACAAGAAGGACGACCTGTGCGTCTGGGCCGAGCATCACAAGCATAAACTTGGCGAGCACGAGCTGTGGGGCACCGGCACCACGGGCAGCAGAGTGATGGCGGCGACGGGTCTCCAGGTGACCCTGCTCAAATCCGGTCCGCTGGGTGGGGACCAGCAGCTCGGCGCCATGATCGCGGAGGGAAAGCTGGACGTGCTGATCTTCTTCATCGATCCGCTGTCGGCGCAGCCGCATGATGTCGACGTGAAGGCGCTGACGCGGCTCGCCACGCTCTACGACGTGCCCTGCGCCAACAACAAATCCACAGCTGACGCGGTGCTCGCCTACCTTTGACTGCCATTCGAGCGCAGCTCTCATGGCCTTCTCACCTAAAACCGCTCCACTGGAGCGGTTTTGCGTTTTCACGCCGGATCGAAGGGTCAAGGTTGACCCTTGCGTCACCTTATGAGCAGATGCCGCAAAATCGCCCGGATTAACCGGGCGCCTTCGGCTTTGGGAATCGGACGGTCTGGGTGTCCACTGATCTAGTTATTGACGTGCGCAACGTCAGCAAACGTTTTGGCGGCCTCAAGGCCGTCAACAACTGCTCGCTCTCGGTTCGGCGTGGTTCGGTGACGGGCCTGATCGGGCCCAATGGGGCGGGCAAATCCACGCTGTTCAACATCGTGGCCGGCAATATCGTGCCCGATGAAGGCTCGGTGATCTTTGACGGCGCCGATGTCACCGGCCTCAAGCCGCACCAGCTGTTTCGCACCGGAATGCTGCGGACCTTCCAGATCGCGCATGAATTCTCCAACATGACGGCGCTGGAAAACCTGATGATGGTGCCGGGCGACCAGCCGGGCGAGTATCTGGGCAATGCCTGGTTCCGCCCCGGCCTCAGCAAGTCGCGCGAGACCGAAGTGCGGAAGAAAGCGCTCGACGTCATCGATTTCCTCAAGCTTGGCCATGTGCGCAACGAGCTGGCCGGCAATCTCAGCGGCGGGCAGAAAAAGCTGCTTGAGTTGGGCCGCACCATGATGGTGGATGCCAAGGTGGTGCTGCTCGACGAGGTGGCGGCGGGCGTCAACAAGACGCTGCTCAACGACCTGGCCGGCAATATCGAGCGCATGAACCGCGAGCTGGGCTATACCTTCTTCGTCATCGAGCATGACATGGACCTGATCGGGCGGCTGTGCGACCCGGTCATCGTCATGGCGCAGGGCGAGAAGATCGCCGAGGGCCCGATGGCCGAAATCCGCGCCAATCCCCAGATCGTCGAAGCCTATTTCGGCACTCCGGTCGAGGTGGCGTGATGGCTTTGATCGAACTGAGGAACGTCGTTGGCGGCTATGGCGGCGCACCCATCCTCAATGGCGTCAATATGGCCATCGAGCAATCCGACATCGGTGTCATCGTCGGCCCGAACGGGGCCGGCAAGTCGACGACGCTCAAGGCCATTTTCGGCCTGCTCAAGGTCACCGGCGGCACGATCGAGTTCGGCGGCAGGAATGTCGCCAATTCACTGCCCGATGCGCTGGTCCCGATGGGCCTCAGTTTCGTGCCGCAGGAAAAGAACGTCTTCACCTCGATGAGTGTCGAGGAAAACCTTGAAATGGGCGCCTTCACCCGGCGCGACGATTTCAAGCCGACCATGGACTGGGTCTACCAGATGTTCCCGGTGCTGGCCGAAAAGCGCCGCCAACCGGCCGGCGAACTGTCCGGCGGACAACGCCAGATGGTGGCCATGGGCCGCGCGCTGATGAGCAAGCCCAAGCTGTTGATGCTGGACGAACCCTCGGCGGGCCTCTCACCCCGCTATGTGATCGAGATCTTCGAGACCATCGTGCGCGTCAACAAGGAAGGCGTCGGCATCCTCATGGTCGAGCAGAATGCCCGCCAGGCCCTGGCGTTCGCCTCCAAGGGCTTCGTCCTCGCCGGCGGTCAGAACCGCTTCACCGGTACGGGGCCCGAGCTCATCGCCGATCCCGAAGTCGCCAAAAGTTTTCTCGGGGGCTGAGCCGTGACCGAACTGATTTTCTTCATCAACCAGGTGGTCATTGCCGGCGCCGTGCTGGGCTGCATCTATGCGCTGGGCGCCGTGGGCATCACGCTGATCTTCGGCATCCTGCGGTTTGCCCATTTCGCCCATTCCGAACTGATGACGTCGGGCGCCTTCTTCGCGTTCCTGCTGGCCATGCTGTTTGCGAGCTGGGGTATCACCACGCCAATCCCGACCGGGTTCGTGGTGCTGCCCATCGCCATGGTGTTGTCCGCCATTTTCGCGCTGGGCATCGACAAGGGCTTTTACGCCCCGCTGCGCAAGCGCGGGGCCAAGCCGGTGATCCTGCTGATCGCCTCGATCGGCGTGACGCTGATGGTGCAGGGGTTGATCCGCCTGTTTTTCGGCGCGGGCTCCTACTCGTTCTTCGAGACCGAAACCAAGGACGTGTTCCGTATCGATACCGCCTTCCTGGGCTCGACCCGGCCGCTGGTCATCACCGAGCCGCAGCTGCTGATGATCGTGGTGACCGTTGTCTCGGTGCTGGCGCTGCACTTCTTCCTCACCCGATCGCGGCTGGGCAAGGCGATGCGCGCCATGGCGGACAATGCCGACCTGGCGCAGGTGTCGGGCATCAATACGGCGCTGGTGGTGCGGGTCACCTGGGTGGTGGCTGGGGCGCTGGCCTGCATGGCCGGCACCATGCTGGCGCTGGACGTGACCCTGAAGCCGGACCTGGCCTTCAACATCATCATCCCGATCTTCGCGGCCGCCATCGTGGGCGGTCTCGGCCAGGCCTATGGCGCGATTGCGGGTGGCCTCCTCATCGGCATGGCGGAATCGCTGGCCGTGTTCAACTGGACGATGGTGCTGAGGCCTCTCAATGCCGTCTTGCCCGAATGGGCGCAGTTGCCTGCGACGCTGGCGCTGGTGCCGACCGAATACAAGCTGACCGTGGCTTTCGTCATCCTGGTCGTGGTGCTGCTCGTGCGACCGACGGGTATTTTCAAGGGAGCATCGTCATGATCCGGCGCTCGCTGACCCTGTTTGCCGGCCTGTTCGTGCTGATCCTGGTGATCGGCTGGGCGATGGGCCTGCCCTTCACCTCGTCACGCCTGGTCGAGGCGACCGCCTATTCGCTGATAGCGCTGGGTCTCAACATCCAGTGGGGTTATGGCGGGCTGTTCAATTTCGGCATCATGGGCTTCCTGATGCTGGGCGGCTTTGCCGTCACCTTCATCTCATACCCTGTCAATCCCCAGTTCTGGGGGTCTGACGGTCCGTGGATGCTTGGACGGGCCCTGATCGCCTTCGCGGCGGGTGCGCTGCTCGTCTATGGCGCGCGCAAGAGCGATCGCCTGGGAATCAAGGGCAGCTGGAAAACCTTTGTCACGGTGGTGGCGTGGTTCGTGGCCTATTGCATCTATCGCAGCCAGATCGATCCGGCTGCGGCCTATATCGAGGCCAATGCGGGCTTCGTGGGTGGCCTGGGCGCCCATCCGGTGCTGGGCTGGCTGTTTGGTGGCGTGCTGGCGGCGGTCATTGCCTTTATCGTCGGCAAGATCGCGCTGGGCCTCAGAACCGACTACCTGGCCATTGCAACCATCGGCATTTCCGAGATCATCCGCGCGCTGATCAAGAACATGGACTGGCTGACGCGCGGCACGCTGACCGTGTCGCCGATCCCGTGGCCGACGCCGCTGCCGCAAGACTACCAGGCCGGGGGCAGCGACACCTATTCGTCGCTGCTGATGGCCCGCGGCGGCTTCCTGTTGCTGGCGCTTGTGGTTGTCGGGATTGCCATCTGGCTGATCTCGCGCGCTTATTCCGGCCCTTGGGGCCGCATGATGCGCGCCATCCGCGACAACCACATCGCTGCGGCCTCGATGGGCAAGAACGTGACGGCGCGGCAGCTCGAGATATTCGTCTTCGGCTCGGTACTGATGGGTATTGGCGGCGCCATGCTGGTCAGCTTCACCCAGATTTTCGACCCGTCGAGCTACCAGCCGATCAACCACACCTTCCTGATCTGGGTGATGATCATCGTGGGCGGCGCCGGCAACAATTGGGGCGCGGTGTTCGGCGCGGTGCTGATCTGGCTGGTGTGGGTCGTCAGCGAGCCGCTGGCCAAGGTCATCTTCGACAATGTCAGCTACTGGTCGACCAATCTCGGTTGGGGTGCCATTCCGGAAATCGAGTCACGCTCGGCACAGATGCGCGTTTTCGTGCTGGGCCTGGTGATCACCATCGCGCTGCGCTATGCCCCCAAGGGGCTGATCCCCGAAGCGGTCCGCCGGGACGCCTAGCGCCTGGCCTCATAGGTCAGGGCGATGGCGCCAGAGGCGAAGGTCTGCTGGTTTGTCAGCTTCAGGTCGAGCGGGAAGGGCAGGCCGGAAAACAGCGTCGGGCCGTGGCCGGCAATGCGTGGGTGAACGAGGAAGACGAACTCGTCGATCAGGCCCAGGGCTGCGATTGCCCTGGCGAGGTTGACACCGCCCAGCGAAATGATTCCGTGTTGTTCCCGCTTGAGCCGCTCGATGGCGCCCTTGAGGTCGCCTTGCAGCAATTGGGCATTCCAGTCGACATGGGCCAGCGTGGTCGATGCCACGACCTTGCGCGCCCGGTGGATGGATTGAGCGAAAGGGACGACCCAGTCCGCCGTGCCTTCCGGCACCACACCTGTCTCGGCAATCGGCCGCCACGCCGGCTCCATCATCTGGTAGGTGATGCGGCCATAAAGCAGCACACTGGCATTGGCCACCACGTCCGCCCAGAACTGGTGCATTTCGGGATAAGGCACAATGGCCTGATGGTCGCAGCAGCCATCCAGCGTCACGTTGATAGAATACTGTAGTCGCGCCATTGGTTTGTCCCCAGCGTCCGAGCTGGGCGAGACGATAGCAAACGTGTGCCAGTGGGCAACGTCCTATTCGAGTGGCCGCGTCGGCGGACTAGACGATACTGGTCAGCAATGCCGCCGCTGCGCGCCGGAGGTCGCGGCCGACATCGATGCGCATATGGGCAAATTCGGGTCGAGCCAGCACCGCTACCCCGGCGGGTGGCGGATGTGCCCCAGGCCACATGCCGGCCACCAGCGAACCGATCATGGCGATGGCCCAGGCGCAGTCCGCGGGGCTGGCGGTGGGCAGGCGCGCCGACAGCGCCGCGACGATGCGGGCATTCTGCGTCCCCATATGCGTCTTGGTCTCGGCAATGGTGGCTTCCGACACGTTCTGCTCAAGCGTGCTGGCGAGAATGGAAATCAACGCGCAACAGCGCGGGCGCGCCAGGAAACAGTGGGTGATGGCGTCGGCCAGCGCCTCGATATCGCCGAGGGGAACCGACTGCATTGCCTCGATCGCCGCATCGATCAAGTCCGTGAACTCGTCGTGGAAGAGTTCGAGCAGCACCTGCTCGCGGCTCTCGAAATAGCGGTAGACGTTGGACTTGGTGAAGCCGGCTTTGGCCGCGATGGCATTGAGGCCGGCCCCCTGCGGGCCCTGCTCGTCAAACAGTTCCGCCGCGGCCGCGAGCAGTTGCTCGCGGCGCTGGCTGATTTCTTGGGGCTTGCGGGCGCGCTGGAATGATTGGGCGGCGGTCATGAAGCCATTCTATGCCGGGACGGCGGCAACGGGAAAGCGGATGCCGGTCAGTTCCTCGGAGATATCCCAAAGCCGTCGCGCCATGTCGGTATCGAGGGCCGCTGGCGGCGTAGCCGCCACCCCGACCCGGCCGCGAATTTCCTGGAAACCCTTGGGTCCATAATAGCCACCCGGGACCGCTTGGGGAGCGGTCGCCGCGAACAGCGTTGGCAGGGCCGCCTGCGGCACGGGCGCGAAGACGAACGAAAGATAGCGGCGCACGAAGGCGGCGGGGCTCCGCTCGCCCATGCCGTTGACGATGAGGTCGGTGCGCGCAATGCCCGGATGGGCGGCCGTGCTCGCAATCCCCCAGCCATGGGCCTCGCTGCGCCGCTGCAGCTCGAAGGCGAACATCAGGCAGGCCAGCTTGCTCTGGCTATAGGCCACCATGGGCCGATAGGTTTCCGACTGCAGGTCGGACAAGTCGATCCGTCCCTGACGCGCCGCGACGCTGGACAGCGAGACGACGCGGGCGGCGGGGGCCGCCGTCAGCAGCGGCATCAGGCGCGCGGTCAGGGCGAAATGGCTGAGGTAGTTGGTGCCGAACTGCAACTCGAAACCATCGCTGGTGGTTTGGCGCCTCGGAGGGGTCATGACGCCGGCATTGTTGACGAGAATGTCGAGCGGCGTGCCGGCGGCATGGAGGCGGCCGGCGAAGGCGGCAACCGAAGCAAGGCTCCCCAGATCGACCTGTTCGAAAGCTATCCTGGCTCCGGGTGCGCTCGCCCTGATGGCAGCAAGTGCATCGGCACCCTTGCCGGCATTGCGGCCGGCGAGGATGACATGGGCACCGTGCTCGGCCAGCATCCGGGCCGTTTCGTAGCCCAGGCCGCCGGTGGCGCCGGTTACGACGGCCGTCTTGCCGGTGAGATCAGGGATGTCGCGTTCGGAATAGGCCATCGCATGCGTCCTCAATAAGAAACCAATGGTCTCTAATTAGGAGAACGACGGTCTTTTGTCAAGCTTGTCAGCCGGGCTTTCTGGCTTCCGCCCAGAGCCAGCGGGTTGGGGCATTGTCGTAGCCGGTGCCATCCTGCTCGGTGACCGACATTGCGCTCCAATCGGCGGCGGCCGCGTAGTGGGCAAGCAGCCCGTTCCGATCCGGGTAATTGTAGTAGCGACCCAGGCCATCGCGACCTTCCCCACTGCCCGCCTTGAAGCTTGCGACAAACAAACCGCCGGGGCGCAGGGCGCGGTGGATGCGCGCGAGATCGTCGGTCAATTCATCGCGCGGCGCGTGCAGGAGGCAGGCGCAGGCCCAGACGCCGTCATAGACGGCGACGTCGTCGAGCTCGTGGAATGCCATGAGGCGCACTGGCACACCCAGCCGCGCCTGGGCCTCGGCCGCCAATTCTGGCGATGCGTCCGAAGGCGTGACCACAAGGCCGGCGGCCAGCATGGCTGCGGCGTCCCGACCATTGCCGATGCCCAGCTCGAGCACGCTGCCGCCGGGAGGCAACCGGGCCATGAAGGCCTCCAGTTGCGGCGTCGGTGCCTTGGCGTGTTCGACATAGGCGGCGGCATTGTCGGCATAGAATTTGAGCGTTTCTGAATCGGGCATCGGGGCTCCAATGAAAAAGGCCCGGGATCGCTCCCGGGCCTTGGACGTTCGGGCGGACCAGGATTACTGGATCTCGCCTTTTTCCACGAACGCGCCGCCTTCGACGGCGAGTTCGACGATAATGCCGTCAACGTCGCCGGCTTCGTCGAAGTCGAGAGCACCGCCGGCGCCGTCATAGTCGATGTCGGTACCGGCCTTGATCAGCTCGACGGCCTTCTTCCACTCGCCGGGCAGGATCTTCTCGCCGGGAGCCGAGGCAACCTCGCGCAGGGCGGCCGAGAGACCGTCACGCGAAGCCGAGCCGTTCTTCTCGATGGCCAGGGCCAGGAGGAACGCGGCGTCGTAGGCCTGCGGCGCATAGGTCGCGTTGGCTTCGATGCCGGCCGCGGTGGCCAGGTCGTTATAGGTGGTGGTCGCGGTGCCGGCCGGGGCACCGGCGCGGGTGGCGATCAGGCCTTCGACGGCAGCGGCGTCGATGCCCGAGAGCAGGTCGTCACCGACCATGCCGTCACCGCCGACATAGAGCGTGAAGTTGCCCGACTCGACGGCCTGGCGCAGGATGGTGTTGCCCGAGGCGTTGGCGTAGGCGAGGATCACCAGGTTCTGCGAAGCGACCAGGTTGCCCAGCTCGGCGCGGTAGTCGGCCTTGCCTTCTTCGTGGGCGACATTGGCTGCCACGGTGCCGCCACCGGCGGTGTAGGCGGCGCTCAGCGAGTCCGCAAAGCCCTTGCCGTAGTCATTGTTCACGTAGGTGATGGCGATGTCCTTGACGCCCTTGGCGAGGAGGAGTTCGGCCATCTTGACGCCCTGCAGGGCATCGGACGGGGTGGTGCGGTAGACGAGGTCGTTGTCTTCCAGCGTGGTCAGGGCCGGAGCCGAGGACGCGGGGGAGATGAAAACCACGTTGCCCGACAGGCCCGAGCCGTTGAAGGCGCCGATGGTTTCACCGGTGCACAGTGCGCCCACCACGGCGGTCACGTTGTCGGTGTTGATCACCTTGTCGGCGGCAGCGGCAGCAGCGGTCGCATCGCAGGCGCCGTCGGCCGAGATGAGCTTGAGCTCGCCACCCAGGATGCCGCCCTGTTCGTTGACTTCCTTCACGACCAGCTCGGCGCCGGCAAAGATCGGCGGGGTCAGGGATTCGATCGGGCCGGTGAAGCCACCGATGAAGCCGATGGTTGCGCCGGTATCCTGGGCGATGGCGGGCGCGGCGACTGCAAGCGTCGATGCGGCAACGGCCAAAGTCAGGGTGTTCTTGAGATTGAGCATGTACGTCCCTCTGCTGGGTCGATCCGCCGGGAGGCTCTTGCTCGAGCCAGTCCTTGCGTGCGGAACGACGCGATAAAGGGGGCGCAACCCGCGCCCCGCTGGCAGGGACTGTTGCACATTTGCTAAGCCGGAGTCACCGGGTATTGATGGGGAAATCTACATGCCGCCACTGTTGCTTAACGGGGGTGGTTTTTGCATAGAGTGAGGCCCCTGAGGAGGCTGTGGCTGGCATGAAGGCGAGGCTATTGCAGGCAGTGCTGATGCTGGTGGCGGCGCTCGCCGTTCAACCGGCCTTGGCGCAGATCACCGTGCTCGACCAGGCCCAGGATGCCCAGGCGGCGCCCGAGACTGCCGAACCCGCGGCCCCGCCACCGCCCTGTGGCATGCAACCGGTGAGCATTGCCCGCATGACCTGGCCATCGGCCGAACTGCTGGCGGAAATCCATGCCCGGGTGCTTCAGCGCGCTTTCGACTGTACGGTCCAGGTCGCGCCAGGCGATCTGGGTGCCACGGCCTCGTCAATGGGCTCGACCGGCCAGCCCGCGGTGGCGCCAGAAATGTGGGTGACGCGCGTCGCCGACGTGTGGAATGCGGGGGTCGAGGCACAGATGTTGCGGCCCGCTGCGCCGACCTATGAGGCAACGCAGTTCGAGGGGTGGTACCTGCCCGACTATGTGGCACTGGCCCATCCCGATCTGACCGCCGCTGCCGGGTTGGCCGCGGCGTTGCCGACCTGGAACGCAGGCGCGCCGGTGCGCTTCATCTCCTGCCCGCCCGACTGGGCCTGTGCGCTGATTAACCGCAACCTGGTCAAGGCCCTTGGCCTGACGGGCCTGTTGGAGGTGGTCGAGCCTGCCACCCGCTTCGAAATGGATACCCTGATCGCCGAAGCGGTGAGCCGCAGCGAGCCGATCCTGTTTTACTACTGGCAGCCCAATGCGGTGCTCAGCCAGTTCAATTTCGTGCCGCTCGACATGGGTGTCTATGACGAAGAGGCGGCCAAGTGCCTGGCGCGCGCGGCCTGCCCCAACCCGGTGCCCAGCGCCTTTGCCGCCGAGACGGTGGTGGTGGCGCTGGCCGAGTGGGTGTTTACCGATATTCCGGCCATTGCCGGCTACTTCCAGCGCTCGAGCCTCGACCTTGCCGAAATGAACACGCTGCTGGCGCAGCTGAACGAGCCGGGTGCGACGGTGGAAGGCGTTGCCGATCGTTTCGTGGCCGAGCGGCAGGACCTGTGGCAGGGCTGGGTGGGAACCCCGGCGCCATAGCGGGTGCGGTAGCGCGCATCCGGAGCTTGGCTTTTATCTAACCAATTGAACCATATAGAGGTTTTCAGGGATTTAACCTGGCGTTCAGATTTACTGCCGTTAGATGGGCAGCCCTGCTGGACCATCGTTGCCATGAACCCTGATTTCTCCGTCATCCTCGCTGGCTACCGCCGTATTGCCCTTGCAGCCGCCGTGGTTGTCGTGGGCATCGTCACGGCACGCATCGCGGTATTCTTCGGACTGGCCGGGCCGACCTTCGTCAATGCCCTGCCTGGTGCGGGCCTTCTGGCCGCACTGCTGCTCCTGGCCATCCTCGGCTATGGTTATCGCTGGCTGTCGCGCCGGCTGGGCGGCATCCAGCGGCAGGTGCATGAGGCCCAGGCGCGGACCAATCGCGATGCGCTGACAGGGGTCTTCACGCGAGCCTATTTTCTCGAGGCGCTGGGGGCCCATGTTTTTCACGGCTCGCAGACGGCGGTGGGCTACCTGCAGCTGGACATGGATAATCTGAAGATCCTCAACGACAGCGCCGGCCATGCCGCCGGCGACGCGGCTCTGGTGCATCTGAGCCGCGTGATCGACCAGGTGGTCCCCGGTGCACTGGTGGGGCGATTGGGCGGCGACGAATTCGGCATCATGATAGCCGGTCACGACAACAAGGCGGCGTTGCGCCGTGTTGGCGAAGCGCTGCTGCGCGCGCTCGAGCGCCCGGTCAACATTTCAGGCCGGGCAGTGCGTCTCTCCGCATCGATCGGCGTGGCGCTCGCGCCGCAGGACGCGGTTGATGTGACCGACCTCGTCAGCAAGGCCGATCTTGCACTCTACAAGGCCAAGAAGGGCGGGCGCCATGCCGTGGTGGCCTTTGACCCCGACATGCTGGGCGATGAACGGCACCGGCGCTTCATCGAACGCGAATTGCGCGCTGCGCTCCTCATGGAAGAGCTCGAGCTGCATTACCAGCCGGTCCTGGGTACCGACATGGCCATTCGCTCGCATGAAGCACTGGTTCGTTGGCGACACCAGGTGCGTGGCATGATCCCACCGGCGCAGTTCATTCCGATCGCCGAAGAGAGTGACCTCATCGTCAAGCTGGGTGAATGGGTGCTGCGCCGGGCCTGCGGGGACCTGGCGGAACTGGGCGGCCTTCCGGTGGCGGTCAACGTTTCGCCAGTGCAGTTGCGGCAGGCCGATTTCGCCCGCAGCTTCGCCGCGATCCTCCAGGATACGGGCACCGATCCGCGCGCCATCATCGTGGAGGTGACCGAAACGGTGCCGCTCGATGCCGGGGAGATCGCGATGGCCAACCTGGCCGCCTTGCGCAGGCTGGGTGTCCGGATCGCCATCGACGATTTCGGCGCGGGCCATGCGAGCCTGCAATATCTGCGCGGCTTTGCCTTCGACATCATCAAGATTGACCGGAGCTATGTCGCCAATATGGGATCGAGCCGCATCGATGGGATGATCGTTTCGGCCGTGTGCGAAATTGCCCGCGCCCTGCCGGTGGAGGTGGTGGCTGAGGGCATCGAAACGCAGGAGCAGTTCAACCAGTTGCGGCTGGCGGGATGCAGCGGCTTTCAGGGATATCTGCTTGGCCGGCCGCAGCCGCTGGGCAAGCCGGGGAATGCGGTAGCCGCCTGATCTACGACAGCTGCATGACAGCTCGGCCCTTCGTCTTGTTGCATCCCGAGCAAACGCGCGGATATAAGGAGGCGGGGAAAGCTGGCTTGGCAGCGGGAGTAGTGACTTGGATTTGAAGCGGATCAACGATCAGGTCAGCGTTTCGGGACAGATTCAGCCCGAGGACGTCGCAGCGCTCAAAGCCGCCGGTTTCGTCGCCATCGTCAACAATCGCCCCGATGGGGAATCGCCCGACCAGCCCGCCGGCGCCGAGATCGAAGCGGCAGCCAAGGCAGCAGGCCTTGCCTATTATGCCATTCCCCTGGGCCGTGAAGGGGTTTCACCCGACATGGTCGAAAAGACCAAATCCGTGCTCGAGGGGAGCGCGGGTCCGGTCTTCTGCTTCTGCCGTTCGGGAACGCGCTCGACCACGCTGTGGGCGCTGAGCCAGGCGGGAGAAATGGACGCTGGCGAGATCATTCGTGAGGCGGCCGAGGCCGGCTACGACATGAGCCACCTCGCCGGCCATCTCAGCCGCGACTAGATCTGCTTCCGACGGTTGGACGGGCAACCGTCTCTACCGTCCAATACCTGAGCCGGACCTTCCGAGGTCCCAAACCCCTCCTGCTCGGACGGACATCCATGCCCATCAAGAAAATCCTCGTCGCCAACAGAAGCGAAATCGCCATCCGCGTGTTCCGCGCCGCCAATGAGCTCGGGCTCAAGACGGTGGCGGCCTATGCCGAAGAGGACAAGCTGGCGCTGCACCGCTTCAAGGCCGACGAGGCCTACCTGATCGGCAGGGGCAAGGGCCCGGTCGAAGCTTACCTGCAGATCGACGAATATATCCGCATTGCCCGCATCTCGGGCGCCGATGCCATCCATCCCGGCTATGGCCTGCTGTCGGAATCGCCGGAATTCGTCGATGCCTGCGAGGATGCCGGCATCACCTTTATCGGCCCGCGCGCCCAGACCATGCGCGACCTCGGCAACAAGGTCGCCGCGCGCAACATGGCGATCGCCTCCAACGTCCCGGTGGTGCCTGCAACCGAGGCGCTGCCCGACGACCCAGAAGAGATCAAGCGCCTGGCCGCCGAGATCGGCTACCCGCTGATGCTCAAGGCATCATGGGGCGGAGGTGGCCGCGGCATGCGCCGCATCATGGACGAGAAGACGCTGCTCAGCGAGGTGTCGGAGGGCAAGCGCGAGGCCAAGGCGGCCTTCGGCAAGGACGAGATGTATCTCGAAAAGCTGATCGAGCGCGCCCGCCACGTCGAAGTGCAGCTGATCGGCGACGACCACGGCAACCTGGTGCATCTGTTCGAGCGCGATTGTTCGGTGCAGCGCCGCAACCAGAAGGTGGTGGAGCGGGCGCCCGCGCCCTATCTCAGCGACGCCGTGCGCAAGGAACTGACCGATGCCGCCGTGCGGCTGGGCAATGCTGCCAACTATCGCGGCGCCGGCACCGTTGAATTCCTGATGGATGCCGATACCGACAAGTTCTACTTCATCGAGGTGAACCCGCGCATCCAGGTGGAGCATACCGTCACCGAGGAAGTGACCGGCATCGACATCGTCAAGGCGCAGATCCACCTGCTCGACGGCGCCGTGATCGGGACGCCGGAATCGGGTGTGCCGCTACAGGCCGATATCCGGCTCAACGGCAATGCCATCCAGTGCCGCGTGACGACGGAAGACCCCGAACAGAACTTCATTCCCGACTATGGCCGCATCACCGCCTATCGCGGTGCCACCGGCTTCGGCGTGCGGCTTGACGGCGGCACGGCGTATTCTGGCGCGGTCATCACCCGCTACTACGATCCGCTGCTCGAAAAGGTCACTTGCTGGGCGCCCTCGGCCGAGGAAGCCATTGCGCGCATGCACCGCGCCCTGCGCGAGTTCCGCATTCGCGGCGTCTCGACCAACCTGGCCTTCCTCGAAAACATCATCACGCACCCTGATTTCGTCGAGAACCGCTATACGACGCGCTTCATCGATACGACGCCCGAGCTGTTCAACTTCAAGCCGCGCAAGGATCGCGCGACCAAGCTCCTGAGCTACATTGCCGACGTGACGGTCAATGGCCATCCCGAGGTGCGCGACCGGCCGCGGCCGCCGGCAGAGGCGGCGGCGCCCGTCGTGCCCGAATTCCCGGCGCTTGCCGTGGTCGAGGGCAGCCGGCAGATACTGGATCGCGAAGGCCCGGCGGCCCTGGCCCGGTGGATGAAGCAGCAGAGCCGGGTGCTCTTCACCGACACCACGATGCGCGACGCGCATCAGAGCCTCCTCGCCACGCGCATGCGCTCGTTCGACATTACCCGCATCGCCCAAGCATATTCTCGCGGCATGCCGGGGCTTTTCTCGCTCGAATGCTGGGGCGGCGCGACCTTCGACGTTGCCATGCGCTTCCTCAACGAGGATCCGTGGGAGCGGCTGGCCAAGGTGCGCGAGGGTGCCCCTAACATCCTGACGCAGATGCTGCTGCGCGGCAGCAATGGCGTGGGCTACACCAACTATGCCGACAATGTGGTCAGGTTCTTCGTCAAGCAGGCGGCGGCCGGCGGGGTGGACATCTTCCGCGTGTTCGATTGCCTCAACTGGGTCGAGAATATGCGCGTGTCGCTCGATGCCGTCATCGAGGAGGGCAAGGTCGCCGAGGGCGTCATCTGCTATACCGGCGACGTGCTCGACCCCAACAGGGCCAAGTATGACCTAAAATACTATGTCGGGCTGGCACAGGAGCTGGAAAAGGCCGGCGCGCATGTGCTGGGCCTGAAGGACATGGCCGGGTTGCTCAAGCCTGCCGCGGCCAAGACGCTGATCGCGACGCTGCGCAACGAGACCAACCTGCCCATCCACCTCCATACCCACGACACGTCGGGCGCAGCGGCGGCCACCGTTCTGGCGGCGGTGGACGCGGGCGTCGATGCGGTCGACGCCGCCATGGATGCCCTTTCGGGTACCACGAGCCAGCCGACGCTGGGTTCGATCGTCGCGGCCCTGGCCGGTGGCGAACGTGATCCCGGGCTCGACGCCAAGGCGATCCGGCAGATTTCGTTCTATTGGGAAGCGGTGCGCACGCAGTACCGCGCCTTCGAGAGTGATCTCAAGGGCGGCGCTTCGGAAGTCTACCTGCATGAAATGCCGGGTGGCCAGTTCACCAATCTCAAGGAGCAGGCGCGTTCGTTGGGCCTTGAAACGCGCTGGCATGAGGTCGCCCAGACCTATGCAGACGTCAACCAGATGTTCGGCGATATCGTCAAGGTCACGCCATCGTCCAAGGTGGTGGGCGACATGGCTTTGGCCATGGTGTCGGCCGGGCTGACCCGCGCCGACGTGGAAGACCCCAAGCGCGACATCGCCTTCCCCGATTCGGTGGTCGGCTTCTTTGCCGGTGACCTGGGCCAGCCGCCCGGCGGCTTCCCGCAGGCGCTGCAGAAGAAGGTGCTCAAGGGCAAGCCGGCGCTGACCGATCGGCCCGGGTCCTATCTCAAGCCCGTTGATCTCGAAGCCGAGCGCAAGAAGATCGCCGATGAGGTCGGGCATCCGATCGACGATTTCCGCCTCGCGTCCTACCTGATGTATCCAAAGGTCTATTCCGACTTCGAAAAGACCCAGGATCGCTACGGCCCGACCGAGGCGCTGCCGACGCCGGTCTATTTCTATGGCCTGGAAGAAGGCGAAGAACTGCTGGTCGATATCGAGAAGGGCAAGACGCTGGTCGTCAACTATCTCGGCCGTGCCCCGACCAACGAGAAGGGCGAAGTACGGGTGTTCTTCGACCTCAACGGCCAGCCGCGCACCATTACCGTGCCCGACCGGCTCAAAGCCGGCGAGGTCAAGGTGCGTGCCAAGGCGGCGCCCGGCGATGCCAAGCAGGTCGGCGCGCCGATGCCGGGCGTGATTTCGACGCTTGCGGTCAAGGTCGGCCAGCAGGTAACGGCCGGCGACGTGCTCTGTTCGATCGAGGCGATGAAGATGGAAACCGCCATTCACGCCGAAATCGACGGCGTGGTGGCGGAACTGCTGATCAAGCCCGGCGACCAGATCGACGCCAAGGATCTGCTGGTCCGGCTGGAATAGGGGCGTCATGGCGGGGGAGGGTGACAGCATCGACGTAGCCGCCACCCGCCGTCGCATGCTGCTGACCGCCGCAGCCGTCGTGCCGGTGGCCGGGCTCGCCTGGTACGCACTCTATGCCCTGACGCCCGCCGTGCCGGGCGCGGAACAGCCAATCGACCGACTGGGTTTTGCGCTCGGTTGGATCGGCATGGCGACCCTGCTGACCCTGGTGCTGGGTGTAGAGGCGGTGGCGCATGAGCGGCTGTTCACCCCAGCGATCAATCCCCTGGCCGGCCAGGAATCCCCGCGCATGCGGATCAATCTGCGCTACCTGCAGAATACGCTCGAGCAACTGGCCGTCTTCGTTCCGGCGCTGCTGCTGCAGGCGTGGCAGGCGAGCGACGGGACCGAACTCCGCGCCGTGACGGCAACGGCGGTCGTCTGGATTGCCCTGAGGATGGTGTTCTGGATCGGCTACCATCGGGCGCCCGAACTGCGCACGCCGGGACTGATCGGCGCGGCGCTGGCCATGATGGTGCTTGCCATCGGCGTGGCACGCTTCGGCTACGACCTGGCGGGACCGGCAGGCGCGATCACGCCACTGGCGATATTCGGCGGCGTCGAAGCGTATCTGGTCTGGATCAGCGTCCGGGCGGGGCGCTAGAGCCGCCGCGCCTTGCCGTCGACGGTCTTGCCATACTTGCCGGCATAGGCACGGGCCGGCACCGGCAGGCGGCTGACGATCCAGCTGACCATCATGGGCACCAGGACGATGTCATCAACCCAACCCGCAAACGGGATGAGGTCGGGGATGATATCGATCGGATTGACCAGATAGAAGGCGACGAACAGGGTCGCGGCCTTGAGGTAAAGCGGGGTCTCGGGCGCGAAGAAAGCCTTCCAGAGCTGGACGACTTCCTTGCGGAAGAGGACGAGGCGAGGGAGGAGCATTTTCATCATGCGTGATACATGGTCCTCACGCGGCCTGGTTCAAGGCCGTGGCGATCACATGGGCATCACGTGAGCACGCCCCGGTCGCGCAGCAGTTTGACGATTGCCATGGCGTGACCATGGCCCAGACCATATTCGGCCTTGAGCCAGTCGGTGATCGGCGTGGCCTTGGTGCCGGGCTTGGTGAACCCCTTCTCGGTGGCGAGCTTGATGAAGCCGTCAGGCGTGACGCCAGTCTGCTTTTCGATGTTGTCGAGATAGGCCTGGAAGGACAATTGGTACGGCTCCTGGTGATGTCGCCCAGACGACGAGCCACGCCGCGTCGGTTCGACACAATCGAGAAACATTGCGTCGCTAGGATAGCAGGCTTATTTCTCCCTCAGAACCAGAGGATTTGTTGATGGCTGGCCCGGCAATGCGCAGGCAATCGGTTGGTGTGAATGTCGGCGGCGTCATGGTGGGCGGTGGCGCCCCGGTCGTCGTGCAATCGATGACCAATACCGATACGGCCGATATCGACGCCACGGTCAAGCAGGTGATGCAGCTGGCGCGGGCCGGGTCGGAAATCGTGCGCATCACGGTCGACCGCGACGAGAGCGCGGCGGCCGTGCCCATCATCCGCGACCGGCTGGCCTTCATGGGCTATGACGTGCCGCTGGTGGGGGACTTCCACTATATCGGCCACAAGCTGCTCACCGATCACCCGGCCTGTGCCGAGGCGCTGGCCAAGTATCGCATCAATCCGGGCAATGTGGGTTTCAAGGCCAAGCGCGACACGCAGTTTTCGACGCTGATCGACATTGCCAACCGCTATGACAAGCCGGTGCGGATCGGGGTGAACTGGGGATCGCTCGACGAAGAATTGCTGACCCGGCTGATGGACGAGAATGCGGCGTCCGCCGAACCGATCTCGGCCGCGGCCGTGCAGCGCGAGGCCATCATCCAGTCGGCCCTGCTATCGGCGCGCCGCGCCGAAGAGCTCGGCATGAACCGGGACAAGATCATCCTTTCCACCAAGGTGAGCGACGTCCAGCACCTGATCGCCGTCTACCAGGATCTGGCCGCGCGCTGCGATTATGCGCTGCATCTGGGGCTGACCGAGGCGGGCATGGGCACCAAGGGCGTGGTCGCCTCCTCGGCGGCGCTCGGCATCCTCTTGCAGCAGGGCATCGGCGACACGATCCGCATCTCGCTGACGCCGGAACCGGGCGGGGATCGCACCACCGAGGTCAAGGTGGCGCAGGAGCTGCTGCAGACCATGGGCTTCCGCCAGTTCCTGCCGGTCGTGGCGGCCTGCCCGGGCTGCGGGCGCACCACCTCGACCACGTTCCAGACGCTGGCCAAGGAAATCCAGGATCACCTTTCGACCTCCATGCCGGAATGGCGCGAGCGCTATCCCGGGGTCGAGACCCTGTCGGTGGCGGTGATGGGCTGCATCGTCAACGGGCCTGGCGAAAGCAAGCACGCCAATATCGGCATATCCTTGCCCGGCACGGGCGAAACCCCCGCCGCGCCGGTATTCGTCGATGGCGAGAAGGTAGCGACCCTGCGCGGCGCCGACGTGGCCGACCAGTTCAAGGTCATGGTGGCAGACTACATCGAGCGCAAGTTCGGCAGCGGCCAGAAGACCGCCGCCGAATAGGTTTATTCGGCCGGCGTCACGGCGACCGGGAGTTCACCGCCCACCTCGACCGCGCCGGTCTGCTTGTTGAACACGCAGATGATGCTGCCTTGGCCGCCGCTGGGAAATTCACCCGAGACGATGGCAAGGCCGAAGCTCTCGCTGCCGAACGGATCGACCACCGCCGATGGCTCGGTGAAGACACCCTCGGTTGCGGCAAGGCAGCCCTGCTCGACTTCGGCCGCAAACTCCTCCCATGCATCGCCGGAGGAGGCCATGGCACCCCCGATGCCGGCCAGAGTGATCGCGGTGACTGTGAGCGCTTTCAGCATGTCAGCTCCTGATTTATTGCGGCGAATCGTGCCGTATCAGGCTTTGCTAGCCTTCCATTCGGGCAATGGAAAGACACGGTCATAGGCCCAGTTGAAGACCAGTGCATAGCCCATGTAGAAAAGGGCAAAGGCGATATCCATCAGGAACGCCTGCCACAGCGAAATGCCCAGATAGAGGGCGATCAGTGGCATCAGCATGGCCAACAGGCCCAGCTCGAACAGCACGGCATGGGCAATGCGCAGCGGCAGCGACTTCAGCGTCGTGCCTGACAGTCGCGTCATGGCATGGTCGAAGCCCAGGTTGAACACGTAGTTCCAGGCCATGGCGACGGTGGCACTGCCGATGACGATGACGGCGCTGTCGCCGGCTTGCAGATGAAACACGAAGGCACCCAGCGGCGTCGCCAGCATGATACCGATGAGTTCAAAGCTGATGGCGTGGCGAATGCGGTCGGCGGTCTTGCGCATGGAAATCCCCATACTCACCGGGCCGTCCCGAACGATGCCCGATATGGGGGAGGCCGTCCTCGCGGGCTGGATATAGGCCAGGCGGGCGGCAGGGGCAAGGCTTACCCGGCGTCTCCAGGCGGCAGGCAGGCGTCGACCCATTTGTTGCCGCAGAGCTGGGCCAGGCGGTCGACCGGCAGGCGCACCGAAGCATGGGTGTCCCCACCGGCCGGTATCATCACGTCATAGACCTTGATGGATACATCGAGAAAGATCGGTAACGGCGCCGGCAGGCCGAAGGGGCAGACGCCGCCCACCGGGTGGCTGGTCAGGCGCAGGACGTCCTCGGCGCCCAGCATGCGCGGGCGGCCGCCGAAGGCGATCTTGGATTTCTGGTTGTCGAGCCGGGCATCGCCACGCGTCACCAGCAGGAATTCCTCGTCGCGCACGCGAATGCACAGCGTCTTGGCGATCTGGCCCGGTTCGACCCCGTGGACGGCAGCGGCGAGTTGGACGGTGGCGGTCGAGGCTTGGGTGACTTCCACCAGCAGATCAGGGGCGCGGGCAGCAAGGTCGGCTTGCACGGATTGAAGGCTCATCGGGCTCTCAGAACAGATCGGCGAGGCGGGTTTCGTATTTGAAGCGAGTCTTTTCACGGATGGGCGTGGTCAGGGCCCGGCGCATGAAGGCCGGGTCGATATCCTTGACCCCGTCGAGCGCCATCAGGTCACTAACGGTGACGCGTTCGCCCTCATAGGGTCGATAGTCCACGTCCATACCGGCCTGGACGGTGCCGGGTGTCAGCACGCGGCAATAGGCGCCCGGGCGGTTGGCGCGGTGGAATTTGCGCACCCACATCGGATCGCCCATGCGGGCGGCAAAGGTCATGCAGGGCGTGCGGTGATAGGTGACTTCGAGAACCGTCTCGCCAAGTTCGAACCGATCGCCGATGGCGATATTGCGGCCTTCGACGCCCGATATGGTCAGGTTCTCGCCGAAGGTGCCCGGTTCGATGGCGCGGCTAAGCTCGGTGGCCCACCACAGGTAGTCGTCGGCGAAGTAGAGGTAGATCGCCTGGTCGGCGCCGCCGTGATGCTTGCGATCGCAGATGGCGTCGCCCGCCATGCCGAGCCGGTCGATCCGGGCGCTGTCCACCGGCGTCTTGACGATGCCGGTCAGCGGCTTGTAGCCGGCTATATGCTGGGCCGTGCCGAGATTGACGCTGAGCAGGCGAGCCATGGTCAGTGCTCCCGGCTGGCAAAGTAGCGCACCGTGGCGCGCAGGCCATCGGCCTTGGGGCCAAAGGTGCGCAGGGACGAGAGCGCGTCGTTGACGGTCTGGGCCAGGCGGGCACGGGCGCCTTCGAGACCAAGTGTGGCCACCAGCGTCTGCTTGCCATGGGCGGCGTCCTTGCCGGTCGCCTTGCCCATCGCCTCCGAGGTTGCGGTTACATCGAGGATGTCATCGGCAAGCTGGAACGCGCGGCCGGCCGCTTCGGCATAGTGGGTCAGCACCGACAGGGCCCTGGCATCGGCACCACCGAGAATGGCGCCAAGGCGCACACTGGCGCGGATCAGGGCGCCGGTCTTCATGGCCTGCATGGTCGAGATATCTTCGGGGGATAGGCCCGCCTGTTCGCCCTCGATGTCCCGCATCTGCCCGCCCACCATGCCGCCGGCGCCCGAGCCGGCGGCGAGCTCGCTCACCAAGCGGATGCGCACTGATGGATCGGGATGGCAGGCGGGGTCGGCCAGGAGGGCAAAGGCATGGGTCAGAAGCGCATCACCGGCTAGAATCGCGGTGGCCTCGTCATAGGCCTTGTGCACGGTGGGGCGGCCGCGGCGCAGGTCGTCGTCATCCATGGCGGGCAGGTCGTCATGCACCAGCGAATAACAGTGGACCATCTCGACCGCGAGCCCGGCCGCCAGGGCTTGCGGCGCCGGTATGCCGAAGATCGCTGCCGCCTGGCGGACCAGCAGGGGCCGCAGCCGCTTTCCGCCGGCGAGGCTCCCATGGCGCATGGCGTCGACCAGGCGTGACGGCGACGGACCGGGGCCGGAAAGCGTGTTGCTGTCAAGCTGCTGCGCCAGCGCCGCTTCGACGGCCGCGGCGCAATCGGCGATGTCGGTGGAGAAATCGTACATGCGACGTTGCTAGCCGGTTTGATGGAGCACGGGCAAGGGCATGCGTGACGCCGCGGTGGGTGATGCGGCACCGTGGCACTTAACCCCGATGAAGTTTCATGCTTTCGCGGGCATGACGCGGTGGATAATGAAGGCACATGGCACGACGGCGCAAAACAAAGGGCATCTGGCGGATTCTCCGGCCCATCGCCTTTGCCCTTGCCGTCCTCGTCGCCATTCCCGTGCTGCTGACGCCGGTCTATCTGTTCGTCGATCCCGTTTCCGTGCCGATGCTGGAGCGCTATCTCACCGGGCGGCCGGTGGATCGCACATGGCGTGACATCGGCGATATTTCCGATCGGCTGAAGGCGGCGGTGATCCTGTCGGAGGACGGTCAGTTCTGCCGGCACTGGGGCGTCGACTTCGGCGCGTTGCGCGAGGAGGCGCAGAATTTCATCGATGGCAAGGAGGCGCGCGGCGCGTCCACCATCACCATGCAGGTGGCGCGGAACCTCTTCCTGTGGAACGGCCAGAGCCTTGTCCGCAAGGCACTCGAAGTGCCGCTGGCGCTCTATATCGACCTGGTGCTGCCCAAGCGGCGGATCATGGAGATCTATCTCAATATCGCCGAATGGGGCCCGGAAGGGCAGTTCGGCGTCGATGCCGGAGCGCGGCGTGCCTTCGGCATCGTGCCGGACAATCTCGACTGGTCTACCGCGACATTGCTGGTCACCGCCTTGCCCAACCCCATGCTGCGCCAGCCGGGAAGGCCCTCGGACGGCATGCTGCGCATCGCCGCCATCCTGAGGGATCGCGTGGCAGAATATGGCGAGCGGGCCAGTTGCGTCGGCGAGGGTGGCAGCTTGTCGCTCTAGGCGGCGGCCGCGTCGTCGTCGGCCAGCAAGGCGGCCAGCGCCATCAGCTGGCGGTCGCGAATCCCCAGCTCGTGCAGGTGCCTGGCGGTGTTGAGCACATAGTCGACATTGCGGCCCGAAAGGCCCACGCCTGCGCGCACCATGGCCAGCTGCTGGTCGAGCTCGAGATGGCCGGCGAACTGCTCGTGCCGTTCATCGACGAGGAATGCCAGGGCGCTGACCGTCCGCCCGTCAGCCAGCCGTACCGGGCGCATGACATCGCGATAGACCGAAGTGACCTGCTCGCGCTCCTGCAGATAGGCGTAAACGGCGGGCCATTCGGCAGCGGCGACTTCGAACACCATGCCGCGGCAGGAGCCGCCGCGCGTCAGGCCGAAGACCAGGCCGGGCCGCTCCACCGTGCCGCGATGGTGGTGGGAAACGATGGAGAGGCTGCGGTGGGCGCCGCGCAGCAGTCCCTGTTGTGCCGAGACATGCGGAAAGCCCGGATTCCAGATGAGGGACCCGTAGCCAAAGACCCAGTGCGTCGCGGTATTCGCCAAATCAGTCATCGCCATAACCTGAACAGAAACCTAGGCAAGCTTGCCGGCCAAGGCAATTGCCGCCGTGTCGATACCGGCCATGCGCGTTTCAGGCGACCCGGATTTGCCGGAGGAGCCGACGGGTGGCGGCGATGGCGCCGGCGCGCCGTCGCAGGTAAGAGTGCCGACCATGACAAAGCGAATCATTATTCTTGGCGGTGTGGTGGTGGCGGTCATCGTGCTGTGGAGCGCCGCCTGGCTGGCCCTGTCGGGCGTGATCAAGCAGAACATTGCGGCGCTGGCCACCGCCGATGGTGTCACGACGCCGAATGTGGCATGCGAAACGCTCAACGTAGGCGGCTTCCCGTTCCGCTTCGACGTCGATTGCGAGGCGGCGCGCATCGTCAGCGGCGATATCGTGGTCGATGTTCCCGGTATCCGTGCCAGCGTGCTGGTCTACCGGCCGTTCCAGCTCCGCCTTTCGGCGCTGGGTCCGCTGCAGCTGAGCGACAACTTTACCGGCACGCGCAATGCGGTGGCCTGGTCGGGGCTGGAAGCCAGCGTGCGGCTCGACAACTGGCGCATTGCGCGCGCCTCGGTGGTGGGCAATGACCTGGTGTGGAGCGACACGCTGTTCGGCAATGCCGTCATCGCGCAGAGCCCGCAGATCGAACTGCACCTGCTCGATATTCCCGAGCAGCACGACCCGGAGCGGCATCTGGCGGCGCTGGCGCTCTACGCACCGATCAAGAGCCTGGCCTGGCCAGGGCTGACGCTGACCGACACCAATGCCGAGATCCAGCTCGAGTTGACGGGCCTGCCCGATGACGTCCGGAACTGGGGCGACCCGGCGCTGCTGCGCAACCTGCAGCAGTCGGGCGGGACGCTGAAGGTGGTTGCCGTACACGGCACCGATGCGGCTTCGACGCTGGATGCGCAGGGCCAGTTGCAGCTGGATGCGCAAGGTCTGCTGGATGGCTCGATCGGCATCACCTCGACCGGGGTTGCCGAGCGGATCGGGCCGCTGCTCGAAGAGCCGTGGCGCACGCTGGTGCTGGGTACGCCGACGGCCGATGGCGCCCATGCCAACCAGCTCAATTTCCGCGCGGGCGGGGTGTTTTCGGGCCTGGTGCCGATTGCGGCGGTACCGCCGCTGTTCTAGGCGTCGTCTCCGCCGCCATGTTCGCGCACGAAGGGAATGGCGGGCGCGGGCGGGGCTTCGTGCGGGCGGCCGAAGTCGGCAGCGGCGGTTTCCTGGCCGGCCGAGATGATCGAACGGCGGATGGCGCGGGTGCGGGTGAAGATCGATTCGAGCGCCGGTCCATCGCCGGTTTCGACAGCCTTCTGCAGCACCGAGAGATCGCCCAGGAATCGTCCCAGCATTTCAAGGACGGCATCGCGATTGGTGAGGAACACGTCGCGCCACATCACAGGGTCGGAGGCGGCGATGCGGGTAAAGTCGCGGAAGCCGCCGGCGGAGAACTTGATCACTTCCGACTTGGTGACCGATTCCAGGTCATCGGCGGTGCCCACGATATTGTAGGCGATGAGGTGCGGGATGTGGCTGGTGATGGCGAGCACCATGTCATGGTGCGCCGCCTCCATGATTTCCACATTGCTGCCCATGCCTTCCCAGAAGGCCGCGAGTTTTTCGGCGTCGGCGGTCGAGGCGCCGGGCTGCGGCGTCAGGATGCACCAGCGGCCGGCAAAGAGTTCGGCAAAACCGGCGGCGGGGCCGGAATGCTCGGTGCCGGCAATGGGGTGGCCGGGGATGAAGCTGACCGTGTCGGGCAGGTGCGGCGCCACGACCTTGACCACATGCGCCTTGACCGAGCCGACATCGGAGACGATGGCGCCGGGCGACAAAGCGGGGGCAATGGCCTTGGCAATCTCCTCGTAGGCGCCGACCGGCGCGCAGAGGATGACGAGATCGGCACCGCGCACGGCTTCGGCGGCATCGAGCGTATAGATGTCGCCCAGTTCGAGGTCGCGGGCCTGGTCCAGAGTCTCCTGCTTGCGGGTAGCGATGGAGATGACCTCGACCAGGCCCTGCCGCCGCGCGGCGAGGGCGATGGACGAGCCGATGAGACCGATGCCGATCAGGGCAAGCTTGCGGAAGTGGACGCTCATGAAATCTTGCTCAATGCTTTGAGGATGCCGGCGACGCCGACCATGGCCTGTTCGGATCCGATGGAAATGCGCAGTCCGTTGTCGATACCATAGGAGGCGCCGATTTCGCGGACGATGAGACCGCGCTCGCGCAGTGTCTCGAAAGCCATGGCGGCCGAGGCTGCGTCGGCAAACAGCACCATGACGAAATTGGCCTGGCTGGGCACGACGCGCATGTAGTTGGACTGGAGTTCGGCTGTGAGCCAGTCGCGCCATTTGGCATTGTGCTCGCGCAGCCGCGCCGTGAACTCGACATCTCGGGTCGCGGCGGCGCCGGCCAGCTGGGCCGGCAGGTTGACATTGAACGGGCCGCGGATGCGATTGATGGCGTCGACCACATGGGGCGGGCCCACCATCCAGCCGATGCGCGCCGCGGCGAGGCCCATCTTGGAGAAGGTACGGACCATGACGACGTTCTGCGCCTCGCGAACGAGGTCGAGCCCGACCGAATAATCGGCGGCGGTGACATATTCGGCATAGGCGCTGTCGATGACCAGCAGGATATCGGGCCGCAAGCCGGCATGGAGGCGCCGCACTTCGGCATCGCTCAGATAAGTGCCGGTTGGATTGTTTGGATTGGCGAGCCAGACCACCTTGGTCCGATCGGTCACCGCCGCCAGCAGCAGGTCGACATCGGCGGTGTAGTCGGTTTCCTCGACCATGACGATCCTGGCGCCGGCCGCCTTGGTGATGATCGGATAGACCGAAAAGCCATAGCGGTTCATCACCGCCTCGTCGCCCTCGCCCAGATAGACCTGAGCCAGCAGGTGCAGCAGGTCGTCCGAGCCGTTGCCGCAGACGATAGCGTCAGGGTCGATGCCATGCACATCGCCCAAAGCGGTGCGCAGGAGCTTGGAGGACCCTTCGGGATAGATTTCGAGATGATCGGCAGCGGCGCGGAAGGCTTCCATGGCCTTGGGGCTGGCGCCAAGCGGGCTTTCATTGGCCGAGAGCTTGACCGCATTGCTGCCCGGGGCACCGGACTTGCCGGGCAGGTAGGGCGCGATGTCGAGAATGCCGGGCTGCGGAACGGGGCGGAGATCGTCGTCGGACATGAAGGGACGCCAGGGCGGAAAAACCGCGCGGACCATAGTCAAAGCGGGGGCGGAAGGCAAAGGGAGTTGAGTGCTTCAGCCCTGCCGGGCCGTCGCCGTGCTCAGGCCCGGAACGCGGACGAAGCGCTCCTCGCGCTTGCGGCGGGGCACGGCAGGGAAGGTTTCCTTGCGGGCACGCACGCAGATGACGCCGCTCATGGCGGGTCCGAAGAGGCGGCCGACCCGCTCGAAGAGGCGGGTCGATTTGAGCACAAGCGAGCTCTGGAAGGGCGGCAGGAACAGGCCGTCGCGCCAGGCTTCGGGGACGAAGCTGTGGTCGCGCAGCAGCTTGTCGAGCTGGCCGCCCGAATAGGGGTTGCCCGAGCCGAAGGGGGTATTGTCGCGCTGGGCCCAGATGCCCCGGCGGCGGGGCACGACCAGGATCAGCTGGCCATTGGGGGCGGTGACGCGCCAGAGTTCGCGCATCAGCTCCTCGGCATCGGCGACATGCTCGATGGCGTGGATGGCGATGGTGAGGTCGATGGCGGCGTCGGTCAGCGGCATTTCGAGCGGGTCGCACAACACCGTGTGCGACGGACCCTCGCGCGGCCAGGCCGAGGCGCCCTGTCGGGCCGGCATGAAAGCCAGCACCCGCTCGGCCTTGTCGAGCGTGAAGCGCAGATAGGGGGTGGCGAAGCCGAGGCCCAGCACGCGCTTGCCCGTCACGTCTTCGGCCAGGCCAATGACCTGTTCGCGCACCAAAGCGCGCGAAATGCGGCCGAGCGGCGACTTGTAATAGGCAATCAGGCGGGTGACATCGGCGGTCATGTGCGCAACTTTGCCGCTTTCCCAAGGACTTGTCCAACAGCCGGTTGTCATGTGGAACGGGCATGCCTAGCTTTCAAGCGCAGTTGTCAAAGGAGTGCCGCTCGTGAGTCTGATCGTCGATGTGTTTCCCGCCCGGAGCGATAATTTCGGCTACCTGGTGCATGACACCGCCACGGGGCGCACGGCCGCCATCGACGCGCCCGAGACGGCCGCGATCAAAAATGCCCTGGTGCACCGTGGCTGGACCCTGACCGATATTTTCATCACCCACCATCATATCGACCATGTGGAGGCCATTCCCGAGCTCAAGGCCGAGTTTGGCGCGCGGGTGGTCGGGCCGCGCGGCGAGGCCGACAAGATCGCCGATCTCGACGAGCTGGTGGCCGGTGGCGACACGGTGAGCCTGGGTGAGACCACATTCGACGTCTATGACGCGCCGGGCCATACGCTGGGCCACATCGTCTTCCACGACCGCGCAGGCAAGCACCTGTTCACCGCCGATGCGCTGTTCTCCCTGGGCGTGGGCCGCATGTTCGAGGGTACGCCAGGCCCGATGTGGGAGGGGGTCAAGGCGCTGCGCGCGCTGCCTGATGATACGCTGGTCTATTGCGGGCACGAATATACCCAGAGCAATGCCAGGTTCGCGCTATCCATCGACCCCGACAATGCCGCGTTGCAGAAGCGGTCGGCCGAGGTGACGGCCCTGCGCGAGGCCGGGCGGCCGACGATCCCGTTCCTGCTGGGCGAGGACAAGGCGGCCAATCCGTTCCTGCGGGCCGACGATCCGGGCCTGGCGCGGCATTATGGGCTCGAGGGCGCCGACCCGGCCGAAGTCTTCGCGGCCATCCGGAAGGGCAAGGACAACTTCTAACCATGTCCAAAAAGCTGACATTCAAACCGGTAACGGCGAAAACTGTCGGCGATTTCGAAGACCTGTTCGGGGCCAGGGGCGGCCCCAACTGGTGCTGGTGCATGGCATTTCGCGCTACATCGGCAGAACTCAAGGACGCCAAGGGCCCGGCCCGCAAGCAGCAGATGCTGGACCGGATCAACGGTGGCGTGCCGGTGGGCCTGATCGGCTATAGTAGCGGCACGCCCGTGGCCTGGGTGTCGGTGGCACCCAAGGAGACGTTCCAGAAAGGCCTGGGCGGGATCGAGGATAATGGCAAGGTGTGGTCGCTGACCTGCCTGTACATCGATCGCGATCACCGAAAACAGGGCCTGACCGCGCAGCTGATCGCGGCCGCCGCCAGACACGCCAAAAAGCACAAGGCCGAGATCCTTGAAGCCTATCCCGTGGATCCCGATTCTCCCAGTTACCGCCATATGGGATTCGTGCCCGCCTTCAAGCGCGAAGGCTTCACACCGGCGGGCCGCGAAGGCACGCGGCGGCACATCATGCACCTGGCACTTTAACCATCACCCGCTTTGGGAGCGGAAAGCGTTAACAAAACGTTAGCATCTGGCACACGGATTGCCCCTAATGGGGCATAGGGCCAGATGGGTTGTCTCATTTCGAGACAGACTGGCCCGCTTCGAGACAAGCGAGGCGCAATTGGCCAGTTCTGAAACACCCTCCGCAGGTCTGCCCGTCCTGGTCGGGACGCCGCGTCCGCGTCCTTCGCTGTTGCGCAATCCGACCGCCGCGGCTTTCGTCAGCCAGTTGCTGGCCGAGCGCCACAACCTGGCGCCGCAGCGCGCCCGCCGGCGCGGCAGTGCAGAAGGCGCCATCGGGGCTTATGCCGATGGCGCCAGGGTTGCGGTCAAACGCATGCCGGCCGGTTATCGCACCAGTATCGAGGCCTAGCCGCTAGTGGCCCGCAGTCATATCGCGGGTGGCTGAGGTGATGGACATGGTGAAGCCGGCGACCACGTCGATCAGCGCCATGACCAAGAGGATGAAGAACACCGTGCTCGAGGCAGCGCCGAGCAGCAGGAATTCCACCAGGATCACCACGAAGACGATCATCGAGAGCATGTGCTCGACGATCGAAACCGAGCCGATGCGGGTCGACTTCAGCAGTTCGAAGAACAGCAGGATGAGCGAGCCGATGATCAAGAGGTCGCCCACCGAGACGGCCCATGGCACGCCCGACACCATGGCGATGTTGAGCACGGTATTGTTCCAGCCGGCCGGGTTGCCGCCCAGGAACAGGAAAACCACCACGTTGTAGATCAGGAACGGGATGATCAGCAGCGGCGGAATGAACGGCCCGCTGCGGCGCGGCGTGGCCCCGACGGGTGGCACATAGACGTGTTCGACCAAGGTGAGCTCTCCTGTTCCCTGATGCGTGGACCATGCCAGATTGGCGCGGCGGCGCAAAGGTCTAGGCGCGTCCGGATGAACAGGGGCTGAGCGGCGTTCTTACCTCGCCCCTCCGGGGAGAGGTCGGCGCGCAGCCGGGTGAGGGGTGCGGTCCAACAACGGGGAGAATGCCCGAGCATCGCACCCCTCACCCTAGCTTTGCCAGGTCGCTGCGCTCCCGGCGGCGCTACCCCTCTCCCCAGAGGGGCGAGGGGCGCAGACTGCGGGGATGGTGTCGACGGAAAGACTACTTCTTGAGCTTGAGCGGACCGACCATCTGTTCGGGTTTCACCTCGGCGTCGAATTCCTCGCCGGTGAGAAGCCCCAGTTCGATGGCGGTTTCGCGCAGCGTCGAGCCGTTCTTGTGGGCGGTCTTGGCGATCTTGGCGGCGTTGTCATAGCCGATCTTGCGGTTGAGCGCGGTGACCAGCATCAGCGACTGGTCGACCAGCTGCTTGATGCGCTTGCGATCGGGCTCGATACCGACCGCGCAGTTGTCGTTGAAGCTCTTGGCGCTGTCCGCGAGGAGCCGCACCGACTGCAGGAAGTTGTAGGCGATGACGGGCTTGAAGACGTTGAGCTCGAAATTGCCCTGCGATGCGGCAAAGCCGATGGCGGCGTCATTGCCCATGACATGGGCGACCACCATGGTCATGGCTTCGGACTGGGTCGGGTTGACCTTGCCCGGCATGATCGAGGAGCCGGGCTCGTTTTCCGGAATGGTGATTTCGCCAAGGCCCGAGCGGGGGCCCGAGGCCAGCCAGCGCACGTCGTTGGCGATCTTCATGAAGGCGGCGGCGAGTTGCTTCAGCGCGCCCGAGGTGCCCACAAAGGCGTCGTGGCCAGCCATGACGGCATATTTGTTGGGGGCGGTGACGAAGTCGTGGCCGCTGAGGGTGGCGATCTCCTTGGCCACGGCCACGGCATAATCAGGGTGGGCATTGAGGCCCGTGCCGACGGCCGTGCCGCCCAGCGCCAGTTCCTTGAGCTGGGGCAGGGTGGCCTTGATGGCCTTGACCGCCAAATCGATCTGGGCGACCCAGCCGCTCATTTCCTGGCCCAGGGTCAGCGGCGTGGCGTCCTGCAGGTGGGTGCGGCCGATCTTGACCACATCCATGAATTCCTCGGCCTTGGCGTTGAGCGTATCGCGCAGCAGCTGGACGCGCGGGAAGAGGTAGTTCTCCAGCGCCTCGACGGCGGCGATATGCATGGCCGTGGGATAGGTGTCGTTGGACGACTGGCTCATATTGACGTGGTCATTGGGATGCACGGGTTTCTTGGAGCCCATGGTGCCGCCCGCCATCTCGATGGCCCGGTTGGAGATGACCTCGTTGACATTCATGTTGGACTGGGTGCCCGAGCCGGTCTGCCAGACCACGAGAGGGAAGTGATCGGCCAGCTTGCCCGAGATCACCTCGTCAGCCGCGGCGACGATCAGGTCGCGGGTCGTTTCGTCGAGCAGGCCCAGCTTGTGATTGGCCAAAGCCGCGGCCTTCTTGAGGACGCCGAAGGCGGTGACGATCTCGGTCGGCATCTTCTCGCCGCCGATATCGAAATTCATCAGGCTGCGGGCCGTCTGCGCGCCGTAATACTTGTCGGAGGGGACCTCGATGGTGCCCATGGTGTCCGATTCGACGCGCGTGCTCATTGCATTCTCCGGTGCGGCGCCGCTGCCGCGGCGAACAAAACAAAACGGCCGGTCCCAAGCGAGACCGGCCGTCCAATATCAGATCGACGCAGGCGCGCCAAACAGCCTTTCGGCTTATTTCTTGACGTCGAGAACCTGGCGACCGCGATACATGCCGGTCTTGAGGTCGACGTGATGCGGGCGGCGCAGCTCGCCCGAATCCTTGTCTTCAACATAGGATGCGCTGGCAAGAGCGTCGGCCGAGCGGCGGAAGCCGCGCTTCATCGGCGAGGTCTTTCGTTTTGGCACTGCCATGGTCGGTACTCCGAATTCAATATCGTTGCGCCGCCAGAGCGGCCCAGAGACTTCATCTCTGAAGGGATTGGTGGGCTCTATAGAGGAAGAGCGCGGGGTTGTGAAGGGGGTTGTGCGCGGAGTCGACAAGCGCAAGTGCCGCCTCGCCCACAATCGGTGGTCCTCTCACTTGACGTCACCCTCGGGCTCGACCCCAGGGTGTTGCACCTTCTTGATCCGGCAAGTGAAGAGCCTTCGGGTCAAGCCCGAGGGTGACGTCCGGTGTATGGGGCTACATATGCCGCAAACGGCAGTCCCTAAGCCGCCTGCATGGACTGGGCCGGTTCGGCGCCTTCAAGATCCCAGATAGTGGTGAGGCGTTCGGCGGCGGCGCTGGGGGTGAGCAGGCGGAAGACGCGGTCGGCGCAATCAAGCGCCAGGCGGAACCGGCTGCGGCTCATGGCATCCCCAACCAGCTCACCGGTCGAGCCAACCCAGAGCACGTGGTTGCCCTTGGCAATGAGGTAGAGATCGGCGTCGGCCATGGCGAAGCGCTCGAGGCTTTCGCTGACCAGGCCATAGGCCTGTCCGGAGCGTCCGAGCCATTTGCTGATCCGGCCGAAGCCATGCGTCAGGATCTTGTTCTCGGTAATGCCAGCCATCGCGCCATCCCCATAGCGTTCGTCAAACAAGAACAAAAATAGAACAAAATGCAGAAGGCGTCAAGCCGTCCCCTGCCTGACCTCTAGATGTATGGGCCTTTTCGCGCTTTGGGTCAATATATAGTATTCAAGCACTATTCCGTGCCTGACGGAGAGCGTCGAGGCGGGCGCGCAGCTTGGTATCGACGGGGCGCGAAAGACCATGATCCTCAGCTTGGAGAATGAGGGCATCGGACTCCGATTCGATGGCTTTTTTGAGTCGCTCCATGAATACGTCGGCGGGAAGACCGGCTTCGATGGGGGCGAGGAACCTGGCCTGCGCCGTGCCGGGCCAGATGATCAGGCTGTTGCGGCCCCAGAACAGGCCGGAATTGAGCGCGACCGGCACGACGGGGACGTTGAGCTCAAGATAAAGCCGCGCAATGCCCTGGCGGTAGTCGGCTGGGGCCAAGGGCGCCTTGCGGGTGCCCTCGGGGAAGATGACGATGCGGCAGCCGCGATCGATGGCGGCGTGCGCCTGCTCCATCAGCAGCGGGATCGCCTCGGCGCCCTTCTTGCGGTCGACCTCGATGCAGTCCAGCGACCGTGCCGCCGGGCCGAAGAAGGGGATGTCCATCAGCTCCTTCTTGACGATATAGGCGGGGCGACCGGTATGGGGGAAAATGGCGAAGACGTCCCAGTCGCTCTGGTGCTTGGCCGCGATGATGCAGCCGCCCGCGGGGATGTTCTCCTCGCCGGTCACGTCGGTTTTGACGCCCGCCAGGACGCGCAGGTAGACCAGGTTGGACCGGCACCAGAATTTGGCGAGGGCCCAGCTTGCCGGGGTGCGACCGGCGATCATGGCAATGATGCCGACGATGATCGCCACCACGGCCGTCTGCCCGATGAAGACCAGATAAAACAGTGCGGTGCGCACTGCCTGGACGATTGCCATGAACCTCTCCCACGGCCTGCCACCGTTTTGAAGCGTCATAGCGGGCTAACGCCGGCTTGGCGAGGGCGTTCCCCGGAATGGAGGTGCTCACGTACCCCTGTACGCTCCGCTCCGGTTCTGGAAGCCCCGCCCTTCTCGGCTCGCCTTGACGCGAGCCCCGACACTCCGGGCTAGGAGGTCTCGTTGAGAAAGCGCCGGACGGTGACGCGCGAGGTTATGGCCGTGAGGGCGGCGATGACGGGAACGACGGCCAGGATGCCGACGATGCCATCGATCCCCAGGGCAAAGCGGCCGAAGAGGACGCCGACCTGCGCCCCCGCCTCGCTCGAGAGCATGTTGCCGGCGGCGGTGCCGATGAGGGTGAAGAAGAGCAGCGACGCGACCGTGCCGAGCAGCCCGCCCTGGAGGCCGATGGAGAGGAACCGGCCCTGGAATTCGCCGGCAATGAAGCGGTTGGACGCGCCGATATAGTGCAGGACGTCAACAATCTCGCGATTGGTCGCCATGGCGCCGCGGGTGGCAAAGACGATGGCCAGAACCGTGGCGGCCCCGATCAGCACCAGGACGAGCAGGCCCGACAGGACGATGGTTCCGGCCATGGTGTTGAGCTGCTGGCGCCAGGCGGCGTGCGTGTCCAGGCTGGCACCCTTGACGGCAGCAAGGTTGCGCCCGAGGCCCTCGATATCGGCCTCGACCGGATCGGCCAACTGGACGACGACCAGGCGCGGAATTTCAATGGCGGTGAGATCCAGGCCGGTGCCCAGCCAAGGCTCGAGCAACTGCTGGCTTTCCTCGATGGTGAGGGCCCGTGCCGAAGCGACGCCCGGGGTGGCCTCGGCCAACGACACGGCGGTGCGCAAATTGCTGTCCATCACCTCGCCCTCGACCGGGCGGAGCTGGATCGTGACCTCGCGACCCACATCGGCCGACCAGGCGATGGCCGACTTCTGCACCAGCACCACCCCGCCCAGCGTCACCGCGGAGAGAAAGCTCATGATGGTGATCAGCAGCAGCAGGGTGCGGCCGGCAACGCTTTTTTCGGGAACGATGGGGGCAGCGCCCTTGCGAGAAGGCAGGAGGCCCAGGACGCGCTCAATCATGGATCACCAACTCGCCCTTACTGAGCAGCATGCGCGGGTAATTGAACTTGTCGAGCAGCGGCAATTCATGCGTGGCCAGGATGATGGTCATGCCCAGGGTGCGGTTGAGTTCGGCGAACAGGTGCACGAGGCGGCTGGAGAGATCAGGGTCGACATTGCCGGTCGGCTCGTCGGCCAGCAGGATCTTGGGCCGGGCAATGACGGCGCGGGCAATGGCAGCGCGCTGTTTCTCACCGCCCGAAAGCAGCGAGGGCAGGGCGTTCATGCGTTCGCCCAGACCCACCCATTCGAGCAGTTCGGTAACGTTGGGGCGGTATTCGCTCTCGGCCTGTCCCAGGACGCGCAGTGGCAGCGCGACGTTCTCGAACGTGGTCAGGTGGTCGAGCAGGCGGAATTCTTGGAACACGATGCCGATATGGCGCCGCATCTGCAGCAGGCGATCCTGGCTGAGATTGCTCACATCCTCGCCAAACATGGTGACGCGGCCGCGCGAGGGCTTGAGCGAGAGCAGCAGCAAGCGGAGGAGGCTGGTCTTGCCGGCGCCTGAGGGGCCGGTCAGGAAATGGAACGAGCCCGGCTCGACCGAAAAGGTCAGATCGCGCAGGATTTCCGGCCCGTTGCCGTAACGCAGCCCGACATTGGAAAACTCGATCAAGAACGGCGGCTCCCCGAATGGTCCGCGCCAACGCGAATCAGGTGTCGAGCGCATCATAACAGCCCAGCGGAGCCGATGCGCATGGTCGTGTCCTTGGCGGCACGAAAGCGGCACGAATGTGGTGGATTGCTGCTGCTGTTTGAATGGTTTGGGGAGTTTTAACCCCCAGCCTCTAGGGTCGGACGTGGCATATTTCGTCCTCTCCACCGTCTGGCGCGATGATCATCACCTGTCCACATTGCCAGACCAAGTACCAGGTGACCTATGAGGCCATCGGGTCGGCCGGGCGCAAGGTACAGTGCGCCCATTGCCAGCAGGCCTGGCAACAGCGGCCGCTGACCAAGGATGACGACACCGACGAGCAGAAGCAGGCCTTCGAGGCGATTGCCGAGGATAGCCTCGATGAGGCCATGCAGGCCGAAGAGCGCGAGGTTGCCGCCGAGGTGGCGGCGCGGCTCGAAGTCGAAAGCCGCGCGGCAGCCGGCAAGGTCGACCCCGCCTTGGTGCGAAAGCGACAGAAGGCCTTCACGCGTCGGCAGACGGCGATTGCGGCCGAACTGCCGCTGGCCCGGCTGCGCCGCTCGGTGCGCGTGGCGGGTTTAGTGCTGCTGGCCGCCACTGCAGCCACGGCCTATTTCGGTCGCCTGCAGGTGGTGGAGCGGTTTCCAGCGATGGCCGGCGTCTATGAGGCGGTCGGCCTGGGCGTCAACGTGGTGGGGCTGGACTTCTCCGATATGTCGAGCCTGAGGACGACGCGCGACGGCAAGGATGTGCTGATGGTCTCGGCGCAGATCGTGGGGCTCGAGCCTGAGCCGGCCGCGGTGCCAGATGTCGTGGTCACCCTGATCGACGTGCACGGGCACGCCATCTACGAATGGAGCGTCACGCCGGGGGTGCGCGACCTGATGGCCGGGGAGCGCGCGACCTTCAACACGCAACTGACCTTGCCGCCTGGCGAGGCGGAGCGCGTGCGCCTTACCTTTGCCGGCGGGCAGGGCATGCCCATCATTTCCGCCGAGGCCCATGCCGGCATGGACGAGGCGCAGGCAGGCGACTCGGCCGAGCCGCAGGAAACGGCCGCCGGACATGCCGGTCCAGATCACGATGCCGGCCATGCCGCGCCAGCCCAAACCGATCATGCGGCTCCCGCCGCACCCGAACACACGCCTACTCCGGAGCATCACTGATGGCCCGCATCCTGGTTGCCGAAGACGATCCATCGGTGCGCGCCTTCGTGGTCAGCGCCCTCACCATGAAGGGGCACGAAGTCGTCGCCGAGGAAGATGGCGGGCTCGCCGCGGAGACCGTCGATGCCGAGAATGGCCGCTTCGACCTGCTGCTCTCGGATATCAAGATGCCGATCATGGATGGCATCGGGCTGGCCCTGCATGTTGCCGCCAAGTTTCCCGATGTGATCATTGTGCTGATGACCGGCTTTGCCGACCAGCGCGAGCGGGCGCATGGGCTCGAGGCGCTGATCTACGACGTCATCACCAAGCCGTTCACCCTGGCGGACCTGCTGCAGAAGGTCGACGACGCGCTGGCCGGCAAGCCGGTGGAAGTGGTGTCGCTCGGTCGTCAAGCGCAACGGGAATAGGCGCTGGTCACGCCACCACCTTCTCCCAAGCGACCGTCACCACGCCCTTGCCATCGGCCAGGAACGCCCCATGGGCGTGCGCCTCTGCCTCGACATCGGCTGTCTCCGCCTTGGTCAACTCACGGAAGGGGAGAATGGTGATGGCGATGTCGTCCTTGCTGCGCTTGAGCGTCCAATTGCCTGATATGAAGCCATCGACCGTGTAGGCGGCGATATAGCCGTTCACCAGTACCATGCGATTGCGCGCCAGCTCGGGCTGGATGCGATAGCGGTCGGCAAAGCCGAGCCAGACATTGTCGTATTCGGGCATGAAGCGCACCGGAGCCGGGGTGTCCGGATCGGGCAACAACCCGTCGGGAATGTCGTAGAGCGTGCGGCCGTCCTCGCCGGTGAACTCGACCAGTTCACCCCGCAGCGCCTCGAAGGCCGGGGCCAGCTTGGTGAGGCCGGACCAGCTCTGCATGTCCATGATGCTGGCCGGGCCATAGGCGGCCAGATAGCGGCGCACCAGGTCGGGAAGGGCCATGGCGGGCCCCACGGGCGCGCCGGCCCAGTTCTCGATGCGGCTCAGCAGGGGCGGGCCGCCATGGCCCCAGACACGGGTCGGCGGGACCTGGATCAGCGTCTCGCTGCAATGCAGCACCTGCGCCAGCGCCAACGGCTCAGCATCGGGCCAGCTTTCGGCCAGGCGCTTGCCCAGATCGCCGCTGGTCAGGGGCGACTGGTCGAGCAGTTCGACACCGCGCTGGTGCACCGCGGCACGTTCGGCACTGCCGACCCGCTTGCGGAAGGTCGATTGCCAGGTGCGGTCGAGCACCGGCTGCATGACGGGCCGGATGGACCGCATGTCGTCGGCGGTGTGCAGATGAAGCGTCGTGCGCATGGTGGTGGCACGCAATACCGACTTGTCGTGGATAAGCGTCGTCAGGTCCGCGTGGCGAAAGTCGCGCAGCCGGTTCCACAGGCCCTGGTAGGGACCGCCGCTGGTCTGGGCCTGGAGCCCGAGCAGGAAGGCGATGGCGTCGGGGATGGCGACATCGGCGCGTTCGAGCATCCACTGGCGCGCCAGCGTGGCGCGGTTGAGCTGGCGATCGGTCAGCGTCTGCGGCATGGCGGTCTCCTCGGGATAGGAGACTATGCGGCAGTGGCGCTGACAAGGGGTGACAGCAGTGGGTCTGATGCCCGCCAAGCCTTCCACCCCCTCAATCGTCACCCTCGGCCTTGAGCCGAGGGCTCTTCACTGACGATATCTCAGTAAGTGCAGCCCCCTCGGGTCAAGCCCGAGGGTGACGTCCGGTGGGTGGGAGTAAGTTCAAACCCAGTCCGGGACGCTATCGAGCGCGATCAGTTCGTCCAGGCTCTTGCGCGGACGGATGACGTGCCAGCGGTCGCCATCGACCAGCACTTCGGGGATCAGGGCGCGGGAATTGTAGGTCGAGGCCATGACGGCGCCATAGGCGCCGGCGCTCATCACGGCCAGGAGGTCGCCTTCCTTGACGCCGGGCATGGTGCGGGCCTTGGCGAGGTAGTCGCCGGTCTCGCAGACCGGGCCGACGATGTCGGCGGTAATGGGCGCCAGGTTGGAATGGTTGACCGGCACGATGTCGTGGTGAGCTTCGTAGAGCGTGGGGCGGATCAGGTCGTTCATCGCCGCATCGACGATGACGAAATTGGTGCCGCCTTCCTTCACATATTCGACCTTGGTCACCAGGATACCGGCATTGCCGACCAGCAGGCGCCCCGGCTCGATGACCAGGGTGCAGCCGAGCTGACCGATCTTGTCGCGCACGACGGCGGCGTAGGCGCTGGGGAGCGGCGGGGCGGTCTCGTCGACATTGTAGGGAATGCCCAGGCCGCCGCCGACATCGACATGCTTGATATCGTGGCCATCGGCGCGCAGGGCCTTGACCAGTTCGGCCATCAGGCCAAAGGCGGTGCCGAAGGGTTCGAGATCGGTCAGCTGGCTGCCGATATGCATGTCGACGCCGACGGCCTCGACATTGGGCAGCTCGGCGATGCGGCGATAGACATCGCGGGCGCGGGCATAGGGAATGCCGAACTTGTTCTCCGCCTTGCCGGTCGAGATCTTGGCGTGGGTGCGGGCATCGACGTCGGGGTTGACGCGGACGGACACGCGCGCGGTGGGGCCCATGTCGGCGGCGATCATCGACAGGCGCTCGAGCTCGGGCTCGCTCTCGACGTTGAAGCACTTGATGCCGGCCTCGAGGCCGCGGCGCATTTCGCCCACGGTCTTGGCCACGCCGGAAAAGACGATCATCTCCGGCTTGATGCCGGCGGCCAGGGCGCGCTCGAGCTCGCCCAGCGAGACCACGTCGGCGCCCGCGCCTTCGGAGGCCATGAGCTTGAGCACGGCCTGATTGGAATTGGCCTTCATGGCATAGGCCATGAGCGTCGGAATGCCCTCAAAGGCGGCCTTCACCACCCGGACGTGGCGCCGCAGCGTGGCGCTCGAATAAACGTAGAAAGGCGTTCCTACCTTGACAGCGAGATCGTTGAGATTGACGTCCTCGGCATAGAGGGTGTCGTCGCGGTGGTTGAAGTGGTGGACCATGCTTGCCCCGATCGTTGTGCAAACACCAGGTCACCCCGGCGCAGGCCGGGGTCCAGGTCCGCATTCATCCCCACACATCCGACGTGCGGGTCGTTCCGGACATGGATTCCGGCCTTCGCCGGAATGACATCGAGTGTCAAATGTTTCGCGGCAATCCCTAGTTCACCGCCACCGAAAACGAAAGCAAGACTTAGCGATCCGGCTCATAAGCGGTTTCGATGCGATCGGCGACCATCGACTGCAGCTGCCAGAGATGGGGGTCGTGGATGCCGATTTCCTCGAGGTGCTGCACCGTAGCAAAGAGATACTCGGCCATCGAGCCGCGCGTGCCAACCGCGGTGGCCAGGACATCGGCAATGGCATCGACGGAGAGGCCCGAGACATAGCGGCCCGAGTTGCGGTCGATGCAGAAGGTGATGGCCCGGATGGTGCGATCGCCGCTGCGGACATTGACCCAGCGCGGCGGAAAGGGCGAGGGCAGCCAGCCCATCTCGCGTTCGAGCAGCTTGGTCATGCAATCGTCGATCTGCCCCGGAGGCAGGCGGTAGAGTACGCCCTTGCAGGCGCCACCGCGATCCAGCGCCAGCATCAGGCCGGGCGTCTTGTCCGAGCCGCGGAAGCGGTTGTTCCAGCCCAGACAAAAGGCGCGGTGCCAGCCCCGCACCAGCCCGGTGCGCATTTCGACGAAGTCGCAGGCCGGCTTCCAGATCAGCGAGCCATAGGCGAAGATCCAGACCTCGTCATGCTCGGGGCGCGGCCCGAGCAACTCGGCGATGGTGCGCTGGTGGTCGTCCGGCGTTGCCGCGCGCATGCCTGATGGCGGCGGCGGCATGTCCTCGGACGGAGCCTCGGGCGTGAGGTAGCCGACATGGCGCTCGGTGAGCCGCATCTGCCGGGGAAGTTTAGGCACTCGGCGCTCCATTTCCCACTGACATCGTGATGGAACAGGATCGTGGGATTTGCCGTCCTATTCAACCCCGCCATCACCGCCGCCGCCATGCTTTTTCTTGCCCAGCGGGCGTGGCTCATGGGCCACGCCGGTGAGTTCGGTCTTCCAGCGTGCCGCCTGGATCAGCACATTGGCCGGTGCCGTGCCGCCATAGCTCTGGCGCGCGGCGACCGAGGCTTCGACGGTCAGCACCTTGTGGATGCGGCTGTCGATGCGCTGGTCGATGAACTTGAAGTCCTCGATGGTGAGGCCCTCGAGGCCGCAATTCTTCTGCTCGGCCAGGGCGACGATCTGCCCGGTAATGTGATGGGCATCGCGGAAGGGGATGTTGAGCTGGCGCACCAGCCAGTCGGCAATGTCGGTGGCGGTCGAAAAACCGGCGGACGCGGAAGCGCGCATGCGCTCGCGATTGGCCGTCATGTCGCCGACCATGCCGGTCATGGCGGCCAGCGACAGCGACAGCGAATCCAGGGCGTCGAAGGCGACTTCCTTGTCTTCCTGCATGTCCTTGGAATAGGCGAGCGGCAGGCCCTTCATCACGACGAGCAGCGATGTGAGCGCGCCAAGGATGCGGCCGATCTTGGCGCGCACCAGTTCGGCGGCATCCGGATTGCGCTTTTGCGGCATAATGGATGAGCCGGTGGTGAACTTGTCGCTGAGCCGGACGAAGCCGAACTGGGCCGAGCTCCAGATCACCATTTCCTCGGCGAAGCGGGACAGGTGCATGGCGCAGATCGAGGCCGCGGCCAGGGTCTCGAGGATGAAATCGCGGTCCGAGACGGCATCGAGCGAATTGGCGGTGGGGCGGTCGAAGCCGAGCTTTTCGGCCGTCATGTGCCGGTCGATCGGGTAGGGCGTGCCGGCCAAAGCCGCTGAGCCGAGGGGCGACTCGTTGAGGCGCTTGCGTGCGTCGAGCAGGCGGCCGGCGTCGCGGCCGAGCATTTCGACATAGGCGAGCAGGTGATGGCCGAAGGTCACCGGCTGGGCGCTCTGCAGGTGGGTGAAGCCGGGCATGATGGTCTCGGCTTCTTCCTCGGCGCGGGTGACGAGAGCCAGCTGCAGGGTGTGGACCTGCACTACCAGCGTGTCGATGGTGTCGCGGACATAGAGCTTGAAATCGGTCGCCACCTGGTCGTTGCGCGAGCGGGCGGTGTGCAGCCGGCCGGCGGCGTCGCCGATTTTTTCGCGCAGCTTGCTTTCGACATTCATGTGAATGTCTTCGAGCGCCCGCGAGAACGTGAAAGAGCCGCCCTCGATTTCAGCCAGCACCTCGTTTAGACCGGCAATGATGGCGTCGCGGTCTTCCTGCGTCAGAATGCCCGTCTCGGCGAGCATTGTCGCGTGGGCGATCGATCCGGCAATATCCTGGCGGAACAGGCGCTGGTCGAAGCCGATCGAGGCGTTGATTTCCTCCATGATGGCGTCGGGGCCGGTGGCAAACCGTCCGCCCCACATCTTGTTGCTCATTTCCGGAGACCTCTATGACCGACACGCAAGCGCCTCGCCCGGGAGCAACGAGCCGGGTCCGGCTGTGGGTCGTCCTGGGCTTGGCGGGATTGGCCGTAGCTATAGCGGCGTGGTTCTGGCTCGGCAATGCCGCCGGGGCAAAGGAATGCCCGGTTCAGGCCGAGGAGGCGGCGGCCATTGGCGATGCTGCAGTGGGGGAACTGGCGGCGCTCAATGGCACGGGCGAAGGACGCGGCTACGCCACCATGGCCTTCAAGGACGCCGATGGCGCCGACATGACCATCGCCGACTTCAAGGGCAAGGCCCTGCTGGTCAATTTCTGGGCCAGCTGGTGCGTACCGTGCCGCGAGGAAATGCCGGCCCTTGATGCGCTGGCGACCAAGTACAATTCGGACGCGTTCATGGTGCTGCCCATCAATCTCGATATCGGCGAAGGCGGGCTCGACAAGGCCAAGGCCTTTCTCGAGGAGAATGGCTTCGCCAACCTGCCACTTTTTGCCGACAACAGTTTCGCGGCTTTCGAGCGGCTCAAGCAGCAGGCGGTCGCCGTCGGCCTGCCGGCGACGCTGGTGCTCGACGAGAATGGGTGCGAGCTGGCGGTGCTGCAGGGGCCCGCGCATTGGGACACGCCCGATGGCGAAGCGGTGATCGAAAGGCTGCTCGCATTGGGCGCCTGAGGAGGTCAGCCGGCGCCCGATGCGAGCCTTCGGCTTACGCCGCCTTGTGCTCGGCGGCATACATGCCGAGGTAGTAGTCGAGGTTGTCGTCGCGCAGGCCCAGGGTCTGCAGGACCCCACCCATGAAGCTCACAGGCGCCGTGCCGGGAGCGGTGACGATCTTGCCTGATACGACCGCGTCGGGCTGATCCCGGTAGTGGGCCGCACCCTTGTAGCCAGTCGGCCTGAGATTGTCGGTCGAGTTGGACGTGTGTTCGACCGTGTCGAGCAATCCAGCCCTGGCCATGGCCAGCGTCGCGTCGCAAATGGCCGCCACCGTCTTGCCGGCGTCGCGCGCGGCCAGCAGCACCTTGGCGATATCGGGCGCATCGGGCTGGCTCCAGGCCGTGCCGCCATTGACCACCAGTGCATCGATGGCGTCGACGTCGATATCCTCCACCGCCAGATCGGGTGTCACCTTGAGGCCGCCCGACGACGTCACCGGCTTGCCGCCCGGTGTAGCGAAGCGGGTGTCGATCTGGAAATAGGATCGGGCCGCCGCGTTGAGCAGGGCGGTTTCCCAGTCGGCGTAGCCGTCGGTCAGAATGGTCACGATAGAGGTCATCTGGCTTCTCCCTGTTGATGGCGCCAAAACTGGTCCGCCCATGCGACAGAGCGTGTCAGCAGGTCCAAAAGCCCGTCAGCGTTGGCGGGTCGCATTGAGGTGAGCCGCCCGCGCTGCTAAGAGGGGCCGGTCTTCCGCCGTTCCGGAGCCGTTTTACCGTGCTGTTTGCCCGTCGCCTTGTCCTTGTCCTCATGCTGGCCCTGCTCAGCCTGATGCCTGCCCGTGCCAATCCGATGCTGCTGGTGGATATGGATACGTTTGACGTGCTCTACGCCCAGGAGGCCGGCCAGCCCTGGCATCCGGCATCGTTGACCAAGCTGATGACGGCCTATGTCGCCTTCGAGCAGATTGCGCTGGGCAAGGCCACGCTCGATACGCCCGTGGTGATTTCCAAGAAGGCCTTCAACCAGGCGCCATCCAAGTCCGGCCTGGCCGTGGGGAGCGCCCTGACGCTCCAGGACGCGCTCTACGTCATGCTGGTCAAGTCGGCCAATGACGTGGCCATGGCCATTGCCGAAACCCTTGCCGGCGACGAGGCCGGCTATGTGGCGCTGATGAACGATGCAGCCCGGCGCATGGGGCTGACGGCAACCCACTACACCAACCCCAACGGGCTGCATGACCCCGCGCAGATGACCTCGGCGCGCGACCTGGCGGTGCTGTCGCTCTATATCCGCCAGAGCTTTCCGCAATATATGCCCATCTTCGGCACCGCCAATGTCGTGCTCAACGGCAAGACGCTGGAATCGGAAAACAAGCTGCTGCAGAGCTTTGCCGGCACCACCGGCATGAAGACCGGCTTCGTCTGCGCCTCGGGTCTCAACATGGTGGCGACGGTTGATCGAAACGGACGGCGGCTGCTGGCGGTGATCCTGGGCGGTTCATCGGCCCGCGACCGCAACGAGCATGCCGCCGAACTGATCCTGCGTGGCCTATCGGGTTCGGCCCAGCCCAATGGACAGACGGTGCTGACACTGGGCAACAATCCGGGCGCCGCACCAGTCGACATGCGTCCGCTGATCTGCGGCAAGGATGCCAAGACCTATGTCGCGGCCCAGGAAGCGGCCTTTCCCATGGGTCTGAAGGGCCAGCCGAGCTTTCTGACCGACACGGTGGCGGCAACCTCCTATGTGGCGACCGATCTCGGGCGCATCGCGGTTGGGGTCAACTTGCCACGCCCGCGCCCGGTGCACCTGCCGGTCTTCACCACGCCGACCGCAGAAGCCTCGCTCGATGGCGCGCTGCGTCCTGGGATGCCGGCCACCGCTTCGGATGCCGTGCCGTTTCCTCGGCCCCGCCCGAATTTCTAGGTCCTAGCGCCGGTTCCATGCGCCGGGCGCAAAATGCCGCGCCCAGCCATGGCGCTCCCGCATGGCGTTAACCTTGTTCCTTACCGGGGTGTTAATTTTTTCCGTCGCATTTTGCGGAAAGCCACTCCCTTTTTCTGAGAACGAGGACATCCATGAAGCGCCTTGGCATCATGCTTTCCGCGATCCTTCTGCTGACTTCCGCCAGCCAGGCCGCCGATCTGGGCTGGAACAGCGGCGCCAGCCCGATCTATTCACCCACCCCGGCCACAGGCTGGTCCGGCTTCTATGCCGGCGTCAGCGGCGGCTATGGCTTCGGCACGGCAACCGTGTCGCCAGCCCCCGGGGCGCAGGCCACCAACAGCACCGGCGGCTGGAACCTGGGCGGCCAGGCTGGCTATAACGTGGATATGGGCGGCTTCATCCTGGGTGCGGAAGCAGACCTGCAATGGTCCAATATCGGCTATACCGAGGATATTGCCGGCGTCGGCTCATTCAAGACCGGCATCGACTTCTATGGCACGCTGCGCGGTCGTGCGGGCATGGCCTTCGGCCAGGTGATGCCCTATGTCACCGGCGGTGTGGCGGCGGGCCGCGGTTCGGCGAGCCTGACCAATCCGGGCGGGGTCACCACCTCGCAGTCGGCCACCCACACGGGCTGGACCGCCGGCGTCGGCCTTGAAGCGCAGGCGACGCAGAATATCTCGATCAAGGCGGAATACCTCTACGTCGACCTGGGTACCCAGAGCTATAGCGGGCTGCCGGTCGGCAATATCGACGCGACGCAGCGCTTCAGCGTGGTGCGTGCGGGCCTCAACTACAAGTTCTAGCCAGCTCTCGATATCCTCCTCCAAAGTCGGCCGATGCCGGCGGCAGTTCTGTCGCCGGCATCTGCTTGTCCGGCATGCGCCGTTCGATTAGACGGCGGCACGACGCCGGTCGGCAAGCTCCTCGACCACGATCAGGGCAATGCCCAGGACCACGAGCGGAAAAACCAGCAGGTTAAGTACCCACCAGCCGACGGCGGCGATCAGTCCGCCCGAGGCAAAGGTTACCAGCGCGATGATGGAGAACAGGGCAAATTCGCTGAAGGCCTGGGTCTTGGCGGCTTCCTCAGGACGATAGAGATCGGTGATCATGGCGGTGCCGGCGATAAAGCCGAAATTCCAACCGACACCGAGCAGGGTCAGCAACAGCCAGAACTGGGCGACGCTGGTGCCGGTCAGCGCTACGCCGGCGGCGGCAGCGATCAGGAGGAAACCGGCAGCGGCGATGGTCGAGCGGCCAAAGCGGGCGATGAGACGGCCGGTAAAGAAGCTCGGACCGAACATGGCCAGGACATGGAAGATGATGCCGATCTGCGCGTCGGAGACCGAATGCCCGCACAGCTTGACCATGGCCAGCGGCGTTGCCGTCATGATCAGGCTCATCATCGCATAGGCCGAAACAGTGATCAGCATGGCCAAGAGGTAGCGGGGCTGGCTGATGATCCGGCTGAGCGGCCGGCCATTTTGCCCGGTGGCAAGTTGCTTGGGCATGGGGACGCGAAGCCGTGCCAGCAGCGGAACGGCGCAGAGGAACAGCAGCGCCAGCAGGAAGAACGGGCCGGCATAGGGGGCATCCGGCCAGATGCTGCGGCCGTGGATGGCCAGTTGCGGGCCTGCTATGCCCGAGACGATCCCACCGGCCATGACCCAGGCGATCGCCTGATCCTTGAAGGCGGGCTCGGATGCGTCCGCCGCGGCGAACCGATATTGCTGGAGAAAGGCGGCGGCCCCGCCCAGCACCATCATGCCCATGGCAAACAACCAGAACGAGCCCAGGCCCAGCGCCAGGCTGGCGAGGCCCGCCCCGCTGGCGCCGACCAGGGCGCCGGTGATGAAGCCGGCGCGCCGGCCGACGCGCCGCATCAGCAGGGCCGCCGGGATGGCTGCGATGGCCGAGCCGATCACGAAGGTGGTGACCGGCATGGTGGAGAGGCTCAGTGCATCGGCCGGCAGGACCGAGGCGCCCGCCAGGCCCCCCGAGCCGATGGCGATCGGACCGACCGATCCGGCAATGGCACTGCTGGCAGCCAGCAGCAGGGCCGTCCTTTGCGATTGGCCAAACGGCAGGCGGGCGGGTTGGCTCATCTGGATGCGGCCTCCAAGTGCCTTGCTCATGTCATGACTTGAACCGCCCTGTCGATGCCGGTTCGTGTCAATGACGCATGAGCCTTGCCCGCTGCGACAGGTCGGGCTTATTTCGATGCGGGCACGATGGTTTGCATCATCCGGCTGGAAAGGATCAAGCATGACGACTGGCGCGATACGCACAGGAACGGCTGGCTGGGTGTTCGAACCCTGGCGCGGCACGTTTTTTCCCGAAGGTCTGGTGCAGAAAAAGGAGCTCGCCTATGCCAGCTCCCGGCTCGGCACGATCGAGATCAACGCCACGTTCCGCGCCAACCAGAAGCCGGAGAGCTTTGCCAAATGGGCTGGCGAGGCGCGTGACGGCTTCATCTTCTCGATCAAGGGGCCGCAGCTGGTGACCCACATCAAGCGGCTCAAGAACTGCGAGCAGGAGCTGGCCAATTTCTTTGCCTCGGGGCCCCTGGCATTGGGGTCCAAACTGGGACCGTTCGTGTGGCAGCTGCCGCCCAATATCACTTACAGTAGGGAGGTGCTGGAAACCTTCCTCCAATTGCTGCCCCGCACGACGAGCGACTACGTGGCCCTCGCCGGCAAGGCCGATGATCGGCTCAAGTCAACGCCCTTTCTTGCCACCGAAGGCGTCGGCCCGATCCGGCATGCCATCGAGATGCGCAATGCCAGTTTCACGGTGCCCGAGGTCGATGCCCTGCTGGGCCAATACAATGTCGCTCGCGTCATCGCCGACACGGCGGAAAATCCATCGCGCGAGCTGACCGCCGACTTCGCCTATTGCCGGTTGCAGGGGCCGCCGCGCGGCAATGGCTATCAGGCAGCCGACATCGCGGAATGGGCAGCGACTGCGAAGGCATGGGCCGCAGTGGGCAAAGACGTGTTCGCCTATTTCGTCCACGAGGACAAGCTCCACGCCCCGGCCAACGCCATCGCCCTGCGCCAGGCGGCCGGGATCCGCCTGGATGGCGATTGAGTCCGAGACCATCACAAGCCCGTTTCCGGCTGGAATTCGCCGCAATAGCGGTCTATCCAACCGCCACAAGCGTCACCCCAAGAGATCCCGCAGCATGGCCGCATCGATTATCCACCCGCTCGACAAGAAATCGGCGGGCCTAGCCTTTGTCCTGGGGCTGGTGACTATCCTCGCCGCCTGGGGATCGCAGCTGATCGGCGGCTTGCAGCCCTGCGAGCTCTGCCTAGAACAGCGCATGGCCTATTACTACGGCCTGCCGATCCTGTTGGCGGTGCTGATCACCTGGAACCGGCTGCCGCTGGCGGTTTGGTATGTCGCCATGGCGGTGGTCACCGCCATCTTCATCTGGGGCGCCTATATGGGCGCCTTTCATGCCGGTGTCGAATGGGGTTTCTGGCCGGGTCCGACTGCCTGCACGGGCGTGGGCGGGCCGATGGATTTCGACGCGCTCAACAACCTCACCCCCGTCATCGGCTGCGACGTGGTGCAGTTCCGTTTCCTGGGCATTTCGCTGGCCGGGTACAACGCGCTGATTTCGCTGGCGATCGTGGCGCTACTGGGCGTCTCGATGTGGGCCCAGGCCCGCCGCAGCAAGCGGGGCTAGTCGCCGAGTGCCGACGAAAGGTCCATGGCTGCGTGTAGCACACGCACGATGGTTACCACGTCGCCTTCGGCGAAATAGATGATCTCTTAGTTGCCATACGGCCGGCGACGCAGAGCTAGCGATTCATAGTTCGGTATGAGTGGATAGCGCAGCGGCTGATCTGCGAGCGACGTGCAGGCGCTGGCGAGTTCCGCCACATAGCTACGCGCACGCGAACGGCTGTCGGCAGCAATGAAACCGGTTATGCCGCGCAAATCGCGCCTGGACTCGTCTGAAAAGACGATCCTCATCACGACACCTTGCGCGCAATCCGGTCAATATGCTCATAGAGCTCCGCGAATACCTCGTCGGCGGGCGTCACGCGCCCCGCCGCTATATCAGCCATGCCAGCCTGGATTTTAGCATCAAGTTCGCGCAGCCGCACCTCGCGCTCCTGCACCAGCCGCACGCCTTCGCGCAGCACTTCGCTCTTGGAGTTGTAGCGACCGTTTTCGACTAGGTCCGCCACCACCTTTTCGAGGGTCTCGCCCAGTTCAGCGCTGATCGCCATCGTCAGATCTCCATGCCGGATCGAACCAATAATAGTTATTGGCGAACCCGCCGGCAAGAGATTGGCGGCTACGGCTCGAGCTCGATATCCCAGTACAGGTAGTCCAGCCAGCTCTGGTGCAGATGGTTGGGCGGGAAGGCGCGGCCGTTATTGTGCAGGTCGTGCACCGTAGGATGATACGGCTTCTGGTGCGGGAACATGTGGATTTCGCTGGGCATGCGGTTGGCCTTGCGCAGGTTGCACGGCGCGCAGGCGGCAACGACATTTTCCCAGGTGGTCTGGCCGCCCTTGGAGCGGGGAATGACGTGATCGAAGGTCAGGTCGTCCTTGCTGCCACAATATTGGCACTGGAAGCGATCGCGCAGGAAGACGTTGAAGCGGGTGAAGGCCGGATGGCGCGCCGGCTTGACGTAGTCGCGCAGCGAAACCACGCTGGGCAGTCGCATCTCGAAGCTGGGCGAATGGATGACGGTATCGTAGTGCGAAACGATATTGACCCGATCCAGGCACACCGCCTTGATGGCATCCTGCCACGACCAGAGCGAAAGTGGATAATAGCTGAGCGGCCGGAAATCGGCGTTCAACACCAGAGCGGGACAGGCCTCAGGCGACACGTGGATGGTCACTTGAGTCTCCCGAAACGGGAATCGAGTAAGTCCATAGCCCCCTTATACTAAGCCGTTTGTGTCAGGGCTGTGAAGCGGGGCAGGCGCGCTTTATTTTGTCGACAGGCGGGAGATGAAGTCCGTGGCAAAGGCCAGGCCATCGGGGGCGATGCCATGGGCGGCGCCAGGGCTCACATGGTAGCTCACGTCGTACCCAGCCAGCCTGAGGGCCACGTCGGCATCGGCACTGTGCTCGGGATCGACGACATCGTCGGCATCGCCATGGACAAGGCATACCGGCGTTTTGGCCCGGGACGCATCGCCGAAACCGTCAGGCGGCAGGAAAGCGCCGGAGAAGGCGATGATCCCCATCAGCGGCCCCTCCAGGGACAGGCCGGTATGCAGCGCCATCATCGCACCCTGGCTGAAGCCGGCCAGGATGGTGTTTTCCGGACCGATGCCCGACTGGCTCCAGAGATCGTTCAAGAATTCGAGCAGCACCGGCCGCGCGCGGACGACGCCTTCCTGCCGCCTGGCCAGGCGGTCACCGTCGAAGCTGACGTCGAACCACTGGAAGCCGAAGGCGAACTGCCGGCAGGGTTCGGGCGCATTGGGCGAGATGAAGACGGCGTCGGGTAATACGCCTTGCCAATGCGGCGCCAGGCCGATCAGGTCATTGCCGTCGCTGCCATAGCCATGCAGCAGCACAACGGCCTGTTTTGGAGCGCCGCCGGAGGCTGGGGGCAGCATGGGGCCGGAGAGCTTGGTCACAGAAGAATTCCTTCCCGGTCGCGCATGACCGCGAAATAGCGCCAGAACAGCAGGGCGGCGGCCGAACGATGCGGGGTCCAGCCCGCGGCGATGCCGATCATGTCCTTGATGGTGGGCCGAGCGTCAAGCCCGAGCCCCTGCTTCACCGCCTTGAGCAGGGCCAGGTCGCCAGCGGGGAAGACGTCGGGGTGCTGGGCGCAGAACATGAGATAGACTTCGGCGGTCCATGGACCGATGCCCTTGTGGGCAACCAGGTAGCGGACGGCTTCGTCGGCGGGCAGGGTCTCGAGATGGTCGAAATCGAGCGTACCGGCCACCATGGCCTCGGCGATCGCCAGCACCGTCCGGTACTTGCTGCCGGAAAAGCCAGCGCCGCGCACCTGCTCTTCGCTCAAGCTCAGGTAGGTCACCGGGTCGAGCGCGCCGGGCAGTTGCGCGAACCGGCTCCAGATGGCGCCGGCGCTGGCCACCGAAACCTGCTGGCCAGTGATGACCTTGGCAATGCCGGGAAAGCCCGGCGGCGAGATGCGCGGCTGCACCGGGCCGGCAAAGTCGCGCACCGCCGCCAAGCGCGGATCGATGGCCACGAGCATCTCGATATGGGCAGCAACCGCCTCGGCACTGTCGAGACGCGGTGACGGCGGCAAGGCGCTCATGTAGAAAACCCCGGTGTCAAAGCCGTCATCCAGTCCTGTCCTTCGCTTCGCCCCCAGCCCCAACGGGCGGCTGCATCTTGGCCATGCCTATTCCGCGCTCGTTACCTGGAACGCCGCCCGCCTGCTGGGCGGCACCGCGCTGCTGCGGATCGAAGACATTGATGCGGAACGCAGTAAACCCGAATTTGTCACAGCTATTGCAGAGGATTTGACCTGGCTGGGCCTCGACTGGCCCGAGCCCGTGATGCAGCAGTCGCACCGCATGGCAGTCTATGCCGATGCCGGCAACCATTTACGCGCCCAGGGGCTGCTCTATCCCTGCTTCTGCTCGCGCAGCGAGATCGCGGCAGCGGCCATGGCAACCGACCCGGATGGCGCGCCGCTCTATCCCGGGACCTGCCGCCACCTGGATCGTGGCACGCAGATCGAGCGGCTCGAACGGGGCGATCCGGTGCAGTTTCGCCTCGATGCCGAAGCCGCGACGGCCCGCACCGGCATGCTGACCTTTACCGCGGTCGGGCCTCTGGTGACGGATCGCCCGCAGGTCCGCTATGCGCGGCCGGAGCGCTGGGGCGACGTGGTGCTGCAGCGCAAGGGCACGCCCACCAGCTACCACCTCAGCGTCGTGGTCGACGATGCGGCGCAGGGCGTGACGCATGTGACGCGCGGCAGGGACATGGAGGCGGCAACCGATATCCATGTGCTGCTGCAGATGCTGCTGGGACTGCCGTCGCCGATCTACCACTTCCATCGGCTGATCCTGGATGACGAGGGCAAGAAGCTGAGCAAATCAAAAGGCTCGCAGAGCCTGGCGGATTTGCGAGCCATCGGATGGACACCCGCAGATGTGCGCCGGGCGGTAGGGCTTTAGGCCGAGGGGTCGGTTCCATGCTTGCCGATCATCCCCAGATGCGTGATGTCGAAGCCGCGGGTGGATTTGAGGCCATAGCCGAACAGCCGGTCGAAACCCGCATGCGCCAGCCATAGGGCGCCAAGCGCAGCGACCACTGGCATGGCCAGGACGATGCCGATCGCGAAGAGCCCAAGGCCGAAGGCATAGAGGTGGACCAGGTTGTAGATGACCGCGCCGATGCGATTGCCCGCCAAATAGGCCGCGAAGCCGAGATCGGGGGCAAAGAACAGGATCGCCGCCAGCCACCAGGTCAGCCCGCTGTCGGCCTGCCAGAACAGCAGCAGGCCTGCGAGAAAAACCAGGACCGCCTCGGCGCGCTGCCAGAGGATGAACTCGCCCATCACGCGGCCGCCTGCTGCGCGAAAAACGGCTTCACCGTCTCGGCCACGGCCACCTCGAACGGCGTATTGAAATCTGGCCCGAGTATGGCCTCGAGCCGCGGGTCGACAAGTTCCATCGGGTTGTTCCACAGATAGCGCATCTTGACCACTTCGCGGATCACGCCATTGGCCAGCCCCATGGCCTGGAGAATGATCCAGGGCAGCGGAGCGACCTTGAGCGGGACCGGCGCGGCCTTGACGATAGCATCCATCAAAGCGCCGTGGGTCACATAGTGGCCGGCGAAGTGGAAATTCTCGAAGGCGCCGAACTCTGCGCGTTTCTCGCCCAGCACGGCAAAGGCACGGCCCAGATCGGGCAGGTAGGCCCAGGCATGGCCCAGCTTGCGATCTGCCATATGGTAGATCTTGCCCTTCCTCACTTCCATTAGCATGGCCTGGTCATACCAGTCCCCGGTATTGCCCGGCGCGTAGAAATCGCCGGCCCTGACAATGATGGTCCGGAACTTGCCCGCCTTGCTGGCGGCGGCGAGCATTTCCTCCTGCCGCACCCGGATGGCGCCGCGTGGCGTCTGGGGGCGCTGGGGCGTCGGCGGGCTCATGCGGCGGTCGCTGGCGGCATAGTTGTAGACATTGCCGGGGAACATCAGGGTCTTGCCACTATCACCCATCGCGGTGATCACGGTGGCCAGTTGTGCTTCGGCGCGACCCTTGTCCCACCTGTCGTAGGGCAGGTTGAGGGCGTTGACGACGATGTCGGCATTGGCGATGGCGGCCCTGAGGTCGGCCAGGCTTCCGGCATCGCCCTTGATGAAGTCGACGCCTGCGATGGGGTGCCGGTTGGCGCGGCCGAAGCCGGTGACGGCGAAGCCCGCGGCGTGAAAGGCCTTGGCGGCGTGATGGCCAATATGGCCGTTGATACCCAGGATGGTGACCTTGCCCTTGCTCATCGAAAAAACTCCGTTGTCGATGGACACAAGGTGGCCCATTCAATATCGTTCTGACATCGGCTGTTTGTGTGGGTTGCGCATTCAATTATGAATAGGGAGCCGGACTGGGCGCTGTGGCGCAGCTTTTCCGCCGTAGTGGCCAATGGCTCGCTATCGGCGGCGGCGCGCGAATTGGGCATCAGCCAGCCGACAGTGGGCCGACATATCGAGACGCTGGAAGCGGATCTGGGTCTGACACTGTTCGAACGGAGCCTCACCGGCCTCAAACCCAACGTCACTGCCCTGCGCATCTATGAGCCGGTGGCGCAGGCGCAGGCGTCGCTGGCCGAAGCGGCGATCATGGCCGAAGGTGCGCAGGACGATCTGGGCGGCACCGTGCGCATCACCGCCAGTGCGGTCATGTCCAACTACGTTCTCCCGGCCTTGCTGGGGCCGATCCGCCAGCTCTATCCGCGCATAGCCATCGAGACCGTGCCGTCCGACTCAGCCGAAAACCTGCTGTTGCGGGAGGCCGATATCGCCATTCGCATGTTCCGTCCGACCCAGCTTGAACTGGTCACGCGGCATCTGGGCAATCTGCCGATCATTCCTGCCGCGCATGAGAACTATCTCCGCCGGCGCGGCATGCCGGGCAGCATTGCCGAGTTGTATGGGCACGACATGATCGGGCTGGACCGCTCGGACCTGATCATCGCCCATGCCCGCTCGATCGGAGTGCCGCTGACGCGCGAGCAGTTTGTCGTGCGTACGGATGACCAGACGCAGATGTGGGAATTGCTCAAGGCCGGCTTGGGCATCGGCTTTGCCCAGGCAAGCCTGGTGCAGTCGACGCCCGGCATGGTCGCCCTGCCGCTCCACCTTGCCATCCCGCCCCTTCAAGTGTGGCTGACCACACACAGGGAATTGTTCACGTCGCATCGGATTCGTGCCATCTATGACGCGCTGGCCGAGGGTCTCATCACCTATATCAGTGCCTAGCAACTCTTTCGGCAGGATACCATGCAGACCGCTCTCAACATCGCCATTGCCCTCGCGCTGCTTTTCGTCGTCATCGTGCTCGGCATGGGGCTGTGGAACATGCTCAAGGGCGGGCCGGGCAATACCAGCCAGCGGTTGATGCGCCTGCGCGTCATCGGCCAGGCCGTGGCACTTGTCCTGCTGCTGGGCGCCCTGTTCCTGTTTGGCGGGCGCGGCTAGTTCATGGTCAAGCTCAACCGCATCTATACCAAGACCGGCGACGACGGCACGACGGGCCTGGTGCGTGGTCCGCGCCGGGCCAAGTATGACCTGCGCGTCGAGGCCTATGGCACGGTGGACGAAGCCAATGCCAGCGTCGGCATGGCCCGGCTCCATACCAGTTCCATGCCCAAGATCGACATGCTGCTGGCGCGCATCCAGAATGACCTGTTCGATGTCGGTTCGGACCTGGCGACGCCCGGCGCCGATGACCCGGCGGCGGAATATCCCACCCTGCGCATCCGGCCGGTGCAGACCGCGTTCCTCGAAAAGCAGATCGACCACTACAATCGCGATATCGAGCCGCTCAAGAGCTTCATCCTGCCCGGCGGCTCGCCGCTGGCGGCGGCATTGCACATTGCGCGCACCGTGACGCGGCGGGCCGAGCGCATCACGGTCGAACTGGCAGCGACCGAAACCGATACCAGCCCGGAAGCCGTGCGCTACCTCAACCGGCTGTCGGACCTGCTGTTCGTCCTCGCCCGCGTCGCCAACAACAATGGCAGCAAGGACGTGCTGTGGGTGCCGGGCAATTATGGCGACGTGAGCAAGGGCGGATAACCGCCGTCACTCCTCAGGGGACAGTGGAAACAAGAAGGGGCTGACCGTGTTCCTGCCGCTGCATGATGCCAATCGCATCCGCCATATCAGCTTTCCTTACGTCAATTACGGGCTGATCGGCGTCACCATCCTGTGCTTCCTGGTGCAGTCGGTATTGCCGCAGGCGGCGTTCGACCAGGCGACCATCGACTTCGGCATGATCCCGATCGTGGTGCGCAACGTCTATCCGCAGCCTGTGCCGTGGCTGCCCGATTGGGGCACCCTGTTCACCTATGCCTTCCTGCATGCAGACTGGCTGCATCTGCTGAGCAACATGCTGTTCCTCTGGGTGTTCGGGGACAATATCGAGGATGCCATGGGGCACCTCAAATACCTGGTGTTTTACCTCGCCTGTGCGGTGTGCGCGGCGCTCGCGCATCTGGTCTTCAACATGGCCGACAACGGTCCGCTGATCGGCGCCTCGGGTGCGGTAGCGGGGGTGATGGGGGCCTATATCCTGCTCTATCCGCATGCGCGGGTCTTCGTACTGGCGCGGCTGGTGGTGCTCATACCCTTGCCGGTACCGGCCTTCTGGATGCTCGGCTTCTGGGTGGCGACGCAGCTGTTCTATGTGGTGATCGGCTCGGACGAGCCCGTCGCCTGGTGGGCGCATCTGGGTGGCTTTGCAGCCGGGCTCATCCTGGCCGCCGGCTTCAGGCGACATGAAGTGGCGTTGCTGGGCGGACGCTGAGGCCGGCGCAAGTTTCACTAAATCGCCACGATTGCCCAAGGTTTTGTTTACGCCCCAACCCTAGAGTCGAGGCTGGATCATCAGCAAAGGAGGTCCGTCATGAATACCGACCTCTCGACCCAGATCATGCAGATGAACAGCAACAAGCTGCAGAACAGCGTGCAGATTGCTGTGTTCAAGAAGGCGCATGAAATGCAGCAGGACCTGGTCAATACGTTGATCCAGGTTTCCCAGTCGGCCCCGCCGCCCGGACAGGGCATTCGGGTCGACAAGACGGCCTAGTACAAGGAGTGCGCGATGAGCGGCCTTGGTATCAGCCCTTCCGTCATGGTCAATCGCATCGTCCTGCGTGAAGGCGACACCTCGACTCCCCACCTGGCCAAGGTCGCCAAATTGCGCGCCGACCTGATGGCTGCGGCCGATGCCGAGCAGGCCAAGGCGGCCCTACTGAGCCCGACCGGACAGGCCGAGCCCGTTCTGATCGATTCAGGCGCGGTCGTCGACCGGCTTGTCTGACCCAATCTAGAGGCTGTGCGGTTCTCGCGGCTTGCGCCGCGAGACTGTTTCGTTGCCGGAACTAGACCGGCAGCATCAGTGTGGTTTTGCGTTCGACCGTGGCGGTGAGCGGCAGGTCGACTGAGGAGAGGCCAACCCGCAGGGTAAAGCGGCCGTCTTCCACCAGCCAATGCTTGGCCTGCACCCGATAGAAAGCGAAGGCGCGGGCATCGAGGGTCATAGTTATCTGCCGGCTCTCGCCGGCCTTGAGCTGCACCTTGCGGAAGGCCTTGAGCTCCTTGGCCGGGCGTGGATCGGACGCAATATCGTCGGATACATAAAGCTGCACCACGGCGGCGCCGTCCCGATCGGACGTATTGGTCACCGACAGGCCCACCATGACGCTGCCTTCGGCTTCGAATTCGGTATCGTCGACCGTGAGATCGCTGACGGCGAAGCGGGCATAGCCCAGTCCGAAGCCGAACGGAAACAGCGGCGTCATGCCGAGCCGGTCATAGTGGCGATAGCCGACAAAGATGCCTTCCTCGTAGCGCACCTTGCCCTCGACACCGGGATAGACTTCGCGGTCCTGCGAATGGGCGGGGTTGTCGGCCCAGCGCACCGGGAAGGTCTGCGGCAGGCGGCCGGACGGTTCGGCGACGCCGGTCAGGACGTCGGCAATGGCATTGCCCGCCTCCTGGCCCGGATACCACGCCTGGATGAGCGCCGCGACGGATCCGATCCATGGCATTTCCACCGGGCCACCGGTCTGCAGGACCACAATCGTATTGGGATTGGCATTGGCGATGGCGGCCACCAGTTCGTTCTGCCGCCCCGGCAGGTCGATGGAGGGCAAGTCGGAGCCCTCGGTGTCCCATTCGCCATTGCGGCCGATGAAGACGATGGCGGTGTCGGCATTGCGCGCAACACGCACGGCCTCGGCAATGGCGTCGTCGCCCAAAGGCTTGCCGATGCCGGCGGCAAAAGCCGCCAGACCCAGCGTGGCAAAAGCCTTGGTGGCGAATTCGATCACCACCTCATGGGCACGACCGGCTTGGAGCTCGACCGTGCCGACCACCTCGTCGCAGCCTTCCTCGAAAAAGGTGCGGCCCTTCTGCCAGTTGGTCCAGGCATCGGCGATCAGCTTGCCGTCGACAAAGACCTTGGCAAAGCCGGCCGAATAGATGCCGACGCGGTGGGTGCCCGATGTTTCCGGCGTATAGCTGCCCGTAAGGCGGGCGGAGAAATGCAGCGGATCGACCTTGCCGTCGGCGATGTGGCCGATCCAGAACGCCTGTGCTTCGTCCTGGCTGGCGACGTGCGCCGGCTCGCCGGCCAGCGTCTCGTTGGCGAAATACTCGACCTTGAACTGTCCGCGCAGCACCGGCTCGAAGCGGTGGTTGGTGCAGCCAGGCGCATAGCGCAGCCGGTCCTCGCCGAGCGCTGAAACCAGGCCCTGCCAGGGCGAGATGCGGTAATGCGCGTTGAGCTGGGCGCTGCCGCCACCCATGATCTGAGCGATTTTGGCATTGGGTCCGATGACCGCAATGCTGCCATCACCGTTCAGCGGCAGGGCGCCGTTGTTCTTGAGCAGCACGGCCGCTTCGGCGCCGGCCCGGCGGATCAGCGCGCTGTGTTCAGGGCGGTCATGAGCCCTTTCCTGCCACTCGCTGTGATCATCGAGCGAACCGACGCGCTCCATCAACCGCAGCATGTTGATCACCCGCTCGTGCAGGGTGTCTTGACTGACGGCGCCGGAATTGACGGCATCGATCAGCTTCTGGCCGCGATCGCGCGGGGGCCCGGGCATTTCGAGGTCGAGCCCGGCGTTGACTGTCTCGGCTGTCGAGTGCGACCCGAACCAGTCGGACATGACGATGCCGTCATAGCCCCATTCCTGGCGCAGCACTGAGGTCAGCAGCCAATTATGCTCGGACGTAAAGGTGCCGTTGAGGCGGTTGTAGGAGCTCATGACGCCCCAGGTATCGGCCTTCTTGACCGCCCATTCGAAGGGGATGAGGTAGATTTCGCGCAGGGATCGTTCGTCGATCTCGCTCGAAATGGTGGTGCGTTCGATCTCGGATTCATTGCCGACGAAATGCTTGACGGTGGCGCCGATGCCCTGGCCCTGAAGACCCACGATATAGGCCACGGCCAGCTCGCCGGACAGAATCGGGTCTTCCGAATAGCATTCGAAGTTGCGGCCATTGGTCACCGAGCGGTGGATGTTGACCGTTGGCGCCAGCAGCATATGCGCGCCCTTGGACTTGACCTCGTCGGCCAGGGCCGCGCCGATTTCCTTGACCAGGTCGACATTCCAGGTGGCGCCCAGGGCGATGCCGACCGGGAAGCTGGCCGATTTGACGCCTCCGATCAGCGAACCGCCGCCGCGTGCGCCATTGGGACCGTCGGTCACCCGCAGCTTGCCGATGCCGAGACGGGGGACTGCGGGGACCGACCAGAAATCCTCCCCGGACAGGATCGAGACCTTTTCATCCAGGGTCATCTGATCGGCAAGCTCGGCGATGCGGTCGGCCATGGTGGTCTCCTCGGCACGTGGTTGTGTGGGCAGACAAAGACAGCGCCGGCGCCGAAGCTGTCAATTCACTTGGACATCATGATCGGTCGAAAGGTCAGCGCGGCGGCGGCGTCCCTTACCCGGGCTCATGCGACATCTGCGCCCTAGGCACAGAAGAGAACTACATCTATATTTGTGCCTGAGTTACACACGAGAAGGCATAGCGATGTCACTGCACGACACCTCCAAATCCGCCAATTGCACGGCCATGTCCGATGTGCTGAACCGCATTGGCGACAAGTGGAGCGTCATGGTCGTGGGCATGTTGGGCCGCAATGGCACGCTGCGCTTCAACGAACTCAAGCGCATGATCAATGGCGTCAGCCAGCGCATGCTGACCCTGACGCTGCGCAACCTCGAGCGCGATGGCCTGGTCACGCGCACCATCTATCCCGAAGTGCCGCCACGGGTGGAATATGGCCTGACCGAAATGGGCAAGACGCTCGAAGTGCCGATCAGCAAGCTCTGGGACTGGTCGGCGGAACACCATGGCGCGATCATCGAGGCGCGTGCCGTCTATGATGCGCGCGAAAGCGCGGTTGCGGCCGAAGAACCGCGCAAGGTCGCCTACGTGCGCAGTTGACCGCAACCTCGTGTCATCCCGGCCGACGCCGGAATGACACGGTTTGTGCTGGTCCTAGACCAAAGCCACGATCTGCTTTTTCTTCCAGACGAACTGGTACCAGCTCGCCTGCAGCACCAGCATCATGGTGAAGCTGGTCGCATAGGCAACCCAGATGCCCGTCAGGCCCAGGCTGGTCTGGCTGAGCACGATGGCGCCCGGCAGCTCGATGCACAGGATGCAGGCCAGCGACAGCAGCATGGGCGCATAGACCGTGCCGCTGGCGCGCATGATTCCAGAGAACACCACGCTCCAGCCAAAGCAGAGGATGCTCCACAGCACCACATGCAGCAGCGTCTCGGTGAGATCGATCACCGCGGGGTCGGTGATGAACAGCGCGACCAGATGCTGGCTGAAGAGATAGGCCAGGCCGACCAGGCCTCCTGTTATCACCAGGTTGAGCAGCAGTGCCGTGCGGGTGATGGCCCCCAGTTGCTCCAACTGCCTGGCGCCGATGGCCTGGGCAGCAAAGATCGAGGCGGCGATGCCGATCGACATGGCAGGAAACTGGACATAGCTCATCACCTGGCCGAGCGCGCCATAGGCTGCAGTGGCATCGGAACCGAAGCGATTGACCAGGCCGACCACCACGATGCCGGCAATTGAAGAGATCACCATCTGCAGGCCCGCCGGCACACCCAGCTTGAGGATCAGGCCAAGCAGCCTGAAGTCCGGCCTGAGCATGGCGCCAAGCAGCACGCTGTCTGGTGCCAGCGGCATCCTGCGGGCGCGCATGTAGAAGAACAGGAAGCTCAGCACGGTCAGGAAGCCGGCAATAAAGGCCCAGGCCGCCGCGTTGACGCCCAGTTGCGGCAGGCCGAACCAGCCTAGGATCAGCGCCGGCGTCACCAGCATGGACACCACCATCGACAGGATCAGCGAGAAGAGCGGCGTGATGGTGTCACCTACCCCGCGCAGCACCGAGGTAACCACGAGGAAGAGGAAGAAGCCGGGCATGCCGATAAGGACGATGCGGGCATAGCCCACCGAGATCGCGCGGATGTTCTCCGGCGCGCCGAGCACGGTCATGATCTGTTCGGTCCAGATGCCGCCGGCAATGGCGACAAGCACGCCGAGCACCAGCGTCGCCGCCAGCGTGGTGCCGGCCACCTGCTTGACCTTGTCGACATTGCGGGCGCCCCAGGCCTGCCCGATCAGGATCGTCGAACCGGCCGAAAGGCCGATGATGAAGCTCATCAGAAAAAACATGATGGGAAAGAACGTGGCCGTGGCCGCCAGGGCCTCAACGCCGATCAGTTGGCCGATATAGATCGAGTTGATGGTGCCCGACAGCGCCTGCAGGATATTGGACGCCATCAACGGCACGAGAAAGAAAGCAAACCGCTGCCAAAGCGGCCTGGAATGGGAGTTCATCTGAACGCTCCTGAACCTCGAAAAAACGCAGCGTCACGTCACGGCCCCGAAGGCAGCGGCAGGCCTAAGAAATGTTCAGGGCCGTTGCGGGGACCTATTCACGCCCCGAAGACGGGGCGCCGGCTGGACGGGCGCTGGAGGCTTGGAAATGACACGGCGGGTTGTGTACGCCTGAGGTCAGGGTGCGTCAATGTGGCAGGTCTAGGGTATGCGGCATAACCGGCGCAAATGGCGGCCATCATCACTTGTCATCGTGCCAATGACGATTTCTCCGTGCGTCGCCCGTGGCCGCCAGCTACACAACGGCATGTCCGTCGCTGCCCCGAGCCACCACTCCTTTGCCGAGCATGTCTTTGTCGGCGCCCGCACCTTCGTGCCGGTGGCCATTTCCATCGCGGCCTATGGCGTCGTCTGGGGCGTGCTGGCGCGCGGAGCCGGGCTGAGCCTGCTCGAAGTCGTGCTGATGAGCGGGCTGGTCTTTGCGGGGTCGGCCCAGTTCGTGGCGCTCGATCTCTGGACCGTGACGCCATCGAGCCGGCCCATCGGGCCGCTGATCGTCGCCGCACTGGTCATCAACCTGCGCTACCTGCTGCTGACCGCCACGCTGCGCCCGCTCTTCGGCCCCGGCCAGCAGCTGCGCGGCGCCCTGACCATGTTCATGGTTTCGGACGAAACCTGGGCGCTGACCGTGGGCGAAATGAACAGGGGCAAGCGCGGCACGGTGGGCTTCCTGGTCGGCGCCGGCATCGTGGCCTATTCGGTCTGGATGGCCAGCACCGTCACCGGCCACGTGCTGGGTTCGGCCATCGACGACCCGACGAAGTACGGGCTCGACTTCGCCTTCACCGCGACGTTCCTCGCCCTCCTGCTCGGCATGTGGAAGGGCAGGGCGGACCTCGTGCCCTGGATCGTGGGCGCATTGGCCGCCATTGTCTCTGCGCGCCTGGTGCCCGGCAGCTGGTATATCCTGATCGGCGGCCTGGTCGGCAGCTTTGCCGGCGCCCTCTTCGACAGACTACGCCATGCTCACTAGCCCGGAAGCCCTCATCGCCATCATCGGCATGGCGCTGGTCACCTTCGCGGTGAAGGCCGGCGGCCTGCTGCTGGCCAACCGCCTGCCGCGCGATGGTTTTGCCGCTAGCTGGCTCAAGCATATCCCGGGCGCCGTGCTGGCTGCGCTGGTCGCTCCGGCCCTGGTGACGGGAAGCCCTGCCGAGGTGATCGCCGCCGCGGCCACCACGCTGGTCTATTTCGTCACCCGCAATCTCTTCGCCGCCATGGCCGCGGGCGTCATCGTGGTCTACTTCGCCCGGTTGTGGCTTGTCGGCTAACCCGAGCTGGGTTAGAGACCATGCCCGTGCCCCTCTGGCGGAATGGTAGACGCAGAGGACTCAAAATCCTCCGTCGCAAGACGTGCCGGTTCGAGTCCGGCGGGGGGCACCAACTTCATCCATTCGCGTCGTCCCCGCAGTCAATCGTTAAGGATTGGCTGACACCTTGCGGTGAACGCGGGACCTGCCATGTACGACGCCATCAAGACGCTGCTGTCCGAGACGCTCGACATCACCAAGGACGCCCTGCATGTCCATATCGGGCTGGCGATCTTCGTGGGCGTGGCCCTGGTGTTCCGGCGCTCGCTGGCCAGCTGGCTGCCCTGGCTGGCGCTGTTGGCGTTCGAGCTCGCCAACGAGGCGATGGATATTCTCTACTGGAACGGCAACGGTATCGGCGTCGACCTGGGCGACAGCCCCAAGGACGTCGTCAACACCATGTTCTGGCCCACGATCATGTTCCTCGCGGCGCGCTGGATGCGGCGCCGGAGCGAGGCGGCGGCGACCGCTTCATCGCCTGCGGCGGCCGAATAGGGCTCTAAGCCCTTGTGATCACGAAGCGCAGGACGCCATTCTGCGTATCGGCGGCGCAGTCATGCCCGTGCTGGCGGCAGTAAAGCGGAATATCCACCTTCGCCATCGGGTCGGTGGCCAGCACGATCAGCTGCGCGCCGGCGGGCAGGGACACCAGGCGCTTTTCCATCTTGAGCACGGGCAGCGGGCATTTGAGGCCGCGGGCGTCGATGGTTTCCGGGTCAGTCGTCAAGGACCAGGACCCAATGGACGCCATAGGTGGAGGCGGCATTGAACACGGCAGCGACGCCGGCCCTGGTGGCGGTCGCCTTGAGGGCCACGGCATCGGACGGGCTGTTGCGCCAGCCCGAGAAGGTTTCGGCAAAGGTAGCGTAGCCGGCGCTGAGCTTCATCACCGTCAGATCCTGCGGCGCCCGGGGTGGTGTGCCCGTCTGCGCATATTGGGCCGCCAGCGCCTGGGCGGTGCCGTCGAGGGCCGGATCGGGCGTGAGCGCGGGCAGGCCGTTGGTGGCGCGGTAGGCGTTGATCATCGAAATGGCCTGGGCCCGGTCAAGGTTGGCGCCGGGCTGGTCCATGCGCGCCGACAGGCCCGGAGCCAGCGCAATGCCGGCGCCGGTACCCCCGCCCATGCTGCAGGCGGCGATGGCAGCACCGGCAACGATGGCGGCGACGGGCAGGATGGCAAGCTTGAGGCGGCGCAAGGCGGTCATGGAAAATCCCGGGCTGAAATGATCGACGGCCCGCTTAGGCGGGCAGCAAGGCCAAATGATGGTTTTAGCCGTCATAGCCGCAGAGCCCTGCCATCCGCTTAACGCCAGCCGATTTGGCCTTGCGCACTTGTATGGCAGCCGACTACAACACCTGCCAGTTAATTTGCATCCCGATTTAAATCGGGAGCCCGCAGCGAGCCGCGCCTTCATGAAGACCGCCGATCCCGAATTGATGCGGGCCATCAACCGCTTCCATGTGCTCGACACGATCCGCCGGCATGGCGCCATTGCCCGTGTCGAGATCGGCGAGCGCACGGACCTGTCGGCGACCACGGTCTCGGCCATCACCGCCTCTCTGCTCGATGACGGGCTGATCACCGTGCGGCACGAGGGCGATATCCGCAGCCAGACCCTGCGCGGCCGGCCGCGCGTCATGCTGGCGCTCAACCCGGACGCAGCCTGGGTCGTGGGGGCGAAGCTCGCCGCCAACCGCATTGTCTTCGTCGCCACCAATTTCCAGGGCGACGTGCTGGCGAGCCTGGTCCTGCCGGTGCGCGTCGACCGCATCCCCACCCCTGTCATTGCCGACCTGGTCGAAGACGGCGTGCGGCGCTGCGTGCGCGATGCGGGCCTCGGGCTCAACCAGATCAAGACCATTGCGCTCAGCCTCCCCGGTATCATCGAGCATGGCACCGGCAAGGTGCTGGCCTCGAGCGTGCTCAGCGATCTCGACGTATCGCTGCATCAGGCCATCGCGGCCCGGCTGGGCATCGACACCATCATCGAGAGCGATGCCAATGCCATCACCATGGCGCAGCACTGGTTCGGCCAGGCGCGCGACCGCGACGATTTCGTGCTGGTCGCCATCGAGGACACGCTCGGACTGGGCGTCATGCATGGCGGGCAGCTGTTCCGCGGCGCGCATGGGCTCAGCCTGACGCTGGGCGACATGGTCATGGGCGCGGGCGGCGACAACGCCGTGCGGCTGGCGGATCTCGCCAGCGAGGGCGCGATCCTGGCCCTTGGCCAGCCCGACCAGCGCATGAGCGAAGCGGTGCGCCTGGGGCAGGGCATGGCACAGGTCGAAGGCCTCTTGGCGGCGGGTGACCCCGGATTGCGCGATGCGGCGGCGCGGGCCGGGGCGGCCCTGGGCATCGCCATCGCCAACCTGGTGGCCCTGTTCGCCCCGCCACGGGTGATCCTGGTGGGCACCACGCTGGCGCTGGGCCAGCATCTGCTGGAGCCGTTGCGGGTCGCCTTTGCCAACGCCATTCCGGCGTCGCTGACCGACCTGGCCGAAATCGTCATCGACGATGCCGGCGACGAATTCTGGGCGCGCGGTGCCGCCGCGGTGGCTCTGGGCGAGCTCTACGGTTCGCCCTGGGGTACGACCGGACCGGCCCGCCACGCCCTGCAATAGTTCATGCCGGCCGCCCTCATGGCGCCGGCCCATTTTATCGCGTGAGGAGAAGAGAATGCGGGAAGCACTGATCGTCTGGGGTGGCTGGAGCGGCCACGAGCCCGAGCAATGCGCCAGGATCTACAAGGACTGGCTCGAGCAGGATGGCTTCAAGGTCTATGTCGAGGACACCACCGAGGCTTTCGCCGACCCCTCGATCCATGACCTGAGCCTCATCATCCCGATCTTCACCATGAGCAAGATCGAGAAGGAGGAGCTCTCCAACCTCACCGCCGCGGTGGAGTCGGGCGTTGGCCTGGCCGGCCATCATGGCGGCATGGGCGATGCCTTCCGCGAGGCGGTCGACTACCAGTTCATGGTGGGCGGCCAGTGGGTGGCCCATCCGGGCAATATCATCGACTATCGCGTCGACGTGACCCGGCCGGACGATCCGATCATGGCCGGGGTCAAGAGTTTCCCCTACCATTCCGAGCAGTATTACATGCATGTGGACCCCTCCAACGAGGTCCTCGCCACCACCACCTTCAATGGCGATCACGCCAGCTGGATCGATGGCGTCACCATGCCCGTGGTGTGGAAGCGCAAGCACGGCAAGGGAAGGGTGTTCTACTCGGCGCTGGGCCATGTCTCCTCGGAGTTCCAGGTGCCGGAAATGGCAACCATCCTGCGCCGCGGCATCAACTGGGCGGCGCGGTAAGCGTCAGCCCGCCGCCAACTGCTCGAGGCGCTCCGACAGCGCCTTGAGTTCCCAATCGCGCGCCAGCGCCGCGGCCTTGTCCCAGCTCGGCACCATGTCGGGTATTTCAGGCAGCGGCGCATCGGTGACCATCGTCGCCAGCCGCCGATAGAGATGCAGGTCATCGGCCTGCGCCTCGAACTTGCCATCGGCGAGCATGGCTTCAAGGTCCGGATAGCGCTTGAGCAGGCTGGCCGCGGTCTTCTCGCCGATGCCGCGGGCCCCGGGGATCTTGTCGGACGGATCGCCGCGCAGGGCGATGAAATCGGGCACCTGTGCAGGTTCCACATCATAGCGCTCGCGCACCTGCGCGGGTCCGATGCGGGCAATCTCACCCATCTTGACCGGGTGGAGGATGGTCACCTTGTCGGAGGCGAGTTGGAACGCGTCGCGATCGCCGCTGGCGACCAGCGCGGTGCCGCCGGCCTTGACCTCCATCGCGGCCGCGGTGGCCAGGAAGTCATCGGCCTCGAACCGCGCCGACTTGCCGCTGAGAAAACCGCAGGCGGCGACGAATTCGGGCAGGATATCGAGCTGATCGACGATATCGTCGTCATATTCGCGGCCACCCTGATAGTCCGGAAATTCCAGCGCCCGCCAGTTGGGCTCGGCCAGGGTATCCCAGCCCACCACAACGGCGCGCGGCTGCTCCTCCTGCCAGAGGCGCAATAGGTAATTGGCAAAGCCGACAATGGCGCCACCCGCCCGATCGCCCTTGCGGCGGATGGTCTTGGGCAGGCCGTGATAGGCGCGATGGGCGAAGGAATCGCCGTCGATCACCAGGAGCGGTCGTCTTGCCATTGATGTCCTCCAAACAGCCATAGCTTAGCGGCTGGCAGGACGATGCATAGGGGCAAGATGGGGTGGTGATCTCGACGGGATTCGAACCCATGACCCCCGGATTAGGAATCCGGTGCTCTATCCTGCTGAGCTACGAGACCACGATAGGGTGGATAGCAAATGCGGAGGAACGGCGAAACCCCGTTTGCTGCGAAGGCAGAGTAGGGAGGAGAGCCCGAGTGCCGGTGCCAAACACACCCCTTCCAGCCTCCCTCATCAAGGGGGAGGTGCCGTTCGGTATTCGTGACTGGATCGTGCACGTGAGTGGAGCGAAAACCTCCCCCTTGATGGGGGAGGTAGGAGGGGGTGGGCCACGACCACGATCCTCGTAAAAATAACTTATCCCCGCCCATTTTTCCTCTGGCATCATGCTCCCGTTCCCGCCGCTCACGCGGTGCCGACGAAGCATCGGGCGGGGAGATGGGTGGACCGGGGTCGCCTGGTCCAGGCAGGGGAAACCCGGCAGCTGCGCTTGCGACACAGCGTACCTGGCCCGAACCTGCCCAAAACCCCATTCGTGTGAAGCGGCTTTCGCCTCTTCAACTACCAAACAGGCGGCGCAAGCCGTCGGGGCGAAAGCCGCTTCGCACCGTGTCCTCGGGCGCTCTTGCGCTCCGACCCCGCGACGCCTCCGGGCCCAGGCGGCGCTTCCGCATGTCTTGCGGTTGCCGCATGTTTCGGGCAAACCCATGCCCACTTCGCATGAGGATTTTGCCATGGCTGCCCACCCGGTTTCCCCGCTCGCTCCCAAATCCTATCCGGACCTGCCGGAAATTGCGGGCGTGCGCTTTGCCACGGCCGAAGCCGGCATCAAGTACAAGAACCGCACCGATGTGCTGCTGATGGCCTTCGACGAGGGCACCACGGCGGCCGGCGTGCTGACGCGTTCGAAATGCTCGTCCGCGGCGGTGGACTGGTGCCGGGCCAACCTGCCCGGTGGGGTCGCGCGGGGCCTGGTGGTCAATTCGGGCAATGCCAATGCCTTTACCGGCGCCAAGGGCAAGCAGAGCGTGGCCATGACGGCCGACTACGCCGCCAAGGCGCTGGGCTGCAGCCCCAGCGAAGTCTTTCTCGCCTCGACAGGGGTCATCGGCGAGCCGCTGTCGGCAGACAAGTTTGCCGGCGTGCTGGATGAGGCCGCGACGCGCATGGCGGAAACGCCATGGATCGAGCCGGCCAAGGCCATCATGACCACCGATACCTTCCCCAAGCTTTCGGGGGCGATCCTCGAGATCGACGGGGTTGAGGTCAAGATCAACGGCATCGCCAAGGGGTCGGGCATGATCGCCCCCGACATGGCCACGATGCTGAGCTTCGTGGTCACCGACATGCCTATTGCCGCGCCAGTTTTGCAGGCGCTGCTGGCCCGCCATGTCGATACCAGCTTCAACGCCATTACCGTCGACAGCGACACCTCGACATCAGATACGCTGCTGGCCTTTGCCACCGGCAAGGCGGGTGTCGAGCCGATCCAGAGCGTGGACGATCCACGCGCCGAGACCTTCGGCGAAGCGCTGCGCGACGTGCTGCTTGACCTCGCCATCCAGGTGGTGCGCGACGGCGAAGGCGCGACCAAGCAGGTTTCGGTGCATGTCGAGGGTGCAACCTCGGACGCCAGCGCGTTCCGCATCGCCAAGTCGATTGCCGACTCGCCGCTGGTCAAGACCGCCATTGCCGGCGAGGATGCCAATTGGGGCCGCGTGGTCATGGCCGTGGGCAAGGCGGGCGAGCCGGCCGATCGCGACAAGCTGGCTATCCGCTTCGGCGACCTGCTGGTGGCCAAGGATGGCGAGCGTGCCCCTGGCTATGACGAGGCCGCGACCTCGGCCTATATGAAGGGCGAGGAACTGGAGCTGACCGTGAGCCTGGGGCTCGGCGAGGGGCGCGCCACGGTCTATACCTGCGACCTCACGCATGGCTACATCACCATCAATGGCGACTATCGGAGCTGACATGGCGCTGCCCGATACGCTGACCATGGAGCGGGCGTGCCTCAAGACCTGGCCGGGCATCGAGGTGGAATGGGACGGCTCCTGGGTGCGGCGGGCGGCGGGCGGCTTTACCAAGCGCGCCAATTCCCTGCAGTGTTTCGATCCCGATGATGGCGATAATGCCGAGGATCGCCTGGCGGCCGGCGTCGACTGGTTCACGGCGCGGGGCCTTCCCCCGGTGGTGCGCACGACGCCCTTGGCCAGCCACAGACTCAATGCCGTTCTCGACGAGGCCGGTTGGGCGACCATCGATCGGAGCTATCTCTTCGCCATGCCGCTGGCCGAGCACGAAGCCGATGCGCAGGGCCAACTGGTCGAGCCGCTCGACCCCCGGTTCCTCGCGGCACAGCAGGCATTGCAGGGTTATTCGGACGCCAAGGTCGACCAAATGCGGAACGTGCTGGCGGTCTTGGCGGTCCCCGCCATGGGGATCGTCGTCGAGCGGGACGGCGCCGCCGTCGCCTCGGGGTTGATGGCGATCGCCGATGGCATCGCGGTGGCAACCAGCGTCATCGCCGACCGCAACCGGCGCCGGCAGGGGCTGGGCTCGGCCATGATGCGCACGGGGCTGGCCTGGGCCAAGGCGCAGGGCGCCACGACAGCCGCCCTCAACGTGCAGGCTGACAATGCGGCCGGGCAGGCGCTCTATGGCAGCCTGGGCTATACCCATCAGTATGACTACACCTATCGCGTGCGAGGGCAGGCATGAGCCAGTCGCTGCTCCTCGTCGTGGCGGTGGCGCTGGTGGATGCCGACCGGCGCGTGCTCATCGCCCAGCGCCCGCCGGGCAAGGCCATGGCAAGCCTGTGGGAATTTCCCGGCGGCAAGGTCGAGCCGGGGGAGACGCCAGAGGCGGCGCTCATCCGCGAACTGGAGGAAGAATTGGGCATTTCCACCAAGACGGCCTGTCTTGCGCCCCTATCGTTCGCCAGCCACTCTTACGATAATTTTCACCTGTTGATGCCACTCTATGCCTGTCGGAAGTGGCAGGGAACGCCCGAGCCGCGGGAGCATGTCGCCCTCAAATGGGTTCGCCCGCAGCAGTTGCGGGATTATCCCATGCCACCAGCGGACGAACCGCTGATCGCAGCGCTGTGCGATCTGCTCTAAGCGCGGGTCAGGGGCAAGTATGTGGGCTGAGATGATCAACAGGTTCCGCAAGGACGAAAACGGCGCCACGGCCATCGAATATGGCCTGATCGCCGCCCTGATCGCGGTTGCCCTGCTGGCCAGCTTCGCGATTCTGGGCAATTCGCTGGTCAATCTGATGAGTGCCGGCACCGGCAGTGCTTCCGACGTCATCGGCGCCCAGACCGACAAGATGGACTAGCCCGCAGGGCCTACTGCAACACCACGACCTTGTACTTCTCGCCGGGCACCACCGGGTCGCCGGGATAGAGGTCGTTGATGATGTAGAACAGTTCCGTGCCGCGGCTGAGGCCGGCCATCTGGCGGGCCAGCGAGTCGGCGCTGTCGCCGGCCTTGGCCGTCACGATGCGCACCGCCACCTTGCGGACCTGGTTGAGGTCGGAACTCTCGGCCCGCCGGAAGCTCTTGAGCGTCGCCTCGGCGCCCTGCGCAAAGCGGGCGCTGTCGGCCTTGGCGGCGAAGATGAAGCGGTAGACCTGGCCGTCGAGGCGCATGACCGAAACGCGGAAGAACCACTGGTCGGTCTGGGCGAGGCCCGACGCCATCTCGATGCCGTTCAGGGTCTGGGTAGTCACGCTGTCGGCCTTGAGCCCAGCAATCCAGCCCGAGCGCAGGTAGTCGGCTAGCGGCACATTGGCCTGGACATCGGCGCTGTCGAAGCGCACCGCCTCGCCATCACCCGCGACGCCAACCACGGCGCTCTGCGAATTCTGCAGGGTATAGCCTTCGGGCACGGTGAAGGTGAATTTGGAGGCGGTATGGATAAACCGCCGGCCGACGATGGAGCCCTGGGCCGGGCTGTCGCCAAAGGTGAGGCCGGTAATGGAGGCCAGGTAGCCGTCGCGGTCGACCTCGCCCATGCCGCTCTGGCCGAACATGGTCCGGGCGGTTTCCATGGCCTTCTCGATGCGGGCTGGCGTCGATGGGTGGGACGACAGGAAGCCGGCGCCGCCGTCCTCGCCGGCCGAGAAGCTGGCAAAGCGGCTCATGACGCCGAGGAACCGGGCCGCGGCCTGGGGGTCATAGCCGGCCTTGCCGGCGAACTTGATGCCCTCACGGTCCGCCTCGAGTTCCTGGTTCTGGCCGAAGGCGGCCATGGACTGGCGCGTGCGATTGGCCGTGGCGTCGGTCGAGGTGTCTCCGCCGAAGACACCGGTAATGACGCGGTCGACAATTTCGGTGGTGCGGGTGCGGTCGGTGCGTGCGCGGGCGTGGCGCAGGGTGACGTGGGCGATTTCGTGCGCCAGTACGGCAGCCAATTCGCTGGTGTCGCTGGCCAGGGCCAGGATGCCGCGCGTCACATAGATATAGCCGCCCGGCAAGGCAAAGGCATTGACCTCGGAACTGTCGAGGATGGTCACCTGGAACTGGGCATTGGGCTGGTTGGCGGCGGCGAGCAGGCGGCCGACGATGCGCGCCACCATGATTTCGGCAGGGCGGTCGGAATAGACGCCACCATAGGCAGCGATGATGCGGGGATGCTCGCGGCGGCCGATGACGACGTCATCTGGCTCGGTCCCCTCCGGCACTACGGTAGGCGCAGGATTGTCGCCAGTCTGGGTGACGGCCACGTTATTGGCGCCGGTCAGCGTGGTGCAGGCGCTCAGCGCCAGCAGCGATACGGCCAGCAGGCCATTGCGTGTCCCGGTCTGCAAACCCTTGGCGATATGCCCCAACCCGATCATCGTGTCGCCAGAACCTCGATCTGCTCGGGATGGGTCACTTCGATGCGTGGACCATCCCGGTCATCCACCCATCCGCGAATACGCACCAACGCATTTTCCAGCACCAGCGGATCCAGGCCGTCTTCGGCGAACAGCCGCAGGGCCGGTGCCTCGATCACGGCGGTGAAGTCCTCTTTCCAGAACCGGCCGAAATTGAGATAGACCCGCCCACCGCTTTGTTCGGCGAGAAGGACCCTGCCTTCGACAAGTTCATAGTGGCCGGCCCGGGCGAGGAGGTCGCCCGGCGCGTTTGCCGCACGAGTGCTGTAATAGGGATCGGCCCAGATGCCAAGCCCGGCCAGACGCGCGCGCCCTTCCGCCGCAAAGAGAAGGTCGAGACAGGCACGATTGTCGGGAAAGGAATAAACCCGCGCCAGGCCCCTGGCGATCATGGCCTGCTGCGCCCAGATTTCCCCGTCCGGTGCTTCGACGAAGACATGGGCCAGCACCCGGCCATAGCGGTCCATGGTTTCGCCGCCAAAGCCGAGCCGTACGGGCTGGTTGAGGGCGATGGCTTCGAGCGCCGCCTTGGCCTCGGGCGCCAATGGCCAGGTGGGGAAGTCGGGGCGATCGAGCGGCAGCTTTGGCGCCTGGGTGCCGATCATCCGGACGACACGGCCATCGTCGAGGATCACCGTGTCGCCATCGGTGACCGAGGTCACGATCCCGCCCGGCTCCATGCGCAACTGCTCGCAGGCAAGCGCGGCCACCGTGACGGTGTTGAGCGCCGCCAGCGTGGCGAGATGGACGAGACTGGTCTTGAACAAGGAGTGCCCCAGAAAGATTTCATTCACCATGCACCCAAATGCGGCAAAAAATGATGAACGATCGCGAAGGCGTGAAGATCTGGGGCGGCGGTGGCCCGGCTCGCCGGGCTCACCCATCATTTGGTGATGCGATGCCGGCCGTCAGGCAGCGGCGCCGATCGGCTTCTTGCCGGCGATGAAGGCGCCGAAGCGCTTGGTGATGAAGGGCACGATGAGCATGACGATGGTAGTCGCCATCATCGGCACGAGCAGGAAACTGCGCTGCCACATTTCCCAACCCACCGTAAGCGGCATCAGGATGTAGAGATAGACGGTCACGACGGGATAAACGAAGACGGTCATGATCAGGGTCATGCGCAGGCGGGCGGCGAGTGAGGGTTGCATCTGCAATCTCCTATGAAACGGTACGTTTCGTTACGTAACTGAACGACACGTTTCGTTCAAGTGCTTTGCTTCGGAATCTTTTTGAACCATATTGTCGGCATGAGCGAGCAAGCAGCAGACGATGTCGACGATCGCCGCCGGTCCATCGGCGCCCGCCGGAACCCCGACACCGAGCGGGCGATTTTGGACGCGGCCGAAGCCATCATGGCCGAAGAGGGTATCGCCCGCTTCTCCATCGAGGCGGTGGCCAAACGCGCCCGGGCCGGCAAGCCCACCATCTACAAATGGTGGCCGGACAAGACCAAGCTGCTGCTCGATGTCTATCATCGGCAAAAACCGGCATCGGTGCATATGGATACCGGCACGGTCGAGGGGGACGTGTTCGCATTTCTCACCGGCGTGTTTGCCCATTGGGGCGATACCGGCGCGGGGCAGGTGTTTCGCTTCGTGGTGGCCGAGGCGCAGCGCGACGAGGCAGCCGCGGAATCGCTGCGGGCCTATTCGGCCGAGCGACGGCTACAGAGCGGACAGATTTTCCAGCGCGGTATCGATCGCGGCGAGCTGGCTGCAGATGTCAATGTGGGGCTGTGTGCCGACATGCTGGCGGGCTTCATCTGGCAGCGCCTGCTGACGGGACGGATCGAGCGTGACCCCGCGCAACTGCGCCAGACGGCGCGGCAGATGGTGCGCGGGCTGCTGGCTTAGATCAGGCATCCAAGCAAACTCGACCGTCACCCTCGGGTCAAGCCCGGGGGTGACGCTCTGTGGGTGTGGGATACCCCCACAGACCCTACTGGGCCGGTGCTTCCTCGGCAGGCTGCGTTTCGCTCTGGGCGTCGACGGCAGCCTTGAGGGCGGCGTCGGGAATGTCGATGGTGACGCCATCCATCAGCCGGGCGACGGTGTCGTCGAAGGTCTGCATCAGCAGCTGCTGCTGGAGCTGGCCGGCGACCTGCTCGAAGGCGGGCGGCGTCGACTGGCGCTTTTCCTCGAGCTTGATGATGTGCCAGCCGAACTGGGACTTCACCGGAGCCGAGATCTGGCCAATATCGGTCAGCGCGAATGCGGCGGCCTCGAAGGGCGCGACCATCATGCCCTTGCCGAAAAAGCCGAGGTCGCCGCCATTGGCTGCACCAGGATCGATCGACTTCTCCTTGGCGATGGTGGCGAAATCGGCGCCGCCATCGAGTTCTGCCTTGATGGCATTGGCTTCGGCCTCATCGGCGACCAGGATATGGCTGGCGCGGATCTCTTCGGCCGGCACGAAGTCGGCGACGAACTTGTCGTATTGCGCGCGCACGGCGTCCTCGGTCACCGCATTGGCGATGGTTTCGGCGAAGAAGGCGCGGCGCAGGGCGCGCTCCTTGAGATAATTGAGACGCTGCTGGAAAAGCGGCGTATCGGCCATGCCGGCATCCTGACCGGCCTTGGCCATGACCTTCATGTCGATCAGCACGCGCAGCAGGAACGGCTTGCGCTGCTCGGCCGGCATCTGGCTGAGTTCCTGCGTCAGGTCCTCGGCAGCGAAGCTGAGGTCGGCCTCGGTAATCGGCTCGCCGCCCACCGTGGCCACGACCGTGTCAGGCGAGACCGGCGCGGCTGGGGCCGTCGGCGCGGCTTCCGCCGGCGCTTCGGCGGCCGGTGCAGCAGCGTCCTGCGCCAAGGCAGGGGCCAGCGTGCCGGCAGCAAGCATCAGCGCCAGAACACTCGCGGTGCGGGCGAGGCGGGAGGGGGAAAAAATCATCAGGTCGGTCTCCTTGCCGGCATGTATCATGCGGCTGGCTCGTTCATGTCGGGTCCTGGGTCTGCCCCTCACACGTCAACAGGGCCAAAATGTGCCGCGCCGCGCCTTGTGAGCAACCAGGTGCCAAAATCCCGTTCTTGCGGGGCCTTTCCGGCAGAGGCAAGCAGGTGTCGCCCATTTCGGCAGCGTTGACAAGACAGGGGGCCGCTCTTACATCTCACCCGCTTTTCCGCCACGTGGCGGATACCAGAAATTCAAAGCCGGAAAGGCTTTCTCATCGCGTTGACGCGGCCGAACGGTCCTATCCCGCACCTCCCCAGCCCGCCCCGATGAGTCATAAAAGGACCTGACATATGGCACTTGCTGCGCTCGCCCGGCGGATCTTCGGGTCTCCGTCCGACAGGCACGTCAAGCGGTTCCAGGGCAAGGTGGCGCAGATCAATGCGCTCGAAGCCCAGTTCGAGAAGCTCACCGACGACGAGCTGCGCGGCAAGACCGCCGAGTTCCGCGCGCAGCTCGAGCAGGGCGCCGATCTCAATGATTTGATCGTCCCCGCCTTTGCCACCGTGCGCGAGGCCTCCAAGCGCGTGCTGGGCATGCGCCACTTCGACGTGCAGCTCATCGGCGGCATGGCGATGAACGAGCACAGCATTGCCGAAATGCGCACCGGTGAAGGCAAGACGCTGGTGGCGACGCTGCCGATGTATCTCAATGCCCTGCCCGGCAAGGGCGCGCACCTGGTTACGGTCAATGACTACCTGGTCAAGCGCGACGCGGCCTGGATGGGCCAGATCTACAATTTCCTGGGCCTCACCACCGGCATCATCGTCCATGGCATGAGCGACGCCGAGCGCAAGGCCGCCTACGCCGCCGACATCACCTACGGCACCAATAACGAGCTGGGCTTCGACTACCTCCGCGACAACATGAAATACACGCGCGCCCAGATGGTGCAGCGCGGCCATGAATTCGCGATCGTGGACGAAGTGGACTCCATCCTGATCGACGAGGCGCGTACGCCGCTGATCATTTCAGGTCCGTCCGATGACCGGAGCGACCTCTATATCAAGATCGACTCGGTGATGCCGATCATCGAAGAGGGCGACTTCGAACTCGACGAGAAGCATCGCGCCGCCACCTTCACCGACCAGGGCATCGAAAAGCTCGAGGCCCGGCTGTCCGAGGACGGCCTGCTCAAGTCCGGTTCGCTCTATGACGTGGAAAACGTCGCGCTGGTGCACCACGCCAATTCGGCGCTGCGCGCCCACAAGCTGTTCCGCAAGGACAAGGACTACATCGTCCGCAACGACGAAGTGGTGATCATCGACGAGTTCTCTGGCCGCATGATGCCGGGCCGCCGCTACTCGGAAGGCCTGCACCAGGCGCTGGAAGCCAAGGAACGCGTCAAGATCCAGCCGGAAAACCAGACGCTGGCCTCGATTACCTTCCAGAACTATTTCCGTCTCTACAAGAAGCTGGCCGGCATGACCGGTACGGCGGCGACGGAAGCCGAGGAATTCGCCGACATCTACAAGCTCGATGTCGTTACCGTACCGACCAATCTGCCGGTGCAGCGCAAGGACGACGAAGACGCCATCTTCCGCACGGCCGCCGAAAAGTTCGAGGCCATTGCCCAATTGATCAAGGAATGCCAGGAGCGCGGGCAACCGGTGCTGGTCGGCACGACTTCGATCGAAAAGTCGGAAATGCTCGCCGACCTACTGCGCAAGAAGAATGTGGGCAGCATGAATGTGCTCAATGCCCGCCATCACGAGCAGGAAGCCTTCATCGTCGCCGATGCCGGCCTGCCCGGCGCCATCACTATCGCCACCAACATGGCTGGTCGCGGTACGGACATCCAGCTGGGCGGCAATCTCGAAATGCGCATCCAGAAGGAGGCCGAGGGCCTCGAGGGTGCCGAACGCGAAGCCAAGATCGCCGAGATCAAGCAGAACATTGCCGCCGACAAGGCCAAGGCGCTGGCGGCGGGTGGCCTGATGGTCATCGGCACCGAGCGCCATGAATCGCGCCGTATCGACAACCAGCTGCGTGGCCGTTCCGGCCGCCAGGGCGATCCTGGTCACTCGGCCTTCTTCCTCAGCCTTCAGGACGACCTGATGCGCATCTTCCCGGTGGACAGCATGGATTCCATGCTGGGCAAGCTGGGCCTGGAACAGGGCGAGAGCATCACCCATCCCTGGGTCAGCAAGGCCATCGAGCGGGCGCAAGGCAAGGTCGAGGCGCGCAACTTCGACATCCGCAAGAACATCCTCAAATACGACGACGTGATGAACGATCAGCGCAAGGTGATCTTCGAACAGCGTATCGAACTGATGGATGCCGAGGATGTCAGCGAGACCGTCATCGAGATGCGGCATGACGTGGTCGACAACATCGTCGCCAAGGCCATCCCGCCGCGCTCCTATCCCGAACAGTGGAATGTCGAGCAGCTTGAGGCGGCCGCCAAGACCTATCTCAATATCGACGTTCCGGTGAAGGAATGGGCGGCCGAGGAAGGCATCGACGCCGAGGTCATCACTGAGCGGCTGATCGCGGCGGCCGACGCCCATGCCGCGGCCAAGGAAGAGCGCACCATCGCCAACATGGCGGCGGCCGGCTCACCCAACCCAACCATCATGCGCCAGGTGGAAAAGTCGATCCTGCTGCAGTCCATCGATGGCCTGTGGCGCGAGCACCTGGTGACGCTCGATCATCTCAGCAAGGTCGTGGGGTGGCGCGGTATCGCCCAGCGCGATCCGCTCAACGAATACAAGCAGGAAGCCTATGAGCTGTTCCAGTCGCTGCTGGCGAACCTGCGCGAACTGGTGACGACCCAACTCAGCCATGTCGAGCTGCAGCCGCGTCCGGTGGCGCCGCCGGCGCCCGATCTCAGCCAGTTGCGCGAGACGCATATCGACCCGCTGACGGGAGAAAACGACGCGGAAGAGGGCTCGGACACCATTGCCGGTGCCCTGGGCGCGACCGGCAGCGATCCCTCGCTCAAGCCAATCGACCCCAAGCTGCTTGAAGGCGTGTCGCGCAATGCGCCATGCCCGTGCGGGTCGGGAAAGAAGTTCAAGCACTGCCACGGTGCGTATTAAATGGAAAAGGCCCGGAGCGATCCGGGCCTTTTTGTTTCGAGAGACGGCCGAAGCCTTACGTCCACCCGGGGGAAGTCAGCAGGTGACCTTGATCTCGGCATAGCCGCTGATGGCGGCGCCGTCGGAAGGCACGACGCCGATCATGCAGGCGCTGTTGGGCAGAGCGATATTGCCGCCCTGGGCAATGACGGTGCCGTCGGACAGCGAGATGTAGCCGTCGTCGACCGAACCGATCTCGACCACGGCGCCGGTGCCGCACACGGCATAGCGGTCGCCGGCAGCCACCATGAATCGGGTGCCCGACGGAAGGCAGTCGTCGGCTGCGCCCGTGGCCGCGGCAGGTGCGGCGGACGGGGTGTTGGTGATGGCTGGGAGGGTGGCTGCGGGCGTCGACGGGGCACCGCTGCGCCAGCTTTGTTCCAGTATGGCGAGGCGGTTGCCAAGATCGGTCAGCGCGGCGTTGTCGGTATTGGTGGGGGTGCCCTGCTGGCGGCCGAACAGCTCCATGCTGAGGCGCAACTGGGCGATGTCGGTGGACAGCCGGACGATCTCGCGCTGCGTGTCGCCATAGACCCAGGCGCTGGCGCCCAGCGAGGCAATGCCGACCAGGCCGACCACGAAACTGAGGATGTTGGCAACAGCGATGCGGGGGCGGGCCGGTTGCCCCGTCGCCGCACGGTCTTCGCCCTGGACACTGACTGATACCGTCTCTTCCAAAGCGAATGTCTCCGGCGCTGGCTGCCGCGTTCAGATCGGCCCCGATTGCGGCCCTGATATGGTGGCGGGTGGCTAGCGCTGCAAGCGGGGCATCGGCTTGGGCGCCGGCTTGCCCGACATGACCGGCACCACGTTTGGATCCTGGCCGGCATTGCCACCGCCAAACATGTTGCCGATGCCGCTGAAGAAGCCGCCAATGGCCTCGCCGCGCGCCCGGGCGGCCGCTTCCTCGGCGGCCTGACGCTCTGCCTCGGCGGCTTCGCGCGCCGCTTTCTGCGCCTCGCTCTCGACGGCGGCGGCGAAGGCGATCTCGTCGGCCTGCTGCTTTGCGGTCAGCGCAGCATTCTGCACCACGGCCGGGCAGGGGCCCATGGGGTTGAGGGCACCGCCTCCCGCGGCGTTGAAGATATACTGCCGCTCGCAGACGTCCCAGGCCGGTGGGGCCTTGGTTAGTTCGAACAGGTCATAGCCTTCCTTGATGTCACGCCAGAAGCCGATATGCGGGCTGGATGCCTTCTGCGCAAGCTTGGCGGCGGTCATCCGGAACGGGAAGATCTGCAGCTGGAAACTGGGATTTCCACCCTTGAAGGTCTCGCGGGCCAGGGCATAGATTTCGGCAATGCCGTCGTCGGTCATGGCGTAGCAGCCGCGCGACGAACAATCGCCATGCACCATCAGGTCGCTGCCAGTGCGGCCCCAGGCCCGGTCGAACTTGTTGGGGAAGCCGGTATTGAAGGCGAGGTAATAATTGGACCGCGGATTCATCAGGCCAGGGGTGATCGTATAGAAGCCTTCGGGGCTCTGGCGATCGCCTTCCTTGATCTTGGGGCCGAGCTCGCCGGAAAAGGCGCAGATCTCGTAGGTCTTGAACATCTTGAACTGGCCGCTGGTCGTCCGCTTCCAGACCTCGAGGACCTTCTCCTCCTTGAAGATGCGGATAACCATGGCTTCGCCGGGCGAGGAGCCCATATTGCGCAAGCCGGACTGGATGCTGCTCGACAGGGGCTGGTTGTGCCGGTTGTCACTGGACTTGGGCAGGAAGCCGCCACAGGCGACCAGCCCGAAGGCGACCCACAGCAAAATCAGCACCGAGGAGAGTTTGCGAAAAACAGTGGCGGTCACGTCGGCGGCCCGGTGGTCGAAAATGGAGCGATGACCCTTAGGGGGCCGTTGGTTACCGCAGCATGAGTTTTGCTGGTGAACGAAGCGTTAGCACGCGGCAAATTTGCCGGGAAGCGGGACCAGTTCACGCAAGCGTGTGGAACGTCACCTCGCCCATGGCGAAGTGACGGCGCTAGAGCGCCGACCCAATGGCCAGGAACTTTTCGCGGCGATGCTCGCGGGTTTCGAGGCGCCCGCGGCCGGCGAAATCCCCCAGGAAGGCGGCTATGGCGCTGCGCGTGGAGTCCATGATCGCTTCGTGGTGGCGATGGGCCCCGCCAGCGGGCTCGGGAATGATGCCGTCGATGACGCCGAAACCGAGCAGGTCCTGCGCGGTGATCTTCTGGGCGGTGGCCATGTCCTGCGCCTTGGCGGCGTCGCGGAACAGGATCGAGGCGCCGGCTTCGGGGGAAATCACCGAATAGATGGCATTTTCGAGCATCAGCACGCGGTTGGCCACGGCGATGGCGATGGCACCGCCCGAACCGCCCTCGCCGATGACGATGGCGATATTGGGCACGCCCAGCTCAAGGCATTTCTCAGTGGAGCGGGCAATGGCCTCGGCCTGGCCGCGCTCCTCCGCGCCGATGCCGGGATAGGCGCCGGCGGTATCGACGAAGGAAATCAGCGGAATGTTGAAGCGATCCGCCATTTCCATGATGCGCACGGCCTTGCGATAGCCTTCGGGGCTGGCCATGCCGAAATTGTGCTTGAGGCGCGTCTCGGTGGAATTGCCCTTTTCCTGGCCGAGAATGGCGACCGACTGGCCGTTGAAGCGGCCGAACCCGGCCTGCAGGGCGGCGTCTTCGCGGTATTTGCGGTCCCCGGCCAGGGGCGTCCATTCGGTGATGAGCTTGCCGACATAGTCGGAAAAGTGCGGCCGCTGCGGGTGGCGCGCTACCTGCGTCTTCTGCCAGGGGGTGAGGCGTCGATAGATCTCGACCAGGGCCTCGTCGGCCCGGGCGCTGAGCCGATTGACCTCTTCGTCAATGCTTACCGCCTGGTCGGTCGCGGCCATGGCCTTGAGTTCGGCGATCTTGCCCTCGAGATCGGCAACCGGCTTTTCGAAATCGAGATAGGACTGCATTCCACCTGCCCGTTGTGGGTCTATCTGTAGACCCTGGAATATGGGCCGCTGCTCTTGCGCCCTAAAGTGGCCGGAAAGTGGCGATGGTGCAATGGCAAGTCAAGGCTTGTTACTGCTCGGCCAGCGGGTGATGGGTCTCGACGAGGGTACGCAGCTTCTCGTCCAGGACGTGGGTATAGATCTGCGTGGTCGAGATGTCGGCATGACCGAGCAGCATCTGCACGACGCGCAGGTCGGCGCCACCGGCCAGCAGGTGGCTGGCAAAGGCGTGCCGCAGCACGTGGGGTGCGACACGGGCCGAACTGATGCCGGCGCGCCCCGCCAGGCCCTTGAGATCGCGTGCGAAGACCTGGCGGCTGAGATAGCCCTCGGCCCCGGCGGCGGGAAACAGGTAAAGCCCGGGCTCCAGGGTCGCCAGATAGGCCTTGATGGCATCGCGGGCCCGGTCGTTGACCGGCACGACGCGTTCCTTGTTGCCCTTGCCGACGACGGTCAGAAAGCTGGCATCGCGCATTACCGCCGAGCGGCGCAGGCTCACCAACTCGCTGACGCGCAGGCCCGTCGCATAGAGCAGCTCGAGCAGCACATAGAGGCGGAGGGCCGAGGCTTGTTTCTGCGGGGAGGCATCGGCATTGGCCTCCGCTTCCGCGGTGGACAGCAGGAGATCGACTTCGGCGACCGACAGAACCTTGGGCAGTGCCCGGCGGCTTTTGGGGCTGGCGACAATGCGGGTAGGGTCGTCGCCGCGCATCCCGTCGGCACAGAGGAATTTGTGGAACTGGCGGATCGCCGAGAGCCGCCGGGCCGATGACGAGGCCGAAAGACCATCGCGCTTGAGCTGGTCGAGATAGGCGTTGACGATGTCGCGGTCGACGGTGAGCAGGCTCGACTTCCGCCCGGCGACAAAGCCCGCATAGTCGGAGAGGTCGCGGCGATAGGCCTCGATGGTGTTCCTGGCGGCACCGCGCTCGGCGCTCATCATTTCAAGGAAGGCGCCGATCAGGTGAGCGCCGCTCAATCTGTCAACGGCTCCGGCGCGGTGGCCGGCTCGCCCGCGGGCTCCGGTGCCGGCGCGGGCTGTGGTTCGGCCTCGGTTTCGGGCGCTTCGGCCGCCGGCTGAGACCCCGGCAGCGCCGGTTGGCCGCCCGCAAGCAGGTCGCGCTGCGGGATGCGAATGGTCTGTTCCTTCTGCGTCGGCTCAACGAAGGCGACCAGGGCAAACATGCCGGCATAGACCAGGCCAGCCAGGAAAAGCAGCGTAATGATGAGGCGGATCAGAGTGGGCATGCAGCAGTCCTGCTGGCAGTTTGCTTGCAGTTTGCGCGCAATTTGCCAGCAAAAGGTTTCGTTTCCGTAGGCATAGCGGGGTGTCGCGCCGTTGTCTGCAAGTTCTTGACAGGCGAGGTGTGGGCGGCTTGATAGCGGCAGCATGGTTTGTCGCGTTTCGGGGCTGACCAGGCGGTGTCCACTTCGCCCGAAAACGCCTGGGGAGCGCCTCTTGAACCGACCGGACCCGGCATCGCGACAGGCCCGCGCCGAAGAACTTTCCGAGCGGCTCGCTGGTCGGCCGCTGGTGCTGGTCGGCATGATGGGCGCCGGCAAGACCACCGTCGGCCGAAGGCTCGCCGCCCGCCTCAGCCGGCACTTTCTCGACAGCGACGAGGAAATCGAAAAAGCGGCGCAGATGACTATCCCGGAGATTTTCGAGCAGCGCGGCGAGCCCGAATTCCGCGCCGGGGAAACACGGGTGATTGCCCGGGTGCTCAAGGAACAAGGCGTGGTGCTGGCGACCGGTGGCGGGGCCTTCGTCAATGGCGAGACGCGCGCGCTGGTCAAGGCCGAGGCGGTTTCGGTCTGGCTCAAGGCGGAAGCCGACATCCTGTTCGAGCGGGTTTCGCGGCGCAGCAACCGCCCCCTGCTCAAGACGGCCAACCCGCGCGCCACGCTCGAAAAACTGATCGAGGAGCGCTACCCGATCTATGCCGAGGCGGACGTCACCGTAATCTCGCGCGATGTTCCGCAGGACGTGGTGGCGGGCCATGTGATCGATGCCGTGCTCGGCTATCTCAAGCGCCAGGACTGATCCCGACATGCCCGAAATCGACCACACCGTTCATGTCGCCCTGGGCGAGCGTGCCTATGACATCCTGATCGGACCCCGACTGCTCGACGAGGCCGGTACCATCCTGGCCGAGCGGTTTGCCGGCCGGCGCTACGGCATCATCACCGACGAAACCGTGGCCAAGGCGCAGCTGCCGCGGCTGGTGGCGTCGCTCGATGCCGCCGGGCTCGGCCACACCGAGATCGTGCTGCCGGCCGGTGAGGCGACCAAGTCGTGGAGCTATCTGGGTCAGGCCGTGGAGGGGATCCTCGCGGCGCGGCTGGAACGGGGGGACCTGGTAATTGCGCTGGGTGGCGGGGTCATCGGCGACCTGGCGGGCTTTGCGGCCTCGATCGCCCGGCGCGGCATGGATTTCGTGCAGATGCCGACCTCGCTGCTGGCGCAGGTCGATAGCTCGGTCGGCGGCAAAACCGGCATCAATTCCCCGCACGGCAAGAATCTCATCGGCGCCTTCCATCAGCCCAGGCTGGTGATGGCCGACCTCAGCACGCTCGATACGCTCAGCCCGCGCCAGTTCGCCGCCGGCTATGCCGAGGTGGTCAAATACGGCCTCATCGATGACGAGGACTTTTTTTTCTGGCTCGAGGAGAACCGGGCGGAAATCTTTGCCGGTGGGCCGGCCCGTGGCGAGGCCATTGCCCGCTGCTGCGCGCACAAGGCGCGCGTGGTGATCGAAGACGAGAAGGAGCTCGGGGTCCGGGCCCTGCTCAACCTGGGCCACACCTTCGGGCATGCGCTGGAAAAAGATACCGGCTATTCCGACCGCCTGCTGCATGGCGAGGGCGTCGCCATCGGCATGGTGCTGGCGCATGGTTTTTCGGCGCGGCTGGGGCTGGCACCCAGCCAGGATACCGGGCGGATCGCCGCGCATCTCAAGGCATCGGGCCTGCCCACGACAATGGCCGATATTCCGGGCATATTGGGGTCGACCGAGACGCTGATGGCCGCCATCGCGCAGGACAAGAAGGTATCCCGCGGGGCGCTGACCTTCATCCTGACACGCGGCATCGGCAAGGCGTTCATCGAACGCAATGTCGATGCCCAGGCGGTGGCCGGCTTTATCGAGTCGCAGCGACCGTAACGACGACGCGGCGATTGCTCTCCTGGCTGTCGCCGAACTGGTTGGTTTCCCCGGCGCCGGTTGTGGTGATGGCTCCGCCGTTGACGCCGGCTGCCACCAGTTGATCGCGGACCAGCTCGGCCCGTGCCAGAGAGATGCGCTGGTTGGCGGCCTCGCTGCCCGACGTGCTGGCATAGCCCACCACCGTGATGGCGCAGTCCTGTCCGGTCAAAGTGGCAGCCAGGGCGTCGAGATCGGCCTTGGCATCGGCAGCAAGCGTGAGCCCATTGTTGCCAAAGCCGGTGACCTCGAGCGTGGCCGCGGCGTTGCAAACCGGCTCTGGCGCCGGCGCCGGCTCAGGGGCGGCGGCTACCTTCGGCTCATCGGGTGCTTGTTCTGCGGCGGGCTCGGCGGCGGCCGGTTCGTTGGTTGCTGCCTCCATCGATGGAACGGCAAAGCTGGCGGTGGCGCCGGTGGCGTAGAGGCCCAGCAGGCCAGCCTCCAGATTAACGGTGCCCGCGGGGTTGGCAGGATCGCTGATCGTGGCGCTGTCGAGCGCGATCGCCGCGTCGTCGATGGCCAGGCTCGCGATATAGAAGTTGGTATCGGCACCCAAGGCGGCGTCATAGCTGTCGCCGGCGGAAAAGCGGACGGTGATCTGCGATGCCGGCGTCAGCAACCCGTCGGGCACTTCGAATGTGCTGACACTGACCAGGGAGGCTGGGTCGGGATGCCCCTTCAGCCGCTCGCCGGCGGCGGTATCCAGGGCGTTGGCCACGGTGCCCTCGCCAATGACCTTGTCGTCGATGGAAACGGTAAACGCTGGATCAAGCTTGAACTTTTCGCCGGCAACACCAATTGAGAGCGTGTGCTCCTGTGCCAGTGCAGCCGTGGCGGAGAGGCCGGTCAGCAAAAGCACCAGCATACGGGCGGACGTTGGATACATGGGTGTCTCCTCTGCGATCGCAGGGAGGATCAGATGGATCGGACGAGGATGCAAGACATCACGTTCGCGTCACCCTTCGAAAGGGCCCGATGAGGGCAGGACCTCGATAGCCAAGGCATGGACGCGGTCCTTCAGTTGGGCATCGAGAACGTTCATGACGGCGCGGTGTTGCGCCACGCGGCTCATCCCGTCAAAATGCGGGGTCGCGATTCTGACACGAAAATGGGTTTCACCACCCTCCCGCCATCCGGCATGCCCATGATGCTTGTTGGATTCATCGATCACATCGAGGAAAGCGGGCGCAAAATTGCTGGTGAGCTTGGCGGTTAAGGTGTCTTTTACACTCATCGCGTCGAGTTCTCCGTGGTTCGAGGCATGTAACTAGGCGCAATGAATTTGCATTCCAAGATATTTGACTCCATTCGCGTCAAGCCGCGCCGGGAAGAAAAGCCGGCGCCGGTCGAGCACGGCTGTGACTGGGAAGGCTGCGAGCTGGCCGGTGAATATCGGGCCCCCAAAGGTCATCGCAGCGAGGGCCAGTATCACCATTTCTGCCTCGAGCATGTTCGCCACTACAATACCGCGTTCAACTTCTTTGCCGGCATGGACAAGGACGAGCTGGAGGAAGCGCTGCATGCCTCGCCCAAGGCGGAGTCGCGTTCAAGCTTTGCCACCGGCAACCCCAACATGCGCGGCGCCCGCGTGGCGCGGGAAAACCTGCGGCCGGGCGATAAATTCGGCGACCCGTTCGGCGTCTTCGCGCGCTACCGTCACCGCCAGTCGCAGAAGCCGGCCGCCGAACGCGTCAAGCCGCTGCATGAACAGGACCGGCGGGCGCTCGAAACGCTGGGGCTGATCGGCCACGCCAAATCCGAGGATATCAAGCGGGCCTACAAGACCCTGGTCAAAATCCACCACCCCGACGCCAATGGCGGCGACAAGGCCTCCGAAGAGCGGCTGCGCACCATCATCGCGGCCTATAGCCATCTCAAGAAAACGGGTTTCGTGACGAAATAGCGTGCGCTTTGCAGCCTCCGCAATTGCCCATGAGCGATCGTCACCCTCGGGCTTGACCCGAGAGCACTATACTTCCAGGGCGCTCGGCAAGTGTAGTGTCCTCGGGTCAAGCCCGAGGATGACGGCCGGTGGATTTGGCGGCTGTTGCGCTGACCTTCTCCCGCAAGGGGCTCGTAGGAGACTTATGCGCCGCGCCCGCTACCCCGACCGCCACAATGCTGCTATAGAGCCCGCGACTTTACTGCCCTCCCGCCTCGATATTTCCGCCAAGAGCCATGCCATGACTGAGTACACCAATCTGCCCGACACCGAATACTCGGCCCGGGAGCTGTTCGGTATCGACACGGACATGAAGGTGATGGGCTACAAGGAAGCCAATAGCCACGTGCCGCCGGTCGATCCGGATTACCTGTTCGACCGCAATACCACGCTGGCGATCCTGGCAGGCTTTGCCTTCAACCGCCGCGTCATGGTCCAGGGCTACCATGGCACCGGCAAGTCCACCCATATCGAGCAGGTTGCGGCGCGCCTCAACTGGCCGCTGGTCCGCGTCAACCTCGATTCGCATGTGTCGCGTATCGACCTGGTCGGCAAGGACGCGATCGTGCTCAAGGATGGCAAGCAGGTCACCGAATTCCGCGACGGCATCCTGCCCTGGGCCGTGCAGAACAATGTGGCGCTGGTGTTCGACGAATACGACGCCGGCCGGCCGGACGTGATGTTCGTGATCCAGCGCGTGCTCGAGGTGGCCGGTCGTCTGACGCTGCTCGACCAGAACCGCGTGATCACGCCCCACCCGGCCTTCCGCCTGTTCTCGACCACCAACACCATCGGCCTGGGCGATACGTCGGGCCTCTATCATGGCACCCAGCAGATCAACCAGGGTCAGATGGACCGCTGGAGCCTGGTGACCACGCTCAACTACCTGCCGCATGACAAGGAAGTGGGCATCGTGCTCGCCAAGAACAAAGCCTATGGCGAGACCGAAAAGGGCAAGAAGCTCATCGCCAACATGGTGCGGCTGGCAGACTTGACGCGTTCGGCCTTCATCAATGGCGATCTTTCGACCGTCATGTCGCCGCGCGCGGTGATCACCTGGGCCGAAAACGCCCAGATCTTCGGCGGCGATGTCGGCTTTGCGTTCCGCCTGACCTTCCTCAACAAGTGCGACGAGCTCGAACGCCCCGTGGTGGCCGAATTCTACCAGCGCGTGTTCGGCGAAGACCTGCCGGAGTCGTCCGCGAACTTGGCGGTCACGGCGTAAGTTAAAGGCCCCCTCACCCGGCCCTTTGGGCCGACCTCTCCCCCAAGGGCGAGGTGCAGGGGGTTCGGCGTTTCTCACCTCTCCCTTGGGGGAGAGGTCGCCGCGCAGCGGCGGGTGAGGGGGCCTTCCCCCAACCGACGAGCATTCAGCATGGCACAACCACCGCGCAGCAAAGCCAACAAGCCCGACCAGACCCAGGTGTTCAAATCCGCCATGGGCGCGACGGTGCGCGCGATCGGCGCCAAGGCTGACCTGGAGGTGACCTTCACCTCCGACCGGCCGCTGCTCACCAGCGACAAGGCGCGGTTGGCCAACCTGCCGCGGCTGCCGACGCGGCGCGACATCGCCATTGCCCGCGGGCAGGGCGACGCCATGGCGATGCGGCTGGCCAGCCACGACCCCGAAACCCATCGCAAGCGCTCGCCCATGGATCCGGTGGCCCGCGCGGCCTTCGATGCGCTGGAACAGGCGCGGGTCGAGGCCCTTGGCTGCGTCCGCATGCCCGGCATGGTCGGCAATATCGGCGAGATGCTGGAAGACAGGCTGTTTCGCGCCAATTTCGCCGAGGTCGACAACAAGACCGATGCGCCTATTGCCGAGGCCCTGGGCCTGTTGCTCCGCGAGAAGCTGGCGGGCGTCCCGGTGCCCCCTTCGGGACACGCCCTGGTCGACCTGTGGCGCAAGGAAATCGAGGACAAGGGCGGCAAATCGCTCGATGAGCTTTTGACCCGCTACGAGAACCAGGAGGAGTTCTCGCGCGCCGCCAAGATGCTGCTGCGCGATCTCAACCTCGTGCCGGAAAGCGAGCTCGATGACCCCGACTCGTCCGACCAGGAAGAGGGCGAGGACCAGGAGCCCGAACAGGGCGACAGCTCCGACCAGGCGCCCGAGCAGGGCGAAGGCGAGAACGACAGCCAGGACAGCGAGCAGGACGAACAGGCCGGCGAGTCGGAGGAAACCGGCGATGTCGAGGGCCTCGAATCGGACATGGCCGATACCGACGAGGATGCGGCCGCCGAAGCCGGCGAAGACGCGCCCATGCCGCCGCCGGCCAAGGATGGCGGCACCCAGCTGACCAACCAGTTCAACTACAAGGTGTTCACCACCAAGTTCGACGAGATCGTCAAGGCGGCGGAGCTGTGCCCGCCCGACGAACTCGACCAGCTGAGAAGCCTGCTCGACAAGCAGCTGGAAAACCTGGCCGGCGCCGTGGCACGGCTGGCCAACAAGCTGCAGCGGCGCCTCATGGCCAAGCAGAATCGCAGCTGGCAGTTCGATCTCGAAGAGGGCCTGCTGGACACGGCGCGCCTCACCCGCGTGGTCACCGACCCGATGCAGGCGCTGAGCTTCAAGGTCGAGAACGACACCGACTTCCGCGACACCGTGGTGACGCTGCTGATCGACAATTCGGGCTCGATGCGGGGCAGACCGATCACCATTGCGGCCATCTGCGGCGATATTCTCGCCCGCACGCTGGAGCGCTGCGGCGTCAAGGTAGAGATCCTGGGCTTCACCACCCGCGCCTGGAAGGGCGGCAAGTCGCGTGAAGCCTGGCTTGAAGCCAACCGTCCGCCCAATCCTGGTCGCGTCAACGACATCCGCCACATCATCTACAAGGCGGCCGACGAGCCATGGCGCCATGCGCGGCGCAACCTGGGCCTGATGATGCGCGAAGGCCTGCTCAAGGAGAATATCGACGGCGAGGCGCTGGAATGGGCACGCAAGCGCCTGATGGCCCGCCCCGAGGCCCGCCGCATCCTGATGGTGATTTCCGATGGCGCGCCGGTGGATGACTCGACGCAGTCGGTCAATGCCGGCAACTATCTCGAGGCCCATCTCCGGCAGGTGATCGAGGACATCGAAACGCGCTCGCCCATCCAGCTGGTTGCGGTCGGCATCGGCCACGACGTGACGCGCTATTACCGCCGCGCCGTGACGCTGCTCGATGCCGAGGAACTGGCCGGGGCGCTGACCGACGAGCTGGCGGCGCTGTTCGACGAGGAAATGCCGGCCCAGTCCCGCAGGCGGAGCCGCGGATGAACTGGAGCCGGGCTGCCATCGTCGTGGCGGCACTGGCAGGGAGCCTCCCCGCCGCCGCCGCCGCCGTCGAGGTGACGGTCAGCGCCAGCCCGATCACCCAGTTCGGCGACAGCCATATCGACGAGCCGGCCGGCAGCCTGATTTTTCGCGGCGGCATCGCGCTGGTCAGCCAGGACGACACGTTCGGCGGGCTATCGAGCCTCACCATGACCGGACCGGACCAGCAGGCTGTGTTTGTCAGCGACCGCGGCAATTTCGTCAGCGGCCGGCTGGCCTATGACGATGCGGGGCGCCTGTTCGGCTTTATCGGGACGCGGGTCGAGCCGATGCGCAATTCCAAGGGCGACGTGCTGCCGCGCCAATATGCCAAGGATGCGGAAGCCGTCGATACCGTCTATCGCGACGGCGTACCGGCGGCGGTGCGGGTCGGCTTCGAGCACCTGACGCGGGTCGCCGATTTCGCGCTGACCGACGCCGTGCCCGGGGGCGCGGCGCGCGAGGTGACGATCCCGGATTGGCTCAGCGACCTCAGGACCAACGAATCGCTCGAAGCGCTGTGCATTGCGCCGGCCGCCTCGCCGGTGGCCGGATCGACCCTGCTGCTGGCGGAGGAAGCGCTGGACGAGGCGGGCAATCATCGTGGCTGGCTGCTGGGGCAGAACGACAAGGGCCCGATGTCCTACCAGGACAGCCCGGTGGTCAGCCCGACCGACTGCGCCTTCCTGCCCAATGGCGACCTGCTGGTGCTCGAGCGCGGCGTTTCCATGCTGAACTTCGTGATGAACCTGCGCCGGGTGCCGGCCGCCGAGGTGCGCCCCGACCACCTGATGGTCGGCGAATTGCTGCTGTCGGCTGCCGGTGGAACCATCGACAACATGGAATCGCTGGCGGTGCACACCACGCCCGATGGCGAGCTGCGGATCCTGATCGGCTCGGACAACAACTTCAACGACTGGCAGCGGACGCTGCTGCTGGAATTTGCACTTCCAGCGCTGTGAGGCGAGTTCCTTCGGCTTAACCGAGGGCAACGCGGTCAATCCGGTACAAGCGGCGAGTGGCCCTCGGGTCAAGCCCGAGGGAACGCAGTGGATGGGTAAGATTGGGGCTAGGCCCGCACGCCGACGGGCGGCAGCGGCATCAGCTTGCCCATCAGCGCGCGGTAGGGTGCCAGGAGCACCAGGGCGGCGAGGAACTTGACCAGGAAATCGCCCGAAGCGAGCGAAATCCAGAGCGGGACTTCGGGGCCAACGCCCAGCCAGGGGGCTGGGAAGCCGAGCGAATTGTCGCTCATGCCGAACAGGGCATCGATGCCTGCCAGAGCCGGGGCAAAGGCGATGGTGAAGAAGATCGTCGTGTCGATGATGGAGCCGAATAGCGAGCCGGCCAGCGGCGGCAGGAACCAGGCCGAGCTGGCCCGCAGGCGGGAGAAGACCGCGATATCGAGCAATTGGCCGACGGCGAATGCAGTGGCGGAAGCCAGTGCGATGCGTTGCGTGGTGGCGGCGGCGCCACCGGCATTCCAGGGCAGAGGATTGTAGCTGAGGTAGAATGAGCAGCCCAGGCCAACCAGGAAGCCCACCAGCACAACGAGACGGGCGTTGCGGGCGCCGTCATAGCGGTTGGTGAGATCGGTGATCAGGAAAGCGAAGGGGAAGGTGAAGGCGCCCCAGGTCAGCAGGTCGGCGAGATTGACGCCGCCAAGCTGGAACTGGAAGGGGTAGAGGACCAGAATATTGGACGCGGCAACGACCACGACCATGGCGGCAATTGCCGCCAGGAGACGAGCAAGCATCAGAATGCACCTCAATGTATGCGCGGTCCGGCATGAGACCGGGGCGCTAGCATCTAGAGAGTTGGCAGCGGAAGTGCCACCGACTCGATCGTCACCCTCGGGCTCGACCCGAGGGCTCTGCACTTACCGGCCCTGGCAAGTGTAACCCCCTCGGGTCAAGCCCGAGGGTGACGGCCGGTGGGTGGGTGAGAAATCGCCCCCCCAAAAAACAAAACCGCGCGGAGCGTACTCCACGCGGTTCACTATCGAATTCAGTCGGGAATTACGCGGCCAGAGCGGCGCGAATTTCCTTCTTGATGCCCTGCGCCAGCGGCGACAGATCGGCATCGTCCTGCTTGAGCAGGAAAGCGTCCAGGCCACCACGGTGCTCGACCGAACGCAAGGCGGCAGCGGTGATGCGCAGCTTGACCGGGCGGTTCAGGGCATCCGAAATCAGGGTGACGTTGACCAGGTTCGGAAGGAACCGGCGACGGGTACGGTTGAGGGCGTGGGAAACATTGTTGCCCATCATCACACCCTTACCGGTGAGTTCGCAGCGACGTGCCATCTTGAGATATCCTACTTTGTGTAAAGGTCCTGCGTGGCGGAGAAGTCCGCGACGGGCCTCGATTGTTGTGAAATCTGGCGCGTCTTTAGAGAAAATGGGCGTCCGCGTCAAGGCAAGCGGGACTCAAACGCCCGCGAGCGCCTTGCATGGGCCCTGTCGCGCAGGCAATTTCGAGCCAAGCGTTGATTCGCATCATGCAGAGAAGCTGTCGTCTTGACCCCGTTCCGTCTTGCTCCCCTGGCCGCGCTGGCCCTGTTCCTGAGCCACCCCGCAGGCGCCGCCGAGGTGGACGCCTCGGCCAGCTATGTCCTGACGCTGGGCGGCATCAATGTTGCGGCCATGACGGTTGACCTGAGCGATACCGGCAGCCGCTACGCGCTCGATCTTTCCGCCAATGTCGCCGGGCTCGGCTCACTGGTGGCGAGCGGCACCGCCAAGGCCAGCTCAGTGGGGCGCTCGTCGGGCACGGCATTGGTTGCCGACGAGTTCGACCTCACCACCCGGGCCAATGGCGAGACCTTTACGGTCGACGTCTCCTTTGCGGGGCGGGATGTGTCGGCCTTCAAGGTCGATCCGCCGATCATCGACAACTACGATCGCGTGCCAATCGAGCGCCGCCACCTGACGGGAGTGGGCGACTTCCTCTCGGCCTTCGTGCTCAAGGGCAACGGGCTCGACAAGAGCCTTTGCCAGCGCCAGGCCAAGATCTTCACCGGGGTCGAGCGCTTCAACATCGCCATGAGCTATGCCGGCGACGACGAAGCGACCTCGGCGCGCACCGGCTACCAGGGGCCGGTGGTGCTGTGCACGGTCGACTACGACCCCGTCTCGGGGCATTTCACCAGCTCCGAGATCACCAACTACCTTGCCGACAGCGACCGCATCGTCATCTGGTATGCGCCCTTGGGCGAGACCGGCTATTTCATCCCCTATCGCGTCCTGCTGGGCACCAATATGGGTGACCTCAGCATGGTGCTGACCAAGATGGACTTCTAGGCCTATTTCTGCCGCGGCGGGTGCAGTTCACTGCCTGGAATCTGCGCTTTGTCACGATGCGACAGCACGGCATCGAGCAGCGTCTTGGCCGCATTGCGCACCTCCCCCTGCATGGCCAGGTCCTTGTCCAAGGCCTGATGGCTGGTGGCGTAGGGCTCCCAATATCCTATGTAGCGATCGAGTTCGGCCAGCGGGCCGGCCGGCGCCAGTTCCATGAACTTGAGCCAGTCCGAAATCGAACGGCGAACGTCCTTGGTGCCTTCGACATCGCCGTGGACGACCACGGAGAACAACCTTCCCTTGAGATGGCGTGGATAGTCCCAGCCATCGAGCTCGACCTGCTTGGCGAGTGCGGCTTTCTTGCCCTGGGTGAGGGTGGGGTCGGGATTGCCGCCATCGGCGCAGACCAGCCGGTCCATCATCGCCTTGAGCGGGGAGGCGACCTGGTACCAGTTGACCGGGCTGATGATCATCACGGCGTCCGCCCGCACCCACATGGGGTAGATGTCGTTCATCCAGTCCTGGGTCTGGCCGAGCGAATAGTTGGGATAGCAGGAGCACGGCCAGTGGCAGAGCGGGGCCGCCGTCGAGAAGCAGGACTTGCAGGGATGGATGTTGCGGCCATATTCGGACGTGGTGCGGCTGAGGTCGAGGATCTCGGTGTCGAGACCACCTTCCTCGAGCACCTCCGACGCCATCTGGATCAGGCGATATGACTTGCTCATCTCACCCGGGCAGGTGTGCTCGCTGCGCGAGGAACCGTTGACCAGCAGGACGCGCTGCGGCCGGTCGCCGCTCTCGTAATCGGCCTGGGCGCGGTCGATGGCGGCCTTGGCCGCGATCCAGTCCTCGGCCAGGTCATAGTCGGGATCGGCGTAGCCGGGGCCGGCCTTTTGTGTGAGCGGGGCCTTGCGGGAATTGTCATAGGCGTCCCAAGCGACCTCGGCAATGCGGTCGAGTTCGCCGGCGAGTCCGGCAAAGGCCGGGTCGACATACTGGCTGAGGAAGCGGGCCTTGAACTCATCTTTGGCGAGGGTGGGATCGGGCATGCCCTTTCGGGGCTCGGGCGCGGTCAGGACTTCGGGCTGTTGCATGGGTGTCTCCGTCGTCGGGCAATGGCGGCGGCGTGGCAAAGTTCCGGCACTGTGCCGTGATGGCACGGTCAACGGGTTTTTTGCCAACGTCGTCCGGGCAAAGCCGCAACTGGCGGGTAGCTAGGTGTTAACGGGTGCCAAGGCCCGCATAAATTTCACGCAAGGCTCCGGTCACAATCGCTGGAATCGCGATCAAGTTTACGCGTTGCCAACCAAGATGAACCGGATTTGCCCAATCCGTGCCGGGAAGACATTCGGATCAAGAGGCCTTGTAGGTCCAGCTGGGTGTGGCCACCAGATGCAGCGGTGAACAAAGCCACAATCGGCAGGGTCGCCCGATTCCTACCCGGTTCGTTCCGGTTTTGATCCCTGGCTTAACGCCCAAGGTAGCGACGCACTGAAACTGCACCAAAACTGGACAGCAACCGCTGTCAGCCACCGCGCGTGCCATCAGGACGTCCTGGGGCAATGGCGTGTCATGCGAACGGGGAATAGAGGCCGGAACAGAAGTCCGCTATCGCCCGAGCGGGCGTTTCATTCTGGAACGGTCAATGGCAAACTTCGTCAACCGACCGGCGCCAATCTCCGGCGAGCCGCCCGGTGGCCCGTAAACCGCACGAAAAATCGGGTCTTGGGCGCCTTTACCACCCGTTTACATGTCGCTGATTCCCAGCGGAATTCACGGAATGGCAAGGAAGTTGAACGGAGTTGAGGCCGAAAGCTCGTCCCGGCAAGTGGTTCGGCGCCAGGCTGGTGTTCTTTCCGCGAATGCACCACCAGCCATAGTGGTGAACGAAGCGGGATTTGCTGAGTCGCGCCGATTCGGTGCCGTTTCGTTCCCATCCTGTTCCATGTGTTAAGCTGGATGGCAAAACCGCCACAATGCGTCCTTTCCCGGGACACCGGCGTTGTGACCCTCGCAACCTGCGCTCCGAACCCCTACATTGCCGGCAATGACTTTCGCGCCCCCCCAGTCGGTCAAGGCGATTCTTGGCCCTACCAATACCGGCAAGACCTACTTTGCCATCGAGCGCATGCTGGCCCATCCCACCGGGATGATCGGCCTGCCGCTGCGGCTGCTGGCGCGTGAGGTCTACCATCGCTGCGTCGAGCGGGTGGGCGAGGGGGCGGTGGCTCTGGTGACGGGCGAGGAACGGATCGTTCCGCCCAAGCCGCGCTTCTGGGTGTGCACGGTCGAAGCCATGCCCATGGATATCCGTGTCGATTGCGTGGCCATAGACGAAATCCAGGTGGCGGTGGATTTCGACCGCGGCCATGTGTTTACCGACCGCATCCTCAACGCCCGCGGCAGCATGGAAACGCTGCTGCTCGGCTCGGCCACCATGGCCCCGATCATCAGGAAGCTGCTGCCGCATGCCGATATCATCGACCGGCCGCGCTTCTCCCAATTGACCTATGCCGGGTCCAAGAAGATCTCACGCCAGCCGGCGCGCTCGGCGATCGTAGCCTTCTCGGCGCGGCAGGTTTATGCCATCGCCGAATTGATCCGGCGCGAGCGCGGCGGCGCGGCGGTGGTGATGGGGGCGCTCAGCCCGCGCACGCGCAATGCCCAGGTCGAACTCTACCAGAACGGCGATGTCGACTTCCTGGTCGCCACCGATGCCATCGGCATGGGGCTCAACCTTGATATTCACCATGTGGCTTTTGCCGATGACAGCAAGTTCGACGGCAAGATCACCCGCGACCTCACGCCAGCCGAAATCGGCCAGATAGCCGGGCGCGCCGGCCGCCATGCGCGCAACGGCACTTTTGGCGTGACCGGCGGCACCGAGGCATTTGACGAAGAACTGGTCGTTCAGCTCGAAACGCACGACTTCGATCCCGTCAAAGTGCTGCAATGGCGCAACAGCCAGCTCGATTTCAGCTCCATCGCGGCGCTGCAAAACAGCCTTGATGCCGTGCCCGAACACCGCAGCCTCACGCGCGTGCCCATGGCCAAGGACCAGCAGGCGCTCGAATTCGTGTCGCGCAACGAGGCGGGGCAACTGGCGCGCGGTCTCGATGGAGCGCGGCTGCTGTGGGATTGCTGCCAAATCCCTGATTATCAGGGGATTTCTCCGGCCAATCACGGCGAAATCGTCACCCGGATTTACTCGGACTTAGTCAAGCGCGGCAAGGTCAATGCGGACTGGATTGCCGAGCAGGTGCGCTTTTGCGACAATGTGAGCGGCGATATCGATACGCTTAGTAACCGGATCAAGCAGGTCAGGACCTGGACCTTTGTCGCCAATCGCAAAAACTGGCTTGCAGACCCATCACATTGGCGCGAAAAGACCCGGGATATTGAAGATCGGCTGAGCGATGCGCTGCACGAGCGCCTAACCCAGCGGTTCGTCGACCGGCGCACCAGCGTCTTGCTGCGTCATCTGAAAGACAAACGTATGGCATCTCCCGAGATCAATGAACGTGGCGAAGTGCGGCTGGAAGGCCATCTCATCGGCACGCTCGAAGGCTTCCGCTTCACCCTGGCGCGCAATGACGGCGACGCTGACATCAAGGGGTTGCGCGCGGCAGCCGATCAGGTGGTGGCGCCCGAAATTCACAATCGCGCCGACCGCCTGGCCGGGGCGCCGAACGAAGAATTCGTGCTGGCCACCGATGGCCGCCTGCGCTGGAAGGGCGATATCGTCGCCGAACTGATCGAGGGCGACGCGCTCTATCGCCCCCGTATCCTGATGCTGGCCGACGAAACGCTCACCGGCACCGATCTCGAACGCGTGCAGGAGCGCCTCAGCCTCTGGCTGCGCCACCACATCAACACCGTGCTCGAAAGCGTCATGTCGCTGGAAGCGCCGGCCGATCTGGAAGGCACGGCCCGCGGTATCGCCTACCAGCTGTTCGAACACCTGGGGCTCATTCCGCGCAGCCAGGTCGCCGACGACGTCAAAAACCTGGACCAGGACGTGCGCGGCAAGATGCGCAAGCTGGGCATCAAGTTCGGTGCCTATCACATCTACCTGCCGCTCTCGCTCAAGCCCGCGCCGCGCGAACTGGCGCTGATCCTGTTCGCGCTCAAGCATGGCGGCGTGCGCCAGCCCGGCGTGACGGATATTCCGCACATCGTGCTCAGCGGCCGCACCAGCTTCGTGGTCGATCCGGAAGTCGATACGCGGCTCTACGAGATTGCCGGTTTCAAGGTGGCCGGTCGGCGCGCCGTGCGTGTCGACATCCTTGAGCGCCTCGCCGATATCATCCGCCCGCTGATCGCGCTGGATGCCAGCCGGCCTTATGCCGGCGAGTTGCCGGCCGGTGCTGCCGAAGGCAACGGCTTCCGCGTTACGGTGGAAATGACGTCGCTGCTGGGTTGCTCGGGCGAGGATTTTGCATCCATCCTCAACTCGCTGGGCTATCGCGTAAAGCGCATCCCCAAGGTGCCGGCGCCCGCCGCGGCCTCCGAAGCGACGGCCGAAGCGCCCGCGCTGGAGGAAGTGCTGTCCGAAAATCCCGTCAGCACCGATGCCGTGGCCGAAGCCCCGGTCGAGGCCGTGCCTGCCGATGTCGCGCCCGCGCTGGATGCTGATATTCCGGCAACCACCGTTGTCGAAGCTGCTGCCGAAAGCGCCCAGGCGGCCCCCGCCGTGTCGAGCGAACCCGAATTCGACGAGATCTGGTCGCCTGCCGGCAAGCGCCCGGACAACAAGCGGCACGAAAATCGCCGTCGTCCCGAAGGCGAGGTGCAGCACAAGCGGCCGGAGCGCCACCGTACGCCTGGTCCGCGCCGTCCCGAGGGCGAAGTGCAGGACCTGAGCAAGGCGCGCCATCTGCAGCCCAAGCCGGAAGGCCGGCCGCGCAATGACAACCGCCGCCCCGATGACCAGAAGGGCGAGCGCGCCAAGTTCCAGCAGCCCGCCCGCGAGGACAAGCGCGAAAAGGCGTTCGATCCGGACAGCCCCTTCGCCAAGCTGATGGCGCTCAAGGCGCCGAAGGGCCAGTAATTGGCAGGAACGGTCGAACCCGTCCGCAAGGAGCGGCTCGACAAGTTCCTGTTCTTTTCGCGCGCCCTCAAGTCGCGCACGCTGGCGCAAAAGGTCATCGAGACCGGCGCCATCCGCGTCAATTCCGAACGCACCGAGCGCTCCGACCACAAGGTGGGGGCGGGCGACGTGCTCACCATGAGCCTCCATGGCCGGATCGTGGTCTGGCGGATCCGCGACTGTGGGACCCGGCGCGGCCCTGCGACCGAAGCGCAGTCACTCTACGAAGATCTGTCGCCGCCCGCTTTGCCCAAAGCGGATCTGTCGCCCTACCAGGCGGCCATCGCACCGCGCGCGGAAGGGGCCGGGCGGCCGACCAAGAAAGAGCGGCGGGAGACGGACAAGCTGCGGGGCGGGGATGATGAATGAACTCCGGACGTGCCTTTCGCTTGGCAGGCGGAGTGCTGCATGACCATCCCCACGCTCACGACGGCCCGGCTGGTCCTCCGGCCTCCGGTCTATGCCGATTTCGAAGCTTATGCGGCGCTGTGGGCGTCGCCGCGCTCGGCCTATATGGGCGGGCCGCATGAGCGGACGCGCGCCTGGGGCTGGTTCTGCCACGACATAGCGCTCTGGCACTTGTTCGGCCATGGCGCGCTGATGATTGAGCTCAAGTCCAACGGCGAATGCGTTGGCCAGGTGGGGATCAACGATGGCCCGCTGTTCCAGGAAAAGGAGCTGGGCTGGCTGCTCTATGCCGGTCATGAAGGGCAGGGTTACGCCACCGAGGCGGCCGGGGCCCTGCGTGACTGGGCCTTCAAAGACCGCAAGCTGCCGACACTGGTCAGCTATTGCGACGCGGCCAATGTGCGTTCGATCGCGGTTGCCCAAAAGCTTGGGGCGGTGCTGGACCCCGACGCGCCGCGTCAGGATCCCGAAGACCTGGTGTTCCGCCATCGGCATTAGGCGGGCGTCGGCTCAGCCGGGGCAACCGGGTTGGCATGTCGAGGGTTTTGCAAGGACCCGAGGAGTATGCCTGTGACTGCCCCAGCACCTGAACCGCTGCCCCCGCCCATCGCGACAGCCGCCCTGCCGAGCAATTCGGCCGAGGCGACCAATGCCATGATCCACTATTACCGCGCCGAGATGGGCCGGATGAACTCTTGGCGAGGCCGGCTGGACCTGACCAGCAACTGGGCGATCACCGTGGTGGCCGCGCTGCTGTCGGTATCGCTGTCGACGCCGGCCGCCCATCACGGCCTGGTCCTCTTTGCCATGCTGATCGTGCTGCTGCTCCTGTGCGTCGAGGCGCGCCGCTACCGGTTCTACGACGTCTATCGCATGCGGGTCCGCCAGTTCGAACGGCATTATTTCGGCCAGTTGTTCGGTCCGGAGACGCAGGGCGGCGTCGAGCCGTGGCTGCTGATGTTGGCCCAGGACCTGCGGCATCCGCGTTTTCGCATCACGTTCCAGCGCGCGCTGCGCCGGCGGCTGCGCCGCAACTATATATGGATGTTCCTTATCCTGGGGCTGGCCTGGATGCTGAAAATCATGTCGCCCGACCTGCAAGACGGAGCCGCGCTCGATCCCGGCCGGCCAATTGAACTGGCGGTTGCCCATGCCGCCATCGGCCCTGTTCCGGGGTGGCTGGTGCTGGGGCTTGTGGTGCTATTCTTCGCCGCCCTTGCCGTGGCGTCGCTACGCGGTAAGGACCGGGGCGGCGACCAGGTGCATGTCTAGAGGGGGCCCGGCTGGCGCCGGGCCCCACTTGCGTCAGTGGTGCTTGTGCTCGGGCATGCGCTCGAGCTGATCCTTGGTCCAGCTGGTCACGGCATGGACGTCGCCGTCCTCGTCGCGCATGAATTCGAGGTCGGAGGCGGGCACTGCAACGGGCTTTGCGCCCAGGCCCAGGAAACCGCCGACATCGACGACGATCTGGCTCGCAGCGCCCGAGCCATGCACGTGGGACACATGGCCCACCTTATGGTCATCGGCGCCGAAGATGGTCGCCCCTTCCAGCAGCGATGGGGTCAATTCGGTCGGCGAGAGGCGAACGTGATTGGAATGATCCATGACAGGTCTCCTTTTGCTTAGGCAGACCCAACCCCCCGGCAGGCGATAGCGTTCCGTGCCGGACGGCATCGTGCGGCAAAAGGTTTCGTGACCGGTCCTGACTGCGCCAAAAGGTGCGCCTCCCCAGCCTTGCCCCGCCGCCGAAAACGGTTTAGCACCGGACCCGTTGAGACCCTGCCGGACTGCCGCCCGATATGACCTATATCGTCACCGATAACTGCATCGCCTGCAAATACACCGACTGCGTGGAAGTCTGCCCCGTGGATTGTTTCTACGAAGGCGAGAACATGCTGGTGATCCACCCCGACGAATGTATCGACTGCGGCGTGTGCGAGCCCGAATGTCCCGCCGAAGCCATCAAGCCCGATACCGAAAGCGGGCTGGACGAGTGGCTGGCGCTCAATACCAAGTTCGCCTCGATCTGGCCCAACTTGACCGAACGCCGCGATCCGCTGCCCGAGGCCAAGGAGAAGGATGGCGAAGAGGGCAAGCTGGCCAAGTATTTCTCGGAAGCCCCCGGCGAAGGAGACTGACGGTCCCGCGGGGGCTGTGGAATAGCTTGTGCGCAAGCTGTGACAAGGCCGCCAGTCACACCCTCGCCCCATTGCGGCGAGCGCGAATCCACGCCTGATTCGTAGTTTTTGATTTTGCTGATTTTTTGTGCTATGGTCCCAACTAATGCAGTTGAGCCCGTCACCCAGCCCGTGCCTTAAGGCACGATTTTTTTGACAACATCGTTGGATGCATGTGCTCCGGGGAAAGCGGACCCGGAAGCCCATGGGGTATTTTCTGCGCGCGGCGTCCCGTTTGGACGCCAGGGTAAGAGTAGGAGTGGACGGTCCTTCCCGCAGGGAACTGTCCATTTGGGGCGTCAACAAGGAGTTCCATGAATATGGTAGCCAAGAAGGTACAGACACGGCTTGGGTTCAAGACCGGCGAGCATGTCGTCTATCCGGCGCATGGCGTCGGCATGATCGTCTCGATCGAGGAACAAGAAGTCGCCGGCCTGACCCTTGAGTTGTTCGTCATCAGCTTCGAACAGGACAAGCTGACCCTTCGTGTGCCGGTGGCCAAGATCAAGTCCGTGGGCATGCGCAAGCTGGCTGAGGAAGACATGGTCGCCCAGGCGCTGACCACCGTGACTGGCCGCGCCCGCGTCAAGCGCACCATGTGGTCGCGTCGTGCCCAGGAATATGAAGCCAAGATCAATTCGGGCGACCTGATCGCCATCTCGGAAGTCGTGCGCGACCTCTACCGCTCCGAAGAGCAGCCCGAGCAGTCCTATTCGGAACGCCAGCTGTTCGAGCAGGCGATGGATCGCATGAGCCGTGAAATCGGCGCGGTCAACAAGCTGACCCTGACCGAAGCAGTGCAGCTGATCGAAAAGAACCTGGCCAAGTCGCCCAAGCGCAGCAAGGCCGACGCCGCCGAAAGCGACGAGGAAGCTGCCGCTTAAGGCCGGTTGGCTTTGTGAATTGAAGGGGCCGGTGGGAAACCACCGGCCCTTCTTGTTTGTGGGGGGCGGCGAAGTAAGCCACAACGTCGATCGTCACCCTCGGGCCCGACCCGAGGGCACTACACTTGCGGAATTATGGCCAAGTACAGAGCCCTCGGGTCAAGCCCGAGGGTGACGGCTGGTGGGTTGACCAGGGCCATGCCCAAGGCCCGGCCGCAGCTTAGGCCCGCCCCATGCTCTCAGGCAGCAGGACGACGCTTTCCTGTTCATTGGGGTCGGTGCGGGCGATGAGGGCGCGGGCGGTCTTGTCGGTGGGGTTGAACGGCTGATGCGGCACGCCGGCGGGAATATAGACGTAGTCGCCCTGTTCCACATGGTCGAGAAATTCGAGGTTGGGCCCATGGTAGAACGAGGTCGAGCCCTCGAGCTGGAAGATCGCGGTTTCGTGGCTCTCGTGAAAATGCGGCTTGGCCTTGCCGCCGGGCGGCAGCACCAGCATGTGCATGCAGATGCCGGTCGCGCCCGTGCTCTCCGCCGAAACGCCGGCGAAATAATCCATGCCCTGCTTGCCGTGAAAAGCCGCCCCCCCCCGGATCACCCTGCACTGAGCCAATTTCCGCCTCCAAATGTTCTGGGCACCTTAGCGCAGGAACGGGCCAGCGGAATAGCTCAGCCGAGGCGGTAGGCATGGGTCGGGAGGCCTGCGACCACCGCCGCGAGGGTCGCGTCGCGGCCCAGGCCGTCGACCGAAATGACGTGCTTCTCATGGTCGCCGAGATCGGCAAACTGGGCATGGAGTTCGGCCACCACCGCCGGGTCGGTCAGGCTGTCGCCGCCGCGCGCCTGGCAGCGCGCAACTGCCTCCTCGACCGAGGTTCTCAGCACCAGGTAGTGCACCGGGACGCCAAGATTTGCGAAGGCCGGCAGCCACCAGGGCCGCACGACGCCATCAAGCGCCACCAGGTAGCCGTGGCGGGCATATTGGCCGGCCACGCTGGCCGCGATCTGGCTGATCATGGTGTTCTGGGCGTGGGATTCCGGCAGCCAGGGGTCGATATGGCCGTGCTTGATATAGCCCCAGAAGTCGTCGCTATGGAGATGCACCTTGGGACAGCCCGGCAGGCGGGCCAGCATTTCGGCCGTGGTGGTCTTGCCCGAGCCGGGCGAGCCCGAGAGGATGATGACGTGGCCGGCAAGCTCGTCCAGCATGTCACGCCTTCCCCAGGATATCGCCGAGACGCGTGGTAGCGCTGCCCGGCTTGAGCGGCTTCTGCTGGCTTTCATGCGGCACCCAGCCCGACAGCCAGACGATTTCGAGCGTGGCGCGGATCCGTCCGTCCGGATCGGCATCCCGGGCCTGGTAGGCATTGGCCGCAGCGGCCAGCAGCGCCGGGCTGGCCGGATGACGCGGCCGATCGACCAGCGGATTGGCGGCGCCCAGCGCCTTGAGTTCGGCCATCAGCGCGAAGGGGGTCGGATAGCGCACGATATGGGTCTCGACGTCGGCCACCGGCAAGGCAAGGCCGGCGCGCTGTAGCAGAGCGCCGCCATCACGCACCTGGATCATCGGCGCCACGCGGGCGGATGCGCCGCCCAATACCAGGGCGTCAGCGGCGAGGAAGGCTTCGCGCAGTTCGGTCAGGGTCTCGCCGCCCAGCGCGGCAATCATCAGCAGGCCGTCCGGCAACAGCCGGGCCCGCAGCCGGGCGAGGTAGCCGGGCACGTCATTGACGGCCTGCAGGTGCAGCACGGAGACGATGAGATTGTAGTCCTCGCCCGTCAATTGGGGCACCTCGTCCGCTCCGGCGAAGGCCGCGTGGCGTTCGAAGGTGAAGCGGCTGCTCGCCGTCTGGCCGGATGCCGGGAGCCGCTCGAGATCGGGGCCGATGATGGCGGCCCGGGGAAAGTCGCGGATCAGCGCGCCCAAGCGGTCTTCGAGGTCGGCCAGCACCAGGTCGGTGACGAAATCACTGGGCTGCGGCCGGCGCGCCAGGTGGCGGGCAATCAGCGCAGTATCGAAAATGGCGGGTGGCTGGGTCATGATGGTCTTGCGGCCTGGCGGCGACGTGGCAGTATGGCCTTATGAAGAGTGGAGCAGGGCTTGTCAAAACCGGATGGGGCCATGCCATGGCGCGGGCCGCGCGGCTGGCCGGCGGTCGATTGCTCGACCTGGCCTATCCCCCGGTGTGCCTCAACTGCGATGCGCCGACCGCCAACGCCGATACGCTCTGCCCCAAATGCTTTACCGCCCTGCGCCCGATCACGGCGCCGCTCTGCCCGGTGCTTGGCCTGCCTTTCAGCGTCTCACTGGGCCCCGACGCCCTGTCTGCCGAAGCGCTGGCCGACCCGCCACCCTTCGGGCGGGCCCGGGCGGCCGTGATCTATGGCGAAGTGGCCTCCACCATCGTTTCGCGCCTCAAATATGGCGATCGGCCTGAGCTGGCGCGCTTCTGTGCGCGGCTGATGGCTGGGGCCGGGCACCAGTTATGGGCCGATGCGCCGTTGCTGGTGCCGGTGCCGCTGCATCGGGCGCGGCAGCGCGAGCGGCGCTACAACCAGTCGGCGGAACTGGCGCGGGCGATCGGCCGGCTGACTGGGCTCGCGGTCGACGCCGACCTGGTGCAACGCATCCGCAAGACGCGCCAGCAGGTGGGCCTCAGCAGCGATGGGCGGCAGCGCAACGTCTCGGGCGCCTTTGCCGTACACCCCGATGCGCTGATGCGGGTGCGGAGCCGTCGGGTGGTGCTGGTCGATGATGTCTATACCACCGGCGCGACGGTCAAGGCGGTCACGCGCAGCTTGCGCAAGGCAGGGATCGACACTGTCGACGTCGTGACCTTCGCCCGCGTTGTCATTGGCGCGGACTTGCCCATATAAGAAACAAACCCCTTGCTCCATTGGAGAAAGCCTGATGGCCAAGATCGAAATCTACACCACCCCGACCTGCCCCTATTGTCATGCCGCCAAGGCGCTGCTGGCCGACAAGGGCGCACAATACACCGAAATCACGGTGCTCGATCCTGCATTGCGCGAAGCCATGACCGAACGTGCGCATGGCCGCCGCACCGTGCCGCAGATTTTCATCGATGACACCCATGTCGGGGGCTATGACGACATGGCGGCGCTCGACCGCCGCGGTGGGCTCGATCCGCTGCTGCAGGCGTAAACGACCGACCGAGGCTACCTTATGAAGATCGCCGCCATCCAAATGCGGTCGGGGCTCGATCCCCAGGCCAACCTCGCCGCGCTCGAACCCATGCTGGCCGAGGCGGCGGCCGCCGGCGCGCGCTATGCGCTGACGCCCGAGGTCACCATGATCTTCCCGGAGAACCGGGACCAGCTGCGGAGCGTGGCAGCGCCGTTCGAGGGGCATCCGCAACTGCTCCGCATCGGCGAGCTGGCCCAGCAGCACGGGATGTATATCCAGATCGGTTCGCTGGCCGTGCCGTTGCCCGATGGCCGGTTTGCCAACCGCTCGGTGCTGTTCGGACCCGATGGCCGGCAGGTGGCGACCTATGACAAGATCCACCTGTTCGACGCCGACATTGCCGGCCTCAATGCCTATCGCGAAAGCGCGACCTATGCGGGCGGCGAACGCGCGGTGACGGCTGACCTGGGCGAATTCACCCTGGGCATGAGCATCTGCTACGATATGCGCTTCCCCAAGCTCTACAACGCGCTGGCCAATGCCGGCGCGACGCTGATAGCCGTGCCCGCCGCCTTTACCGTGCCCACCGGTCAGGCGCATTGGCACGTGCTGCTGCGGGCGCGGGCCATCGAGACGGGGTCCTATGTCATTGCGGCGGCACAGGGCGGCACGCATGACAATGGCCGCGCTACCTATGGCCATTCGCTGGTGATCGATCCATGGGGCCGGGTCATTGCCGAGCTCGATCACGACGAGCCCGGTGTGCTGTTGGCAGAGATTGCTCCGGAGGCGGTTGCCGACGCACGCGGCCGTATCCCGGCTCTGGCCAATGCGCGAAACTTTGCTCTTCCCGAGGCGTTGCAGCCCTAAGGCGCCGGCCTATATCTTCCTGCAAGCAACCGGGCCGCATCGGCTCACGAGACGACCGCCTTGATCCAATACTCGCTTCACTGCTCCAAAGGTCATCACTACGACGCCTGGTTCAAGAATGCCGCGGCATTCGATGAACAGCAGGCGCGGGGTATCGTGACCTGCGCAGTCTGCGGCGATGGCGCGATCGCCAAAGCCCCGATGGCGCCGGCGGTGGCGCGAACCGACAACCAGAAGGTGTCGCTGAGTGCGGCGCATCCGGATGCGCCGAAGTTCCGAGATTTGCTGCGCGCCTATCGGCAGAAGGTAATGAGCGAAGCCGACTATGTCGGCGACCGCTTCGCCGACGAAGCCCGCAAGATCCATTTCGAGGAAGCGGAAGCCCGCGGCATCTATGGCGAAGCGACCCGCGACGAGGTCGCCGGGCTGATCGAGGATGGCGTCGACTTCCTCCCGCTGCCCGACATCGCCGACGACAACTAGACGACGCGATTTTCCGATAGACCTCAGGGTGAGCCTTGGCAAACCACGAGGCCGCCATACCGACATTGCCACGACCTCGTCCTGCGGCGATGGGGTCTACTGGCCCAAGTTCCGGCGCCACTCCCGGCGCAATGATACGGAGACATCACGATGACGACACTGGACGCAGCCCTTTCGGGCACGTTTGCCATTGGCGGCGACCTGACGGTCAATCGCCTCGGTTTCGGCGCCATGCGCATTACCGGGCGGGGCATTTGGGGTCCGCCCGAAGACCCAGAAGAGGCCAAGGCGACGCTGCGCCGCCTGCCCGACCTCAACGTCAACTTCGTGGACACGGCGGAAAGCTATGGTCCCTATATCAGCGAAGAACTGATCGGCGAGGTACTGGCGCCTTATAGCAGGGGCACGATCGTCGCCACCAAGAGCGGCCTTACCCGCACCGGCCCGGACCAGTGGCATCAGCTGGGTCGCCCGGAATTCCTGCGCCAGGGTGCTATCCAGTCGCTGCGCCGGCTCAAGGTCGAGGTGATCGACCTCTGGCAGCTGCATCGCATCGAAAGCGGCACGCCGCGGGCCGATCAGTTCGGTGCCATTGCCCAGCTGCAGAAGGACGGGATCATCCGCCATGTGGGCCTGAGCGAAGTCAGCGTCGCCGACATCAAGGAAGCCAGCCAATACTTCAAGGTGACGACCGTCCAGAACATGTACAACCTAGTCAGCCGCAATGCCGAGGATGTGCTGGACTATTGCGAAGCCAATGGCATCGGCTTCATTCCGTGGCGGCCGATCGACGGCGGGAATCTCGAATCCACGAGCGCCGAGTTCAAGGCCATCATGGACAAGCACGGGGCATCCGCCAGCCAGCTGGCTTTGGCCTGGATGCTGAAGCGCTCGCCGGTCATGCTGCCCATTCCGGGCACCGGCAAGGTCAAGCACCTGGAAGAAAACGTGGCCGCGGCTGCAATCCAGCTCAGCGACGACGAGTTCACGACGCTCGATCGAATCGGGCGCAAGGCCTGAACGCCGACGCTTGAATAGCATTGGAAGCCATGCCAGCCTCCCTCCGTTCGGAGGGAGGCTTTTATGCGCAGGCTAGCCGGAGTTGCTGTCTTACTTGCCGCTACCGTCCTGCCGGCCAGTGCCGGCGTGGTCGAGGGCATGTTCGAGATCGAGGGCGGGTGCTTCGTGCGCAAGTATGACCCAGCGCATCTGCGGGCCCACCCGGATCAGGTCGTGACGCAGATCTCGCTTGAGACCTCGCGCACCCAGCTGGATCGCGAGCATGTCATCCTCGATCTCGAATTCACGACCCGGCAGGGCACGCATTACAGTGCACTGGCCTCCTGCACGCGCGATGACCGATGCGGCATCGAGGGGGATGGCGGATCGTTCACGCTGCGGCGAACGGGTCCGCAGATCAGGATGAGCGTGGGCGACTTCCTCGCCGTCGAAGGCGATAGGGACTTCTCACCCAATCTCGCCGAAAGCGATGACCGGGTGTTCCTGCTCAATCCGTGCTGAAGGGATCAGGGTCGGTTCGATAGGGAGGGTGGAATCCCCGCTATCGAACCTGACCAGTCCAGCTGTCTTGGCAGACCGCTGGGTGGCTGGGCGGGGGTCTAGCACCGCGCGCGGTGGTTGTCACGCGATTGTCGTGAATGGCGGCGATGCGCCCAACCACTGCGCGTCATCCTCGGGCTTGACCCGAGGACGTTACACTTTCAGAGCATCCGGTCAGTGCAGAGCCCTCGGGTCAAGCCCGAGGGTGACGCCTTGTGGTTGAGGCGTCGGCGGGGGTCAATTCCAGAGCTTGTCGATCGCCTGCGTGTCACGCACGGCGCCGCGGGCGGCTGATGTCGCGAAGGCGGCATAGGCCTTGAGTGCAGTCGTCACGTTGCGCTTGCGCGGATGGGCCGGCTTCCAGCCGAGCTTGTCCTGGTCGTGGCGGCGCTGGGTCAGTTCGTCATCGCTCACCAGCAGGGTGATGGTGCGGTTGGGGATGTCGATCTCGATCGTGTCGCCCTCGCGCACCAGCCCGATCGTGCCGCCTTCGGCCGCCTCTGGCGAGACGTGGCCGATGGAGAGGCCTGAGGTGCCGCCGGAGAAGCGGCCGTCGGTGAGGAGGGCGCAGGCTTTGCCCAGGCCCTTGGACTTGAGGTAGCTCGTCGGGTAGAGCATTTCCTGCATGCCCGGGCCGCCACGTGGGCCTTCGTAGCGAATCACGAGGACGTCGCCTTCCTTGATCTGGTTGGAGAGGATCGCCTTGACGGTATCCTCCTGCGACTCGAACACGCGGGCGGGCCCGGTGAATTTGAGGATCGACTCGTCGACGCCTGCCGTCTTAACGATGCAGCCATCGATGGCGATATTGCCCTTGAGTACGGCCAGCCCGCCATCCTTGCTGAACGGCGTTTCCGCCGAGCGGATCACGCCATTCTGTCGGTCGAGGTCGAGTTCGGCCCAGCGGTTGGACTGCGAAAAGGCTTGTGTGGTGCGCACCCCGCCGGGGGCGGCCATGTAGAAATTGCGCACCGATTCCGAATTGGTGCGGGAAATGTCCCACTTGTCGATGGCGTCGCCCATGGTGGCGGCATGCACGGTCGGCTCGGCGCGGTTGATGAGGCCAGCGCGATCCATCTGGCCAAGGATGGCGAAGATGCCGCCAGCGCGATGGACGTCTTCCATGTGAACGTCGGCCTTGGCAGGCGCGACCTTGCTCAGCACCGGCACCTTGCGCGACAGGCGGTCGATATCGTCCATGGTGAAATCCACTCCGCCTTCATGTGCGGCGGCAAGGATGTGGAGCACCGTGTTGGTCGAGCCGCCCATGGCGATGTCGAGGCTCATGGCGTTTTCGAAGGCAGCCTTGGTGGCAATCGAGCGCGGCAGCACGGATGCGTCTTCCTGCTCGTACCAGCGGCGGGCGAGGTCGACGATCAGGTGGCCGGCTTCCTGGAACAGGCGCTTGCGGTCGGAGTGGGTGGCCAGCGTCGAGCCGTTGCCGGGCAGGCTCAGGCCAAGCGCTTCGGTCAGGCAGTTCATCGAATTGGCGGTGAACATGCCCGAGCATGAGCCGCAGGTGGGGCAGGCGGCCTCTTCGACGGCCTGCACTTCGGCATCGGTATAGTGGTCGTCGGCTGCCATCACCATGGCGTCGACCAGGTCGAGCGCCTGCAGCTTGCCCTTGACCAGCGCCTTGCCGGCTTCCATAGGGCCGCCGGAGACGAAGACGACGGGGATGTTGAGCCGCATGGCGGCGTTCAGCATGCCGGGCGTGATCTTGTCGCAATTGGAGATGCAGACCATGGCGTCGGCAGTATGGGCGTTGACCATGTATTCGACGCTGTCGGCGATGATGTCGCGCGAGGGCAGCGAATAAAGCATGCCGTCGTGGCCCATGGCGATGCCGTCATCGACCGCGATGGTATTGAATTCCTTGGCCACGCCGCCGGCAGCCTCGATCTCCCGGGCCACCAGCTGGCCGAGATCCTTGAGGTGAACGTGCCCCGGTACGAACTGGGTGAAGGAGTTCACAACCGCGATGATGGGTTTGCCGAAATCGGAGTCCTTCATGCCGGTGGCGCGCCAGAGGCCACGCGCGCCGGCCATGTTGCGGCCATGGGTGGTGGTGCGGGAACGATAGGCTGGCATGGCAGGTCCTCGACGAACAGGTCTGGCGGCGAACGGGCCGCGTTCTTGGGGTTCCTGTTTAGACCCATTCCAGGCAGGCAGCAACACAAATGCGTACCGTACCGTACGGTACGTTGGCAAGACGGATCAAGTCGGTGCCACGGTTTGGGCTACTGTATCCGGACAACGGGAGTGATCGCATGAAACAGTATCTGGTGGTCGGACTGCTGGGCCTGATGGTGGCGCCAGCCTTGGCGGAGGAATTGACGGGTTGCGCCAGCATCTATGAGGCCGACCCGGTCCCGGCGAACCCGGGCTTTGCGCTTTCCGCTCCGCGCCTCGAACAACGCGGGCCGCTGCTGCTGGCCGGGCTCGAGGAGCCGATATCGGCGGAGACGACGGACAGGCAGATCGACGTGCTGTGGACCCGGTTCGAGCAGCGCAACCAGTGGATCGTCAACGCGGAATCCGACAATCGCACCGGAGTTTGCTTCAACGGTGGCGCAGGCGGCTTCGACTATTTTGCCGGACAGGTGCTGGGCGGGCCGGCGGAAAACCTGCCCGAAGCGTTCGCGACGATCGACCTGACGGCCAACAGCTATGCCGTTTTCACACTGACCGGCCAGGCTACCGATATCAGCGCCGCACACGCGCTGATCTACCAGGTGAAACTGACCCATGCCGGCCTTGTCGCCGCGGATGCGCCTGACCTCCTGGTGTTTCCGCCGGGCTTCTCGCCGGCGCAACGCAATGTCAAGATTGAGCTCTGGGTGCCGGTGGCACAATAGGGATTGTTAATCCAGGAGGTTGGCGGTGACGCGGTTGCGGCCGCCGCTCTTGGAGCGGTAGAGCGCCGCATCGGCGCGGGACAACACCTTGGCGACGTCCTCGCCGCGTCCCGCGCTGGTGATGCCGATGCTTACGGTCATGGCCAGTTCTGGCGCCAGGTTGCTCCAGGGCTCGGCCTCGACGAGCATACGGATGCGCTGGCAATCGGCGAGGGCGGCGACGACGGCGCGGGCGTCGAACACCAGCAGAAACTCTTCGCCGCCGAGCCGGGCGACAAAGCCGTGGCCTTCCATGCCGGATGACAGGAGCGCCGCAAGGCGGCGCAGCACTGCATCGCCCGTCGAATGGCCGTAGCCGTCATTGACCTTCTTGAAATGGTCGGCATCGACGATGGCGACCGGGATGGCCGCGTCGGGCGGGCAGTCGGCCAGCCGTTCGCCCAGCGCGCTCAGGGCGTAGCGCCGGTTCTTGAGACCGGTCAGGTCATCCTCGTGGGCCTGGCGATCGAGATCCTGGGTGCGGGTGAGCAGGTCGCGACGCTCGGTCTCGAGCTCAGCCAGGCGGAGCTGGTGCAGCCGTGTTTCCAGTTTGGCGCGTTCGACATCGAGCAGGGCGGCACTGAGTTCGGCCATGCCGGTGACCATGCGCGCTCTTGTATCGGCCACCGAACTGCGAATGGCGCTTTCGATGGCGTGGTAGCGCTTGTAGTGGTCGAAGGCTTCGGGTGTCCGGCCGACGCGCTGGTAGAGATCCGAAAGCAGGCGATGGGCCCGCAGGACCATGGGCTTCTCGTCATGCTCGATCAGGGGCGGCAGCACCGCCTCGAAGCGGGTGATCGCCGTCTCGGGCTGGTCGAAATGCATGGCGATGCGCGCCAGGTTGAAGCTGGCATCGAGCTGGAGCGAAACATAGCCCTTCTGGCTGGCAATGGCATGTGAGCGGGTCGTGGCCTGGCTGGCAGCCTGCTCGTCGCCGCTGAAGGCGAGCAGCATGCCGTAATTGCCCAGGCCGATGGCCTCGCGATAGGGGTGGTCGGCAGCGCGGGCCAGCTCGATGGCGTCCCGGGCATGGCCCAGCCCCGTCGCCACGGCTTCGGCGGCGAGGGCCGCGTCACCCTTTTCCAGGGCATCGCCTGCGAGGTCGACGCCATTGGCGGCGAGGTTGTTGAGAATGCAGAACTTGGCTTCGGCACCAAGGCCCGTCGCGAGCGGCAGGGCGCGCTGCATGAAGGCGCGTGACTCGAGGTGATTGCCCATATTGTCATGGGCGCCACCGATGCGGTTATAGGCCCAGAACAGCAGGTTGGGATCTCGCAGGCGCTGGGCAATCTCCAGGCTGACCGCGAGCACCTGCAGGGCTTCCTCCTGCAGGCCCAGATTGAGGTAGGCCAGGGCCTGCAGGGTCAGGGCCTGCGCGCGACCGGCTTCGTTGCCTGTTGCTTCATCGAGCGCGGCGGCGCGGCCGCAGGCTTCGGCGGCTTCTTCCATGTCGCCGGTGCGCAGCAACTGGTTGGCAAGCAGGCGCAGCGCTTCGGCTTCCTGCCCGGCCTCTCCATTCAGCCTGGCATGGTCGATGGCGCGGCGCGCCCATTGCACGCCTTCATGATAATCGCCCTTGAGGCGCGACGCTTCGCTGGCGGCGACAAAGTCCTCAAAGATCGCGCTTTTGTTATCGGCAGCAAACATGGAAGAACTCTCGCCCCTCCATGTTATTGTCACAGGCAGATTAATCGTTCCCTAGACTTGGGATCGCAATCGCACCAAACGGCCCGCAATGGCGGGGAAATGGTCCCGCCGGCTAGTTGTTGATGCTGATGATCGCCCAGGCGGTCTTGTTGCAGCCGTCGTCGTAGCAGATGTTGCTCATCCACAGCGCGCCATTGGCGAAGCCGACGCCTTCGCTGGTGACGATCAGGTCGGCGAAATCCTGGCTGCCCAGTGCGTCCTGGGTTTCCTGCGTCAGCAGGGCGTCGAAGTTGTCGACCAGATCCTGCGGTTCGAGAATGTCATAGACTTCGCCATTGGCGTTGACGGTCAGCGGATAGGCGCCCAGATCGGCAATGGTCGTCGGGTCGCCGAACAGGAACGCATCCTGCAGCCGGCCGAAGGCTTCGCCGAAGCCGACCGAGTCGCCATGGATGTTCTCGATCTGCGCCATGACGTCCTCCTCGCTCTGGGCAAAGGCCGGGACGGCGGCCAGGGTCAGGACAAAGGCGGCAGCAAGAACGGTCAGGCGCATGGCGGCTCCAGGATTGACTGGGCCAAGTCTAGCGCATCGGCAGTATTCCGTATCGGGAAATCAGCCGGCCGGACGCTCCGCCATGATCATATAGTTGATGGCCATGTCAGGCGACTTGCGCCACTCATCGGCCAGCGGATGAAACACCACGCCGGTCTCTGCGATGACCCGTAGGCCATTGCGGGTCAGCAGGGTCCTGATCTCGTCGGGCGTGAGGAACTTGTTCCAGTCATGCGTACCCCGCGGCAGCCAGCGCAGGATGTTTTCGGCGGCGAACACGGCCAGGGCGCGGGCCCGCAGCGTCCGGTTGAGCGTGGCGGTCAGCGTCAGGCCGCCCGGCTTTACCAGGTCGGCGCAGCTCTTCATGTAGAGCGGCACGTTGTCGACATGCTCGACCACCTCCATGTTGAGCACCATGTCATAGCGGGCACCCTCGGCTGCCAGTGCCTCGCTGGTGGTCGCGCGATAGTCGATGCCCAGGCCGGATTTCTCGGCATGGAGGCGGGCGATGGCGATATTGCGCTCGGCGGCGTCGATGCCGGTGACCGTGGCGCCCAGCCGGGCAAGCGGTTCGCAGAGCAGTCCGCCGCCACAGCCGACATCGAGGATGCTGAGGCCCTCGAAGGGGCGCATGGCCGTCCCATCCCGGCCGAAATGGCTCAGCAGATGCTCGCGGATATAGGTCAGGCGCACCGGGTTGAACTTGTGCAGGGGCTTGAACTTGCCCTTGGGGTCCCACCACTCCTCGGCCATCGCGGTGAATTTGGCGATCTCGGCGTCGTTGATGGTGGTGTCGGTCATGGTGCGGCTCCGTTTGCGGCATATGACGCCGCCCGCATGGCGGAGGCAAGGCGCGGGTGGTCGCAGGCGACACCGTGGTCAGTCCGGCTGGTTCTCCGACGACCATGGAAAGTTGAGGTAGTTTTCCCGGGTCTGGGCGCAGATGCCGCCATACATGCGCAGGTAGCCGTCGCGACGCTTCTGGTCCCGCCAGACTGCCCCGGGATCGGCGAGATCGATGCGATACTGGTCGATCAGGTCGGGGGTCAGCAGGGATGGCAGCACGTCCATGGCCTGCGGCACCACCTTGCCCTTGAGCCAATCGGCGGCATACTGGCCCAGCGCATAGCCGAAGATGGGCGAGGCAAGGCTGACGGTGGCCTTGTAGGGGCCGTCGCTGGCGACGATCGCCGCTACGGCCTCGGGTTCTCCGTCGATGCCGCCCAGGAACTGGCGGGGGTCGGCGCGCCCGGTTTCCTCCAGCGCGCGCAAGGCGCCCAGGACGACCGTATCGGCGCCGAGCACGACGTCGATGTCGGGCTGGGCAAGCAGGATGGTCTTCATGGTGGCATAGCCACCTTCCTCGCTGACCGGGCTGGGCGAGATGTCGGCCACGATACTGACGCCGGGCAGCCGGCTCAGCACGTCCCGCATGGCCCGAAAGCGCGGCGCCAGGAACTGCAGGCTGTCATGCGTCAGCAGCACCACCTTGGCCCGGCCGTCGAGTTCCTCTTCGATATAGCGTGCCGCTTCCTCGGCCAGCACCTGGCCGGTGAGATATTGCGGCGCGTTGAGAATTGTGACGGCGGGCGGCGGCACCACGGCGCCGACATAGCTGCCATCGGCAATCAGCGCCTGGAGGCTGGGCGCGAGCGAACGCGGGTCGACCGGCGCTACCACGATGGCACCCGCGGCCTGGGCGCGCAATGCGTCGACCTGCTCGATCATCCTGGCTCCATCGTTGTCGGCAAGCACATTGGCATAGGCCAGGCCCCGATCCGCGGCGGCCCGGGCGAGGCCGAAACCGACGCCCTCCATGAAGTCCCGGCGATTGTCCTGCACGAAAGTGAGGCTTGCCTCACGCCCCTCCGGCGGAGCGCAGGCCTTGCTGTTCTCGACGAAGGGCGGCAATTGCACGGGGTCGGTCAGCCCGGGCGGAACGGCATCCTGGGCCAGGCTCGCGCCGGCGCCGAGCAGCCCCATCGCCATCATGCCGGCAGTGATAATCGATCTCGTGTTCAGCGCCGTCACTCCCAGTCCATGGAGTGATAGCGGCGAGCGGCCGGAATGCCAATCACTTCATGCTGCGAGCAAGGGAAATGCCAGCCGCGCCGAGAGGCCGGGCTGGCGATCGATATAGTCGACCGTGCCGCGCAGCGAGGTGGCCATGGCCTTGACGATGCGCGTACCCAGGCCCGTGCCCTTGCTGGGGCCGCTGCCTCGGCCGACCCCGTCATCCTCCACGGTCAGCACGGCGTGGCCATCGACCTGCCGGTTGAGTGCGACCCGGACGGCCCCCACGCCATCGGGATAGGCATATTTGGTGGCGTTCATCACCCATTCGGCGGCAATGACGCCCAGGTTGATGCTGGCGTCTGTCCGCAGCGAAATCGGTTCGAGCTCATAGCTCAGCCTGATACGCTCGGCGCCGCCCACCGTGGATTGGAACTGGTCGAGCAGGCTGCGCAGATACTGGTCGAGCGCAACTTCGGCGACGTCGCCGGAGCTGTAGAGCCGCTGATGGACCAGCGCGATGGCCTGGATGCGCGACTGGGTTTCGGCCAGCGCGGCCTTGACCGCTGCGTCGCCTGCCTTGGCCTGGAGCCCCACAAGGGAAGATACCATCGACAGGCTGTTGGCCACGCGATGGTTGACTTCGTGCACCAGCATCTCGGCCCGGTCGCGCGCAGCCCGCATTTCCTCGTTGCTGCGTGCCAGGTCTGCCGTACGGGCGGCGACCTTGATTTCGAGATCGGCATTGGCCCGGGCCAGCTGGTCGCGCGCCTGCGCCACCTCGCCGGCATAGCGCATGATGGTGATCAGTGCGGCCACCGCCGCGGCCACGGCGACCAGGGCGCCCACGATCGAGATCAGGCGCTGCCAGAGGGCGTTCTCGTTCTGCTCGGTGGCCAGGTTGGCCAGGCGGTCGTCGGCCGCCAGGGCCAGGCCGGTAATGAAGACGTTGGCTTCGTCCATCAACTGCTTGCCGCGATTGGTGAGCGTCAGCTCGAGGGCGGCCTGCGGGTCGCGGGCGCGGATGGCGGCGATGGTCTGGTCCATCTCGGCGAACTTGTCCGTCAGCACCTGCGTCAGGCGCTCGGCGGCAGGTGCCATTTCGGGATAGGTGACCAGGCGCGCGGGCAGGCCCTCGATGCCGCGCAGGGCCGCAGCCTTGGCGATGTCGTAGGGGGCGAGATACACCTCGTTGCCGGTGTAGAGGAACCCGCGCTGGCTCGACTCCGCCTGCCCGACCGATGCGCCCAGGGTGACCGCGGCAGTCTTGAAATCGCGCGCGGCCAGGATTTCGTTGGCGATCTCCTCGGAGCGTTCGCCCAGCCAGAACGCGACCGAAACGATCGCGGCAAGGGCAAGCAGGCCGATGGCGAGGAAGGCGAGCTGGGACCGGACGAAAACACGAGCGCTGATGGGCATTGCACTTGAACTCATGCCAAAAAAGCGTGTGGCCACCAACTGTGGTCCAAGCAGCCCGAATTGTCCATAAATTGTTGCGTGGAATGTAAGTCAGGCGGTCACGTTTGGGATGTGCCTGGCTATGCCGAATGCGGGGCTCGCGAGGCTCAAAGCACCCTCGCATTAGCTTCCGGTCGCCGACGCCTTACAAAAGCGGCTATTCCACACCACATTGGGGTATGCGGCTCATATCCCTTCGGCCTCCGGCTCCCTGCCGCACCCTTGGATCGTGAACGTTGTGCCCCGCGGCGCTCGACCTCGCGCATTTTCAAGGACCGTATCAATGATAAACTACAATTCTCCAGCTGAACTCTATCCTGGCCGCCAGCACGGTTCGGCCCGCGGTTCACGCTATCAGCGCTTTCCTTCGTTGGCCGAGGCGATCCAGTATGCGGTGGAAGAGCTGCCGGTCCGCCTGCAGGCCAGTTCCCTGATCGAGGTCGACGAGGTCCGCTATGGCGGTGACCAGATCCGCAGCCTCTACTTTTCCGAGGACTATCCTCTGCGCCGCGCCTTCGTCGACGGCGGTCAGGCCCTCAGGGGCAAGACAGCATGACAACCAGGACCACTACGCGCCGCGTCACCTTCGTTCATGCCTTTGCGCTCTCCGGCATGTCCCACGCGCCAGGTACGTTTGATCTGGTGGTCGAAGAAATCCCACTGGACGTTACGTGGGAAGCCTATCGCACCTCCTGCAGGTTGATGCTGGTCGATGGCGGCACCACAAGTGCGCTTCCCGTTACGATGGCCGATGTCGAAACTGCGCTCCTGGCCGATCGCCAACTTTCCGCCCGCACAGGTCTTTCCTGACCGGGACTAGGGTCGGTCGCAACGCGTGATCCACCACCAAGCCCCCCGCGCGCACCGAACTGTATCTCATGGAGACTGCGAGTGCCCGAGCATCATCGACGCGCCAAAGCGACGGCCGCCGCCAACAAGTACGCACCTCGCCCGGAAGGATCGGCATTCACTTACGGGGTGATCGCAGTGGTTCTGGCGATCCTGACGATTGTGGTCATCGGCATGTTCTACGGGCTGGAGGTCTTTGCCTTTCCCGTCCTGCTGTGCAGCGGCCTGGCGGTGGTGTTCGTCCTCGGCGTGCTGCTGCGGCGTCACCGCCAACAGCTACACCGCCAGGCCTTCGATCATGAGTTCAGTGACCAGGACAGCACCCCGCCGGCCGAATAGCTGCGGGCTTGTCTCGGGACATGGCGTGAGGCGGCAATTTCCCAATTGCGAGCCTGAGATGGTCGCGGCGCAGCTCGATTGTGCGATCTAGGCGGCGCTTGGGCCATGCAGGTGCTGCAATCGCCTTGTCGAGGTGCGAGAGGCGATCCGGCAGGAGGTCTGGCGTCAAAGCTGGCTATAAAGCTTGGTCACTCGCTTGCGGCCCACGCCATCCACTGCGGTAACCCGGGCGCGAAGCCGGCGAACATTGCCGATTTCGTGCAGATCCTCATTGAGCACCTTCATGGCCGCTGCCTTGGCGCTGTGGGCAAACACCATGCAGACGTCAGATTGCTGCGGCCGCCCCTCCGGGTCGGTGTTGTAAGACTCCACCTCGTATTCTTGAATGGGCGCGTTGTTCATTGGGGCTCCAGACGGACAAGCTACCAGTTTTGCCGGGGCCTGTCTGTAGGTCGACCGGCGCGTGAGTGCGCGTGCGCCGCGCGATCATCACCGTTGATCCACACCCCGCTTTGTCGTATGTCCGCGCCAACACTAGCGTACCGCCGGGTTCGGCGGGGTTTCGGGGAATCAATTGGCCCGTATCGTCGTCAAGTTCGGTGGCACTTCGGTGGCCAGTGTCGAACGTATCCGCCAGGCCGCGCGCCACGTGAAGCGCGAGGTCGATGCCGGCCATGAAGTGGCCGTCGTGGTTTCGGCCATGAGCGGCAAGACCAATGAACTGGTCGGCTGGGTCAACGAAGCCAGCCCGCTGCATGACGCCCGCGAATATGATGCCGTCGTGGCTTCGGGCGAACAGGTGACCGCGGGGCTGATGGCCATCGTGCTCTCGGAAATGGGCATCCAGTCGCGCTCGTTCGCCGGCTGGCAGGTGCCGATCAGGACCGACGACGCCCATGGCGCGGCCCGCATCACCGAGATCGACCCGACCGAGCTCGACCGGCGGATGACGGATGGCTGGGTACCCGTGATCACCGGCTTCCAGGGCGTATCATCGCATGGCCGCATCACCACGCTGGGCCGTGGCGGCTCGGACACCTCGGCGGTGGCGGTAGCGGCGGCGGTCAAGGCCGATCGCTGCGACATCTACACCGACGTCGATGGCGTCTATACCACCGATCCGCGCATCGTGCCCAAGGCGCAGAGGCTCACCAAGATTTCCTTCGAGGAAATGCTGGAAATGGCTTCGCTCGGCGCCAAGGTGCTGATGATCCGCTCGGTCGAGATGGCCATGGCGCATAAGGTGCGCCTGCTCGTACGCTCTACTTTTGACGACCCGGATGCGCCCCAGCTGGCGCCCGATGGTACGCCGGGCGTTCCCGGCACGCTCGTTTGCGATGAGGATGAGATCATGGAAAAGCAGATCGTTTCGGGCGTGACGCTCGCCAAGGCGGAAGCCAAGATCACCCTGCGCGACGTCAAGGACAATCCGGGCGTGGCCGCGGCCATCTTCGGCACGCTGGCCGACCAGGGCATTATCGTCGACATGATCGTGCAGAACATCGCCGATGACGGTGCGACCACCGACATCACCTTCACGGTGCCCGACAGCGAATATGACAAGGCCATCAAGACGCTGCAGAATGCCGGCGACAAGATCGAATATGGCCGTCTTTCCGGCTCCAAGGGCGGGGCAAAGGTCTCGGTCGTGGGGGTGGGCATGCGCAGCCATGCAGGCGTTGCATCCTCGATGTTCAAGGCGCTGGCCGACAAGGGCATCAATATCCAGCTGATCACCACCTCGGAAATCAAGACATCGGTTCTGATCGACGAGCAGTATGCCGAGCTTGCGGTTCGCGCGCTCCATACTTATTACGGGTTGGATAAGAAGGACGCATAAGCTCCGTCGGAGGGAGCGAGCCGCGTCCGATAGGGGGGCGGCTTTGCGGGCCGTCTAAAGGGGTTATGGTCACGACCATCGGCGGCCCGAGGGTGCTGCTGCGGCAATTGCGCGAGACGATGGCGGAGCCCCTGGCTTCCCAGGAGCGCCTCGACAAGATCGTGGGCCTGATCGCCGACAACATGCGGGCCGACGTCTGCTCGTTCTACGTCCTGCGCGACGACGGCGCGCTCGAGCTGTTCGCCACCAAAGGCCTGGCCGCCGAATCGGTTCACCTGACAACGCTGCGCCTCGGAGAAGGGCTGGTGGGCCTGATCGCCGCCGAAGCCGAGCCGCTCAGCCTCGACGACGCCCCCAGCCATCCGTCCTTTGCCTATCGGCCCGAAACCGGCGAGGAGCGGTACAACGCCTTCCTTGGCGTGCCGGTCCTGCGCGCCGGACAGACGCTGGGCGTGCTGGTGGTGCAGAATGCCGAGCGGCGCCACTATGGCGAGGACGAAACCGAGGCGATGCTGACCACGGCCACGATCCTCGCCGAGATGATCGCGACCTCCGATTTCGACAATCTCATCAAGCCGGGTTCCGATATCGACCTGCGGCGGCCACGCATGTATTCGGGCGTGAGCTTTACCGACGGCATCGCGCTGGGCACCGTGGTGCTGCACGATCCGCGCGTCGTGGTCTCCAATTTTATCGCCGAAGACACGGATGCCGAAAAGGTGCGGCTGGAGACGGCGCTCGAGAAGATGCGCGTCTCGATCGATGCCATGCTCGACCATGGCGACATGGTCGGCGCCACCGACCATCGCGAGATCCTCGAAACCTATCGCATGTTCGCCAATGACCGGGGCTGGGTGCAGCGGCTGACCGAGGCGATCGAAAATGGGCTTTCGGCAGAAGCGGCGGTCGAGCGGGTGCAGAACGATACCCGCGCGCGCATGCTGCGCCAGACCGATCCCTATATCCGCGATCGGCTGCATGACCTGGACGACCTGGCCAACCGCCTGCTACGGGTCCTCACCGGCGATGGCCTGACGCTGGGCCGCAAGGAACTGCCCGACAATGCGATCCTGGTGGCCCGCAATATGGGGCCGGCCGAGCTGCTCGAATATGACCGCAAGAAGCTGCGCGGCGTGGTGCTCGAAGAGGGCGGCGCCACGGCGCATGTGGCCATTGTCGCGCGTTCGCTGGGCATCGTGGCGGTGGGGCAGGCACAGTCGATCGTTTCGATGTGCGAGACGGGCGACGACATCATCCTCGATGGTCCGGCCGGGATCGTCCACCTGCGCCCGACGCCCGATATCGAGCAGGCCTATATCGACAAGGTGCGGGTTTCGGCCAAGCGGCGGGCGCACTATGCGGCCCTCCGGGACAAGCCGAGCGTCACCAGGGACGGGACGCATATCACCCTGCTGCACAATTCGGGCCTGGTGGCCGACTTGCCCATGCTCGACGATACCGGGGCCGCGGGTGTCGGCCTGTTCCGCACCGAATTGCAGTTCATGATCGCGTCCAAGCTGCCCCGGCTGCATGAGCAGCAGGAGCTTTATGCCGAGGCCATGGCCATTGCCGGGGAACGCCCGGTGGTGTTCCGCCTGCTCGATATCGGCGGCGACAAGGTGCTGCCCTATCAGCGCTCGATGGCCGAGGAAAACCCGGCAATGGGCTTCCGCTCGATCCGGCTGGGGCTGGAGCGGCCGGGCCTGCTGCGCACCCAGATCAGGGCCCTGCTGCTGGCCGCCGACGGGCGTCCGCTCAAGATCCTGGTGCCGATGGTCACCGAGACCTTCGAATTCACCCAGACCAAGCTGGTGGTGCAAAAGGAAATCGACCGGCTGCGGCGCCAGGGCAAGGCGATTCCGAGCCGGCTCGAGCTGGGCGTGATGGTGGAGGTGCCAAGCCTGCTGTTCGAGCTCGACCAGCTGCTGCCCGAGGCCGACTTCGTTTCCATCGGCAGCAACGACCTGGTGCAGTTCCTGACCGCTTCGGACCGGGCCAATCCGCGCGTGGCCAAGAACTATGACCCGATCGGCATGCCGCGCCTGCGGGCCATTCGCATGGTGGTCGATGCCGCGCGGCGCTACAATATTCCCATCACCATGTGCGGCGAGCTGGCGGGCAAGCCGCTCGAGGCACTGGCGCTGATGGCCGTAGGCATGACGCGGCTTTCCATGGGCCCCGCGTCGATCGGGCCAATCAAGGAGCTGGTGCTCAACCTCGATCTCAAGCCGATCCAGATGGCGGTGGGGGCGGCGCTGAGCGACGGCGCCGATGGCGTGACCATCCGCGCGCTGCTGCAGGAATGGATCGAAAAGCAGAACCTGCCTGTTTAGGGGCTCTTTGGCAGTCGTTGCCTCATGCTCGATCGTCACCCTCGGGCTCGACCCGAGGGCACTGCACTTGACGAACGCTCAGCAAGTATAGAGCCCTCGGGTCAAGCCCGAGGGTGACGCGCGGTGGGTGGGGCAAATGGTGCCCAACCCTTGCGATCCCGCTGCGTTGTCCCTAAAGCGTGGCTGTTCCAGACTTGAAAGCATTCCCCGATGGCCTCTCTTCCCCAGGACAAGCTCGACGCGCTCGAGACGCGGTTCCAGTATGTCGAGGCGGCGCTTTCGGGCGGCGCGGGGCCGGATGAGTTCGTCAAGTTTTCGCGCGAGCACGCCGAGCTGGCGCCGATCGTGGAAGAAATCCGCGCCTACAAGAAGGCCCTGAGCGACCGCGCCGAGGCCGAGGAGCTGCTCAAGGGCGGCGACAAGGACATGGCCGAAATGGCCGAGGCGGAGATCGCCGAGCTCGACGAGAAGATCGAGACGCTGTTCCAGGCGATCCGCATCCTGCTGCTGCCCAAGGACGAGGCCGATGAAAAGTCGATCATCCTCGAAATTCGCGGCGGCACCGGCGGCGACGAGGCGGCCCTGTTCGCCGGCGACCTGTTCCGCATGTATGAGCGCTACGCTTCCGGCCGCGGCTGGAAGGTGACGGTCATGGAAGAGAGCCCGGGCGAAATGGGGGGCTTCAAGGAAATCATCGCCAATGTGAACGGCAAGGGCGTCTATGCGCTGATGAAGTTCGAATCGGGCGTGCACCGCGTGCAGCGCGTGCCGGCGACCGAACGGCAGGGCCGCATCCATACCTCGGCCGCCACCGTCGCGGTGCTGCCCGAAGTGGAAGACATCGACATCGAAATCCGCAACGAGGACATCCGCATCGATACCATGCGCGCCTCGGGCGCCGGCGGGCAGCACGTCAACACCACCGACTCGGCCGTGCGCATTACCCACCTGCCCACGGGCCTGGTGGTGACCTCGGCGATGAAGTCACAGCACCAGAACCGAGCCCAGGCCATGATCGTGCTGCGCTCGCGGCTTTACGAGATGCAGCGCGAGGAACGGGATTCTGCGCGGTCTGCCGAGCGCAAGGGGCAGGTGGGATCGGGCGATCGCTCCGAGCGCATCCGCACCTACAACTTCCCCGAAAACCGGGTGACCGACCACCGCATCGGCCTGACGCTCTATAAGCTCGACAAGGTCATTACCGGCGAAGCGCTGGGGGAGGTGATCGAGGCGCTGATCACCACGTCGCAGGCCGAGCAGTTGGCAGCGCTGGAGACGGCGAACTGAGTGCAGCGCCGACCATCGGCGCATTGTGGCGCGGCTGGCGCGACGTGCTGGGCCGGATGGGTTTCGAGACGGCGGCGCTCGACGCCAAGCTACTGGCCCAGCATGCGCTGGGGCTCGACGCCCTGCAACTGGCGACGCGCGAGAACGATCTTGCAGGCGAAGACGCCGCCACTGTTCTGGCCGAGCTGGTGCGGCGGCGGATGACCGGCGAGTCGGTGGCCCGCATCATCGGCGAGCGGGAATTCTATGGCCTGGCCTTCACGCTCAATACCGCGACATTGGAGCCGCGGCCCGATACCGAATTGCTGGTCGACCTGGCGCTGGGGGCATTGCCGGCAGGTGGGCTTCTGCTCGACCTGGGGACGGGGACGGGATGCATTCCCATTGCCGTGCTGGCCAACCAGCCCGATGCCAGTGCCGTGGCCGTGGACCTGAGCGCGCTGGCGCTGGAAGCGGCGCGGGAGAATGCGGCGCGGCATGGGGTAAGCGGGCGGATTGAGTTCCGGCAGGGGAGCTGGTTTGAACCGTTCCTCACCTCCTCCGGCGGGAGAGGTGAAGGCAAATTCGACCTCATCGTCTCCAACCCGCCCTATATCGCGTCAGCCGTCGTCGAGACGCTCGCCCCCGAGGTCAAGGAATTCGATCCCCGCCTGGCGCTGGATGGCGGGCCGGACGGCCTTGCGCCCTATCGGGTCATTGCCGCGGAGGCGGCGGGTTGGCTCAAGCCTGGCGGCTGGGTGCTGGTCGAGATCGGGCATGACCAGGGCGCCGCCGTCAGTGCGCTGTTTCTCGAAGCGGGCTTTGAGGATGTGACGGTGCACACCGATCTCAACGGGGTTGATCGCGTGGTCGGCGCGCACCACATCTAGGTCAAGCAACAGCACGGAGCCGTGTGTTCAGCAATTAGTGCTGGAAAAGCGGTGGCGAACGATATAGTTTGACCTCGCTGTCAACGGCGCATCATGAGCGCCACGGCGACTAGCCACCCGACAAATCCATTGGCTGCGGCGAGCGCAGCGCGGTTCCGGCAGAGGCTGGAACGACGCAGGATAGGTTCGGAGCGCCGTCCGACGGTTTTAGGTCTTCATGAAGCCAGACAAGAGCCGGATACTGAAGCCAGCGGGCTTCTTCCGGGTTGGCCAGACCAGGCACGAAGCCGGTCCGCCAGTAGTGTGACGCTTATTTTTCTAGAGTTAGATAAAGCGACCAGATGAGACCCAACAATCAGAACAAGAACCGGCAGCGGAGCCGGAACGGCGGACGCAAGCACGTCAATCCATTGTCCCGCAATTTCGAGAGCAATGGTCCGGACGTGAAGGTGCGCGGCAACGCCTCCCATATCGCCGAGAAGTACCTGCAGCTGGCGCGTGACGCGCAGTCGTCAGGCGACTCGGTAATGGCGGAGAACTACCTGCAGCACGCCGAGCACTATTTCCGCATCGTTTCGAGCGCCCAGCAGGCGCAGAACGGTCAGCGCCCCGAAGGGCAGGACGACGATTACGACGATGACATGCCCGACATGAATTCGCGTTTCGCCTCGCCCCAGCCGCAGCAGCCGCCGCAGCAGCAATATGTGCAGCAGGATGGCGACGAGCAGCCCGGCGAAGGCGAGCAGCCGCGCCAGCACCAGGGCGAGCAGCGCCAGCAGCGTGACGGCCAGGATGGTGAGCGCCAGTCGCGCGGCGACCGTCGTGACCGCAACCGCAATCGTGACCGGTTCCGCCCCGAAGGCGAAGTGCAGCAGTCTATGCCCATTGGCGAGTCGGCCCAGCCTGCGACCACTGAAGTGGCAGCGGCCCCGGCAGCAGAGCAGCCGGCGGAAGCCGAAGGCGAGGGGCGCAAGCCGCGGGAGCGCCGTCCGCGCCGCCGCCGTCCCGCCGGTGGCGATGATCTGGCCGGGGCCGAGCAGCCCGATGTCGGTGAACTGCCGGCATTCCTCACGGCAGGCGGCGGAGCCGCCGAGTAAGATTGAAAGGCCGGGCCAAACGCCCGGCCTTTTCGTTTGCTGGGCATTCTCGGAAAGGAGCGGTACCCCTCCTAACTTCCCCCTGATAGGGGGAGGGACCGATCGAGTTTAAGGCGCTATCTCCGACAACCACCGGGCGTATTCCTCCCCCTCTTCAGGGGGAGGCTAGGAGGGGATACTCTTCCTTCCTGCCGGACTTATCCCCCTCCCGAAAACCTCCGGTATCCTCCCTCCATCACCCCGCATGGGCGGCCTGCAGGCGAACAGTGGCGGGGCGGGCCGGGTGGGGGTTTTGCCTCTCCCACAGGTTCGAGCCCGGACGGAAGCGTGTGCGCGACCGGCCCGGTGCTGCTCCAAAAACCGGCACCCCGAGGCGGCTTCCGTCTCACTTTTTTATCCCTACGAGGCGAAAGCCGTCTCGGGGTTCGCCCGTTGCCATCCTGGCATACGGCTCGCCATCTATTCGACAACCGCGATCCAGGCGGCACGTGCGCTCGCCCTCTTTTCCCTCGCCAAACGCTCCCCATATATGATCCCGTGATGGAGCAGTGCCGAATGTCGGGCGTTTCATCAGACGACGCTTCCGCCGCGTGTTCAGGTGCCTCCGGGGCCGGGCAGCGGGCGAGACAAGGAGAGTTGCTTTGAATATCGAGAAATATACCGAGCGGGCCCGTGGCTTCATCCAGAGCGCCCAGGCGCTGGCGCTGGGCAAGGGCCACCAGCAGTTTGCGCCAATCCACCTGCTCAAGGTCCTGCTCGATGACGACCAGGGCATGGCCAATGGGCTGATCGAGCGCGCCGGGGGTGACCCCAAGGCGGCGCGGGCGGGCGTGGAAGCGGCCATTGCCAAGATCCCCACCGTATCCGGCGATGCCGGCCAGCTCTATCTCGGGCGCGAACTGGCGCGCGTATTCGACACCGCCGAAAGCGCGGCGCAAAAGGCGGGCGACTCCTACGTCACCGTCGAGCGTCTGCTGCTGGCCCTGGTGGTGGAAAAGGACACCGATGCGGGCAAGATCCTTGCCACGGCAGGCCTCACCCCGCAGACGCTGAACGAGGCGATCAACGAAATCCGCAAGGGCCGCAATGCCGACTCGGCCACCGCCGAGAACAGCTATGACGCACTCAAGAAATATGCGCGCGACCTCACGGCTGATGTGCGCGAGGGCAAGCTCGACCCGGTGATCGGTCGCGACGAGGAAATCCGCCGCACCATCCAGGTGCTGAGCCGCCGCACCAAGAACAATCCGGTGCTGATCGGTGAACCCGGCGTCGGCAAGACCGCCATCGCCGAGGGCCTCGCCATCCGCATCGTCAATGGCGATGTGCCCGAATCGCTCAAGAACAAGAGCCTGCTGTCGCTCGACATGGGTGCGCTGATTGCCGGCGCGAAGTATCGCGGCGAATTCGAGGAGCGCCTCAAGTCCGTGCTGAGCGAGGTGACCTCTTCGGACGGGCAGATCATCCTGTTCATCGACGAGATGCATACCCTGGTCGGCGCCGGCAAGGCCGATGGCGCGATGGATGCGTCCAATCTGCTGAAGCCCGCTTTGGCGCGGGGTGAACTCCACTGCGTAGGTGCGACGACGCTGGACGAATACCGCAAGCATGTGGAGAAGGACCCGGCGCTGGCCCGTCGTTTCCAACCTGTCTTTATCGACGAGCCGACCGTGGAAGACACGATCTCGATCCTGCGCGGGCTCAAGGAAAAGTACGAGCTGCATCACGGCATCCGGATTTCGGATTCGGCGCTGGTGAGCGCGGCGACCCTCAGCAACCGCTACATCACCGACCGCTTCCTGCCCGACAAGGCCATCGACCTGATGGACGAGGCGGCGGCGCGATTGCGCATGGCCGTTGATTCCAAGCCCGAGGCGCTGGACGAACTCGATCGCCGCATCATGCAGCTCAAGATCGAGCGTGAGGCGCTCAAGAAGGAAGACGACGAGGGCTCCAAGACGCGCCTGCTGCGGCTCGAAACCGAGCTGGCCGATCTCGAGGAACAGGCACAGGGCCTTTCGGCCAAGTGGCTGGCTGAGAAGGAGCGGTTGCAGGGGTCACAGAAGCTCAAGGAGGAGCTCGATGCGGCACGGTCGCAGCTCGAAATCGCCCAGCGCCAGGGTGACTTGGCCAAGGCGGGTGAGCTGGCCTATGGCGTCATTCCCGAGCTGGAGAAGAAGATCAGGGCAGCCGAGGACGCCGATGGCGACGGCAAGGCCGACCCGGTCATGGCCGCCGAAGTGGTCACGTCAAGCGACATCGCCCAGGTGGTCAGCCGCTGGACCGGTATCCCGGTCGACCGGATGATGGAAGGCGAGCGCGAGAAGCTCCTGCATATGGAGGCCTCGCTCGGTGCCCGCGTCATCGGGCAGGCCGAAGCGGTTGCGGCTGTCGCCAAGGCGGTGCGCCGCTCGCGCGCCGGTCTGCAGGATCCGAACCGGCCGATCGGCTCGTTCATGTTCCTGGGGCCAACCGGGGTGGGCAAGACCGAGCTGACCAAGTCGCTGGCCCAGTTCCTGTTCGATGACGAGACCGCCATGGTGCGCCTCGACATGAGCGAGTTCATGGAAAAGCACTCGGTGGCCCGACTGATCGGCGCGCCTCCGGGCTATGTCGGCTATGACGAGGGCGGCGTCCTCACCGAAGCCGTGCGGCGCCGGCCCTATCAGGTGGTGCTGTTCGACGAGATCGAGAAGGCCCATCCCGATGTGTTCAACGTGCTCCTCCAGGTGCTCGATGACGGGCGGCTGACCGACGGGCAGGGTCGGACGGTGGATTTCCGCAACACGGTGATCATCCTCACCTCCAACTTGGGCGCCGAATATCTCGTCGACCTCAAGGACGGGGATTCGGTGGAACTGGTACGGGGCAAGGTGCTCGATATGGTCAAGGCGGCCTTCCGGCCGGAATTCCTCAACCGCATCGACGAGATCCTGCTGTTCCACCGCCTCGGGCGCGAGCATATGGGGTCGATCGTCGACATCCAGTTCGGCCGCCTGCTGTCGCTGCTGAAGGATCGTGACATCAGTCTCGAGCTGACGCCGCGGGCCCGCGAGTGGCTGGCCAATGAGGGCTATGACCCCGCCTATGGAGCGCGACCGCTCAAGCGTGTCATCCAGCGCGCGGTGCAGGATGGACTGGCCGAGGAAATCCTGGGTGGCAGGGTCAGCGATGGCTCGCGCGTAGTGGTCGATGCCAATGACGATGGCATTGTCCTGCTGCCCGGCGGGGCCGGCGCAGCCGACGCTGCCGCATAAACAAGACGGACGAGGCCGGTCGCAGGACCGGCCTTTTTCATTGCCTCGGCAACCGTAACAATGTAGAACAAAAAGAGAACTACGGAGCAGTCCAGTGGCAGACCAAATCGACTATATCGAGTTCCCTTCCAGCAACCGCGCCGTGACCAGCGCCTTTTTCCAGGCCGCCTTCGGCTGGGGCATCACCAGCTATGGTCCAGACTATGATGGCATCAACAATGCCGGCATCGATGGCGGCATCGACCAGGCAGCGGAAAAGGTGTCCTCGACCATGGCCGTGGTACGGACCGACGATCTCGACGCCGCGGAGCGGCGGGTGATCGCTGCCGGCGGCCTGATCACCCGTCCGCAGTTCGACTTTCCCGGCGGACGGCGCTTCCATTTCCGCGAGCCGGGCGGCAACGAGATGGCGGTCTACATCGCCACCGAATAGGCTCGGGCAGGAATCAGCACCGGACGTATCATGAGCCAGGATATCGCCGCGCCGCAGAGCCGCCGTTTCGTATTGGTCGCGGCTATCCTGGCATCGAGCATGGGTTTCATCGACGGCTCGGTGATTTCGATCGCCATTCCTGCCATCCGCGCCAATCTGGGGGCGACGCTGCCCGACGCGCAGTGGGTCAGCAATGGCTATCTGCTGTTCCTGTCCTCGCTGATCCTGCTGGGCGGCGCGGCGGGGGACAGGTTCGGCCTGCGCAACACCTTTGGTCTGGGCATCGCCGTGTTCGTCGCGGCCTCGCTCATCTGCGCAATGGCGCCAACCCCGCTGGTCCTGATCATCGCGCGGGCCGTGCAGGGGGCCGGCGCCGCTTTCATGGTGCCGGGGAGTCTCGCCATCATTGCCAAGGCCTATCCGCGCGAAGAGCGGGGTCGGGCGATCGGCATCTGGGCCGCCGCTTCCTCGCTCACCACAATCGGTGGGCCGATTATTGGCGGCTTCATGTTGACGGCTCTGGGTGAGTGGAGTTGGCGGCTGGTCTTTGCCATCAACCTGCCGCTGGGCCTCGTGGCACTGGCATTGTTGTGGTTCCGCGTGGCGCCGGATCGTCCGGAAGCCGGGCGGCGGCTCGATGTGGTGGGTGCGATTTTGGCCACGCTGGCCTTGATGCTGATCGCCTACGGCCTGACCGGCGATGGCAGCGAAGGGGCCCCGCCGCCGTCGCACTCAATCGTCTGGTGCGGCGCCGGGCTCGTATCGGCCGTGGCCTTCCTCATCTGGGAGGCCCGGATTGCGGCCCCGATGCTACCCCTCAGGCTTTTCGGCAATCTCGGTTTTTCCGGCGCCAACGGGCTGACCTTCGCCCTCTATTTTGCCTTGGGCGGCACCATATTCTTCCTGCCCATGACGATGATTGGTGGCTGGGGCGTGTCGCCGGCGACCGTATCGATCGCACTGCTGCCATTGGGCCTGGCGCTGACGGCACTCTCCTCGTTCAGCGGCAAGTGGGCGGACCGGTTCGGACCGGGACCGCTGATCGCGCTGGGTTCGCTGATCGTGGCCGGTGCCTTTGCCGGCCTGGGCCTCACCGCGCCGATGCACTCGGTGTGGCTGGCCGTATTACCATGCATGGTCCTGCTCGGGCTGGGCATGGGCCTGGTGGTTTCTCCGCTTTCGACGGCGGTGATGACCTCGGTGGAAGACGGCGATACCGGCGTGGCTTCGGGCGTCAACAATGCGGTGGCGCGAGTGGCTGGGCTGGTCGCTGTCGCCCTGCTGGGTGCCATCGTTGCCCCGGTGTTCGACGCAGCGCTGGGACCGGCGGCCGAACTGCCGATTTTCTTCGGCATGGCGGCGGAAGGGCTGAGCGCGCAGGAAGAGGCATTGCGCCTGGCCGCGACAGATGCCGCCTTTGCTACCGTGGCCTATGTCACGGCGGCATTGAGCCTGGTCTCGGCCGCCATTGCCTGGCTGACCCTCGAACGCAAGTCGCGCTAGGGGTTGGCCTGGGCGACCGTGACGGGCGCGGGCTCGCGCGCCATCAGATCGTTGATCTGGGCCATGGTCTGCTCGAACTGCGCCTCATATTGCTGGGGCAGCACGTTGTCCTTGGGGAGCTTGACGCTGAGCGGATCGACCAGGTTGCCGTTGATCTTGATCTCGAAATGCAGGTGCGGGCCGGTGGACTGGCCGGTCGAGCCGACATAGCCGATGATCTGGCCCTGGCGCACATGGCTGCCGACCCCCAGTCCATCGACATACCGCGACATGTGGCCATAGGCGGTTTCGTAGCCGTTGACGTGCTCGATCTCCACCTTGTTGCCGTAGCCGGACTGCCACTTGTAGTACTTGATGATGCCATCGCCGGCCGCATAGATCGGCGTTCCCGAGCGGGCCGCCAGGTCGACGCCGGTGTGGAGCTTGCGGGTGTGGAAGATGGGGTGGATGCGGTAGCCGAAGCGCGAGCGCAGCGTGCCGCCGCCTTCCAGCGGGCGGCGGGTCAGGAAGCGTTTGCCGGTTTCGCCGTCGGGGTCGTAGAAATCCACCACCCCATCGGCCGTCGCGAAGCGGTAAAGCTGGCGCTTGGTCGTCCCCAGAGTGAGGCCAACATAGAGCAGTTCGGTGCGACCCTCGGCATCGGGTGCCGTCTCGAGGATTTCGATCGAATCGCCGGCAGCGATCTTCTTGGTCATGTCCACGTCGTAGGCGAACATGCCGATGATGCGCTCGATGGTGGCATCGTCCAGGTCATGCTTGCGGCCCGTCTCCCAGATGGAGCGATAAATGCTGGGGAGGTTGGCGACGTTGACTTCCTCGGTGTCCTCGTCGGGGAAGGTGATTTCCGCCGGCGCCAGGCCGAGCACGTACTGACCCTTGTCGGTCAGGGCGACGGTGGCGCGATGGACATCGAGATTGCTGCCGTCATCGTGGAAGTAGATGCTCAGCCGATAGGGAATAAGCGTATTGGAGGTGCGCGACGGGCCGAACAGGATGCGCAGGCGGGCGCGCGCAGGTAGCTCGGTCGAGGGGAAGACATTGGCCAGGGTGTCCTCGATGGCTTCGATCATCGGCCCGGTGAAACCGTTGCGCCGCATAATGTCTTCCAGCGGGGTCCGCTCCCTGATGGTGAGGATGCGTTCGGACCGGCCAAGCGCCGCATCGGCAGCCTGGGTGGTCTGAGGCATGACGGTGACGTTTTCGACGATACCGCCCAGCGTCCCCGAACCGGGCAACAGTCCCAGGTCTCCCACGGACGGCGCCAGCGCCGCATAGGCCAGGGTGGGAGCGGCCGGATCATCGCTGAAGAAGGTGGCCTCGACTACGCTGCGCACATATTCGGCGGCCGACTGATCGGAAATGGCGCGCGGCGGCACGAAGGTCATCGGCATTTCGGCGAGCTTCACCGCTACTTCGCCCTCGACCTCGGCGCCATAGACATCGGTATTGATATCCATACCCGCCGTCGCGGCAATTGGCTGGGTGGCATTGAGGATGGCCACCGGATCGTAGTCGGGGATTCCCTCGGACAGCGATGTCGGCGCGGTGGCAAGCGTGGCGCTTATGCGCAGGAAAGGCTGGTTGCGGATCATGTCCCGACCATCGACCGTTTCGCGGATCGAGGCTTCGATGACCTGGAGGTCGGAGCGCGTGGCCGTGATCGGGCGGAGGCGCGA